>NZ_JBDTKA010000143.1:0-43085 GCF_039935575.1 Lapillicoccus sp.
GTGCGCCTGGCAGACCTGGTCCATGAACTCGTCAGGCGTCAACCGAAGTCCCACGAGGTCGAATCGCAACACGACATCGCCGCCGATGACCACCCGGTTCTGCCGAAGGTTGTCATCGGTGACGGCCAGGCCCCAGCGATGCCCGGCTCCGTCGATCTCGACCACCAGCCGGAGCGTCGACCACCTGACGTCCAGATAGACACGACCTCGGGGCGACTGCCGCACCACCTGTCGGTCGGGGGCCGGCAGTCCGCGCCGACGACACAAGGCTGCGAAGTCCAGCTCACCCAGCGACTGTGCGCCGTCCGCGACGTCCCGCACCAGCTGTCGGACCAGCTGGCGTCGCCGACGACCGTGCACGCTCTCCGTGGCGGCCACGAGCTGTGACCCGGTCACGATGCGTTGCTGGACGGGAAGCACTAGTAGCAGGGCGGCCTGGCGGTCCGAGGTCGCCCAATGCGCAGCGCGGACGGCGGCGATCGCCGGCCGAACCCGAGGTACCCCGGCAGTGACGATCTCATTCGAGACCCGCGTGACGCGATGGACGCGAACGCCGTCGACCGGCCGACGATGACGTTCGCGAGAGGCGGAGACGTGGACGCACATCTCGTCGAAGCCGCGAACCCCTGCGGCGTGCAGCGCGCTCACACCATCGAGAGCGACGTCCGGACCGCACTCCCAGACCGCCCGCCAGCGGCCGGCCCGCTCGCCCATGACGCCGGTGTTGGTCAGGACAGTGTGGCTACCCACCAGGAGCCAACGCTCGGCCGCCACCTCCCGGGCGACCGCTTTTCGGTCGATGCCTAGGTCGTTGAGAAGGGCGCGCGAGAGGACTCCGCCGTACGGTTCGGCAGCTGTGGCCGCCAGGCGTCGGCGTGCGGAGGCGAGCGTTCCCATGCCCGCACTCTGGAGGGACGCCCTGCGGTAGTCGAGGAGAAGGTCGGCGCCTGTGGATCTTGGGGCGCCCGCGCCCGACGGTGTGGATAACCCGGTGTGGTGGCTCGCGGCCGGTTTACCGGGCGCCAGCCACCACACTCAGCCGCGAGGCATACGGCTCAGTGGCCGCTCGCCTGCGCCTGCTCCGGGCTGAGCGGCATGACGCTGACCTTCGGGTCACCCTCGTCGGCGAAGTAGTCGGCGGGGATGGTCTGGTCAACCCCCTCCGGCGTCTTGGCGGCCCGGAAGGCCAGGGTGAGCACGGTGGCGACGAGCACGTTCAGCGCGAACGCGGTCACCGCGATGTAGCCCAGCTGACCCCAGATCGGGACCGCCGAGACGGAACCGCCGAAGTGCGACGTCGCTGCGGAGGAGACGTTGTAGGCCTCATACGTCCCGTAGATCATCCCGACTGCCCATCCTGCGAGCAGCGCCCACCGGTGGAACCAGCGGGTGTAGAGGCTGAACACGATCGACGGGAACGTCTGCAGGATCCAGATGCCGCCGAGGAGCTGCAGGTTGATCGCATTCTGCTTGTCCATGGCGACGACGAAGATGAGCGCAAACGCCTTGACCACTAGCGAGGCGATCTTGGAGACCCTGGCCTCCTGCTGCACCGTCGCGTTGGGCCGGAACCACTCCTTGTAGATGTTGCGGGTGAAGGTGTTGGCCGCGGCTATCGACATGATCGCGGCCGGGACCAACGCCCCGATCGCGATCGCCGCGAAGGCGACGCCGGCGAACCACGAGGGGAAGGTGTCCTCGAACAGCTGGGGGATCACCAGCTGGGCGTTGGGCTTGCCGTCGAGGCCGATCGGCTTGGTGCCGGCCGCAATCGCCACCCAGCCGAGCAGGGCGAGCAGTCCCAGGACGAGGCTGTAAGCCGGCAGGAGCGCCGCGTTGCGCCGGATCGTGTTGCGGCTCTTGGACGACAGCGTCGCCGTGATCGAGTGCGGGTACATGAACAGCGCCATCGCGGAGCCGAGGGCGAGTGATGCGTATGCCCATGACTGCGACGGGGAGGGGATGAACGTGAAGGTCGACGGTTTCCCCGCCGCCTTGGCCGTAGCGGCCGCTGCCGTGCTTTTCGCCTCAGCCGTTCCGAAGATGTGCTCCCAGCCGCCGAACTTCGAAGGCAGGTAGATGATCGCCACGATGATGACGATGTAGATGAGGATGTCCTTGACGAACGCGATGAGCGCGGGAGCCCGCAGACCCGAGGTGTAGGTGTAGAGGGCCAGGACGATGAACGCAATGAACAGCGGCGCGTCCGTTGCGAACACGTTGCCCGAGCCGCCCACACCGGCCACCTCGAGGACGGCCTGGATGCCGACGAGCTGCAGCGCGATATAGGGCATCGTCGCGACGAAACCAGTGACGGCGATGGCGAGCGACAGGGTGCGGGAGCCGTGCCGGCCGGCGACGAAGTCCGCCGGTGTGACGTACCCGTGCCGGTGGCTGACCGACCAGAGGCGTGACATGAAAATAAAGATGATGGGGTAGAGAACGATCGTGTAGGGCACCGCGAAGAACCCGCTGACCGCTCCCGCGCCGAACATCGCAGCCGGGACCGCGACGAACGTGTATGCCGTGTAGAGGTCGCCTCCGAGCAGGAACCAGGTGACCCAGGTCCCGAAGCTGCGACCGCCGAGACCCCACTCGTCCAGGCTCTCCATGCTCTGTGGGCGGCGCCAGCGCGAGGCCCAGAAGCCCATCACGGCCACCATGGCGAACAGCACGATCAGCACGACCAGTGCGACGCCGTTGACACCGGTGTTCATCGGTCACTCCCGTCGGAGGAGTCGACGAACTCGGTGCCGTCGTCGGTCATCGGTCGGTGCGGACGCGCCTTCTGCACGATGAGGTAGGCGGAGTAGGTGAATGCCGAGCAGAGGAAGACCCAGAGGAACTGGTACCAGAAGAAGAACGGGAAACCCCACAGCACCGGGTCCTTCCTCGCATAGGTGCCGACCAGCATCAGGGCGACGATCGGGATGGCCACGAGCACGGCCGCCAGGGCCAGCAGGCTCTTGTTGGCCGGTGGCGCGTCGTAGTGGCGACGGGCGCCGGGTGGTGGGGTTTTCGACGGTGAGCTCGGCATGAGTACCTCCCGCGGTTCTCGGGCCGCGTCGGTGCGACCTCCGGACGGGAAGGTACTCCGTCGCTGAGCGCCGCACGCGGGGGGGCGCGCCGAGTTGGCCGTCCTGTGATGTAAACGGTCGCCGGGGCGCCACATAGGCTGTGGGACATGGCTGATTACGACGTGGTGGTCCTCGGTGCGGGACCCGGTGGGTATGTCGCTGCGATCCGGGCGGCGCAGCTCGGCAAGAAGGTGGCCGTCGTCGAAGGAAAGTACTGGGGAGGGGTATGCCTCAACGTGGGCTGCATCCCCAGCAAGGCCCTGCTGCGCAACGCCGAGATCGCCCACATCATCACTGCCGAGAAGAAGGTCTTCGGCATCGAGGGCGACGCCACGATGTCGTTCGGGCCGACCCACGCCCGCAGCCGGTCGGTGGCCGACGCCAGCGCCAAAGGCGTCCACTACCTGATGAAGAAGAACAAGATCGAGGAGATCGACGGCTGGGGTTCTCTCACCAGCGCGACCTCGGTCGACATCAAGCCGACCGATGGCCCCCGGGACGAGACGATCCGGTCGATCACCTTCGACAACGTCATCATCGCGACGGGAGCCACCACCCGCCTGGTCCCCGGGACCTCGCTGTCCGACCGGGTCGTCACCTACGAGGAGCAGATCCTCACCGACGAGCTGCCCGAGTCGATCATCATCGCCGGGTCGGGGGCCATCGGTGTCGAGTTCGCCTACATCCTGAAGAACTTCGGGGTCGACGTGACGATCGTCGAGTTCCTCGACCGGATGGTGCCCACCGAGGACCCGGACGTGTCCAAGGAGCTGTTCAAGCAGTACAAGAAGCTGGGCGTCAAGGTGCTGCTCTCGACCAAGGTCGAGACGATCGAGGACCCCACGGACCGCAGCGAGAAGGTGAGGGTCACGGTGAGCCCCGCCGCCGGCGGCGAGTCGCAGGTGCTCGAGGCGGACAAGGTCATGCAGGCCATCGGGTTCGCCCCTCGGGTCGAGGGTTTCGGGCTGAAGGAGATCGGCGTCGAGGTGACCGACCGCAAGGCGATCGCCGTCGACGCCCGGGGACGGACCAACGTCGACGGCGTGTACGCCGTCGGCGACGTCACGGGCAAGCTGATGCTCGCGCACACGGCCGAGGCCATGGGGATCGTGGCCGCCGAGACGATCGCGGGCGCCGAGACGGTCGAGATCGACTTCGACATGATCCCGCGGGCGACGTTCTGCCAGCCGCAGATCGCCTCGTTCGGCTACACGGAGGCCCAGGCGAAGGAACGAGGTCACGAGGTCAAGACCGCGTCGTTCCCGTTCTCCGCCAACGGAAAGGCGCGCGGCATGGCCGAGGGGGTCGGTTTCGTCAAGATCGTCGCCGACGCGGAGCACAACGAGCTGCTGGGCGCCCACCTGATCGGTCCCGAGGTCACCGAGCTCCTCCCGGCGCTGACGCTGGCGCAGAAGTGGGACCTCACCGCCGACGAGGTGGCGCGCAACATCTTCGCCCACCCGACGCTGAGCGAGGCCATGAAGGAAGCCATCGAGGGCATCGCCGGCCACATGATCAACCTGTAGCTCGTGTCATGGCTTTCGACGTGCCTGGCGACGCATACCAGCAGTTCATGGGCATCTTCTCCGACCCGCTGTCGACCGAGCTCGCCGACCTGGCCGGAGTGCGAGCCGGGAGCGGTATGCGCGTGCTTGACGTCGGCTGCGGACCTGGCGCGCTGACCAGCGAGCTGGTCAACCGCTGTGGCGCGGCTCAGGTCGTCGGGGTCGACCCGTCGCCACCCTTCGTCGCCGCTGTTCGAGCGCGGTTAGCGGGTGTCGACGTCGTGCAGGCCCCGGCCGAGGAGCTGCCCTTCGAGGACGAGTCGTTCGACGCCACGCTGGCGCAGCTCGTGGTCCATTTCATGGGCGACCCTGCCGGCGGTGTCGGTCAGATGCGTCGGGTGACCCGCCCCGGGGGAGTGGTGGCCGCATGCGTCTGGGACTTCGCCGGCGGCCGGGCGCCGCTGTCGAAGTTCTGGCGAGCGGTCGCCTCGCTCGACCCCGGTGTCACCGGAGAACAGGTCCGGACGGGCAGCAAGACGGGCGACCTCGTCGCACTGTTCCGAGCGGCTGGGCTCACGGACGTGCGGGAGAGCGAGCTGACGGTGACATGTCGGTTCGCCAGCTTCGAGGAATGGTGGCACCCCTACACCTTGGGTGTCGGACCGGCCGGTGACCAGGTGCGCTCGCTCGACAACGAGGGGCGGGTGGCCCTCCGGGAGGCGTGCCGAGAGCTCATTCCCGAGCCGCCGTTCGTCGTCCAGGCGGTCGCGTGGGCGGCCGTCGGCACACGGTGACTGCTTGGGGTGACCCCGGCATGGGTGTGGCCCACGGTGAGGGGGCCTCACCGAGCTCTCGCCAGATGACGTCCCGGGTCCCGCAGGGACGGACCCGAGTGTCGTTCGAGGGCCGCACCTACGGCCTGACCCGCCCCGCGCATACCGGCCGTCGTTCGCTCAGTGTGACACGCTGAACTCTCGTATGCGCACTACCGTGCATGCCGGAGTAGTGTCTGTGCCACACCACCGCTGACGGCGGGGTTGACGTGCTGGGAGGCGCCGGTGGAGACGACACAGCTCGTCAAGGGAGTGCTCGACATGGCCGTTCTGGCTGTGGTCGCGCAGGAGGACGGCTACGGGTACGACGTCGTGCGCCGGCTGCGGGCGGCGGGGCTCGAGGATGTGGGCGACGCCTCGGTCTACGGCACGCTACGGCGGTTGTTCAACGCCGGCGCGCTGACGTCCTACGTGGTGCCGAGCGAGGAGGGGCCGCATCGGAAGTACTACGGGCTCAACGCCCAAGGGCGCAGCCAGCTGGAGATCGAGGGCAAGACCTGGCGCGGGTTCGCTGCGACCATGGAGGACCTGTTGACGGCAGGAGAGCAACGATGAGCGACAACGGGACGGCAACCCACGCGGCGCGCCAGACCGACGAGGTGGCCGCCTACGTCGACCTGGTGCGTAGGGCGCTGGGCGACCTCAGCGCCGAAGAGATCGAAGATCTCACCAGTGGAATGGAGGCGGACCTCGGCGAGCTGCTGACCGAACGTGGCGGCCCGTTGGAGACATTGCTCGGCACCCCGGGTGCTTATGCCACGGAGCTCCGACAGGCGGCGGGTCTGCCCGAGCGCCCGCGCACGAACCCGCCGCAGATCCTGGACCGGGCGTGGTTCGCCGGGCGCCGGTCGGCGGCGGAGGCATACCTGCGCCGGCATCCGTGGCTTGATGCGACCTGGAGCTTCCTCGTGACGCTGCGACCTGCGTGGTGGGTGCTGCGGGGGCTGGTGGCGGCCTACGTCCTGGTCCACGTCCTTAGCGTCGCCTACGCCCCGACGATCTGGCCGACCTCGCCAGCAATGTTGGTCATCGGGCTCCCGAGCGTCGTGCTCAGCGTGCTGCTCGGGCGATGGAGCAGCCGCCAGTGGGGGGCCGCCGCGGGGTCGAGACCGGAAGGCCGGGGCTCAGACGTGCTCCCGGGGCTACGCGTGCTGCCCGCGCTCGCCAACCTCGTTGCCGTGCCCGCCTCGATCCTCGCGGTGCAGGCGGTCCCGCCGACCGCGTACGTCCAGGTGGGCGCGCAGGCGCCCGCGGCGCCGACCGGTCTGTCCCTCAACGGGGCTGCGGTGGACAACGTCTACGTCTACGACGCGCAGGGGCACCGCCTCACCGATGTCCGGTTGTTCGATAGCGACGGGCAGTCGTTGGTGCTCGACCGCAAGGAGGACGTCGGCACCGGGGTGACCCTCCCCGGACGGGGAGACGTCTACGGACAGTGGTGGACGAACGTCTTCCCCCGGGCGTACACGGTGAACGGCGAACCGTATGCCGTCAACCCGCTCGCGAGTCCCGGCAGCCCGCAGTATCAGGGCCAGGAGCAGTGGAAACCCCCGCCGTCAGTAGCGCCGCTGCTGCCGAGCGGCGCACCTGCGACGACGACCGGGTCCGCGACGACCGGCCCTGCGACGACCGGGTCTGCGGCGACGGCGACGACCGCTCCGCCGATCTCGACGACCGCCCCGACCGCCCCGACCGCCCCGACCTCCTCACCCTGACGCCTTGCCGTCCGGTCCGGCGCAGGGGATCGGACCGGACGGAGATCCGCTCACGAGCAGTGACGGCTCGGCGCACTGTCGTGGCCTGGCGGCCGGGTTCGCCACGATCGGTGACGCCTTGGCGCGTTGTCGTTTCGGTGCTGCCGGGGCCCTGTGGATGACGCAGCGGACAGCAGGCGACGATCGGGCACGGTCAGGGATGGCATCGACATCATCGTGCTCGCCGGGCTCCCCGAACCCGTCGTCAACCAAACGCTGCGTGACGAGAACGGGGCGTGGCTGATGCGGTTCGACCTCAGCTATCCCGCCTGGCGAATCGCGGTCGAGTACGACGGGCGACAGCACCGTTCTCGACAGAGTCGAACGTGTCCGTGCCGAGCGGGGCGTGCGGTCCGGGCCGACCAAGCCGGCCGGCCGGTCCGGGCGTCGACGGGATGAGTGGCAGCGGTACTTCTGCCACGTCGGTTGACGCAGTCACGACCGGTGACGCCTCGGCGTACGGTCGGGTCGACCGGTCAGTGTCTGGCCACGACGGGCCACTGCTCCACCGAGTCGTCCGAGACGGCGTGCAGCCGGCTCCACATGTTCACGGTGCCACACGCGTGGTTGGGCACGATCCGCACGACGTCGCCCACCTGCAGCCGGTCGGCCCCCGGTCCGGTGAGGAACCCGTGCTCCTCGTTGGCGGTCGGGAAGCTGACGTCCGCCATCGGCACCCCCGTGACGTCGCAGACAATGCCGGCGCCGACCCGCGGAGTGAGTGCGTCCGAGCTCATCGCCTTCAACCCCGCGTCGATGATGGCCTGGCCCTTGCGCTGGCGGGAGACCACGCGGGCCAGGACGGTGAGTGCGCACCGGTCGATGGTGGTGCTGCCGAGCCGGACCTGGTTGGCGTCGTAGAAGACGTAGGTGCCCGGCCTGCCCTCGGTCACCCCCGGAGCGAACGGCGCCGTGCTCAACCCCGGCGTGGACCCGACCGACACGACCTGGCACGGCAGGCCTGCCTCGGACAACCGGCGCGCTACACCCGCGAGGCTGGACCCGATCCCACGGCCCGCCGCCTCGAGCCCGACGCGGTCGGCTCCGTATGCCGCGAGGTGCCCTTCGTGCGTCAGGACGCCTTCGAGCTCAAGGCCCGGAAGCGAGGCCACCAGCCGGGCGGTCTCGAGGGACCGGTCGGGGATGACGCCCGTGCGGTGGTGCCCGGTGTCCACCTCGAGCAGCACTGATACCACGATGCCCTCGTCCACGGCGTGCGCGGACAACGGCTCGGCAACGTCCCTCGAGTCGACGATCGCCGTCATGCCCCACCGCCTGGCGGCGTCCACGGCGAACGCGACCTTCTGTCGTCCGACCGGTTGGTGCGCCCAGAGCAGCCCAGCAAAACCCGCCTCGCCGAGGGCCCGCACCTCGGCCGGCGTCGAGCAGGTGAACCCGGCGGCTCCGGCCTCGTACTGGCGGCGGACCACCTCGAGACACTTGGAGGTCTTGATGTGTGGGCGCAGTGCGACCCCGGCAGCGGAGAACGAACCCGCCACGGTAGCGATGTTGGCCTCGCACCGCGCGACGTCGACGAGCAGTGCCGGTGTGGGCAGGTCAGCGAGGTCGACCGGCATACGAGCATTCTGCGGCAGGCGTCATGTCCCGCTCAGACCGACAGGCCGAGGCGGGCCGAGGGGTCGGCGTGCAACAGGTGGTCGAGGACGTCGTCGCCGATCCGCGGCATCCCCTCGATGTGGTGGTCGGCGATCTCGTGCAACCCGTCGGTCGCCTGCCGGGGAGTCCACAACGGATAGTCGGAGCCGAACAGCAGCTTGTCGACGACACCCCATTCCTGTGCGCGGACGAGCGCGCGGTAACCGTCGGCGGGGCGCGCCCACAGGGCGGAGACGTCGGAGAAGACTCGGGGGTTCTTGCGCAGCACGACCATGGTCTCGCGCTGCCACGGATGGCCGAGGTGGGCGATGATCTGCACCAGACCCGGGTGGCGCCTGGCCACCTCGTCCACGAGCAGCGGGTTGGACAGCTCCAGCTTGCCGATGGGCGAAGGGGTGGCGCCCATGTGCCACAACAGGATCACCCCTGCCTCGGTGGCGGCGCGGTAGAAGGGGTCGAGGGCCTCGTCGCGCACGTCGAAGAGGCCGAGGACTGGATAGCACTTGATGCCGCGCAACCCCCGGTCCACCCCGTCACGTAGCTGTTCGACCGCCGCGCCAGGGTCTGTCGGGTCGATGGCCATGAACCCCACGACGTTGCTGCGGCACTGGCTCACGAAGTCGACGATGTAGTCGTTCGGCGTCTCCATGCCCGCGTAGTGGGCCGTGATGCCGAAGACGAACGACAGGTCCACCCCGCCCTCGCTCATCGCCGCGTCGTAGGCCTCGGGTGTCACGTCGGTCCAGCCGTGCCCGTAGACCGGCTTCCAGTGGTCCTCCCACTCCGGGCCCCAGTGCTCGCTTGTCATCGCGTGGGTGTGGACGTCGATCAGCACGCCTCATGAGTACACGGAACCACGTTCCACGTCAATCTTCCCCCGGTGCGGCGAGCAGGATACCGTGGGACCTGAAACGAAGTTTCGTACCGACCGTCACCCGCCCACCCACCCACCCCTCGCCGGAGCCGATCATGACCGCGGTCTTTCCCGACAACGTCGCCGCGCCGTCCGTCCCGCTCAGCCCCGGTATGCGCGCCGGCGAGCTGCTCTTCGTGTCCGGACAGGTGGCTTCCGACTCCGCCGGCACGGTCTACCGCGGTGAGTTCGACGACGAGGTGAGGATGACCCTGGACAACGTCGAGCGAGTTCTCGCTGCCGGCGGGGCGACTTTCGACGACGTCGTCAAGGTCGGTGCGTGGCTCTGCGACGCCGCACTGTTCGGCCGCTTCAACGAGCTGTACGCCGCGCGCCTCGGCGCCCATCGCCCCGCGCGGACCACTGTCGTCGTCGGGTTCGGACACCCCGACGTGCGGGTGGAGATCGACGCCGTTGCCTACCTCGGGCAGCGATCGAACCAGGAGGACAGGTCATGACCGCAGAGCCGATGACGATGGCCGGCCGACCCGCAGCGGGTGCGGCCGCGAATGCGGTCGCCAGCGGGGTGAACTCGTCGACCCGCTCGAACGGCGTGCCGCGGACGATCACCGCCACCGAAGGCGCCTACGTCACCGACAGCGACGGCAAGAGCTACCTGGACTACCACGCCGCCTTCGGCGCCATCCTGCTCGGCCACCACGCGTCGGTGGTCGACGAGGCAGTCGTCGCGTCGATCCGGAGCGAGCCAGACCTGACGGGCTGGGGCACCAGCGAGCTCGAGCTACGGCTGGCGCAGGCCGTCGTCGACGTGATGCCGAGCATGGACCAGATGGTCACGGTCACCACGGGCAGCGAGGCGGTGGCCTACGCCGTGCGCATCGCCCGGGCTCGGACCGGACGCCGGCTGCTGGTCAAGGTGCAGGGCGGGTTCCACGGCTGGTCGGACTCGGTGGCGCGCAACGTGATCTCGCCGCCCGAGCTGGCCTACGGCATGGACCCGCTCTCTGCCGGAATCCTCGCCGAGACGCTCGAGGCGACCCTGATCGCCGAGTACAACGACATCGACTCCGTCCGCCGGCTCTACGAGGCCCACCCCGACGAGATCGCCGCCGTGATCGTCGAGCCGATCCCGCACAACGTCGGCGCGCTCCTGCCGCGAGGCGGCTTCCTCGAGGACCTGCGCGAGCTGACGGCCGCGCGGGGCAGCCTGCTCGTCTTCGACGAGGTCATCACCGGGTTCCGGCACGCTCTCGGCGGGTATCAGTCGATCTGCGAGATCACCCCGGATCTGACGACCTTCGGCAAGGCGCTGGGCAATGGCTATGCCGTCAGCGGGGTCGGGGGGAGCGCCGACGTGATGGCCACGGTGGATCCGGCGCGTGGTGGCTCGGTGGCGGTGATGGGCACCTTCAACGGCAACGCGGTGTCGTGCGCCGCGGGCGTCGCGACGATCGGCTACCTCGCCTCGCACCCGGAGTTCTACACGCGCACCTACGCGTTGGGCGACAAGGTCCGCTCCGGACTGCAGTCGGTCTTCGACGGAGCCGGGGTCGCTGCGTTGGTGCAAGGGTACGGGGGGACCTTCACCACCTACTTCCTGCCCGGGGAGGTACACGGTTACCGCGACCTGATGGCGAACGACGCCGCCAGCAGCCGTGCCTTCCACCGGGCGATGATCGATCGTGGCTTCCTGATGCTGCCCATCCCGATGAAGCGGATGCACATCTCGGCGGCGTTCACCGAGGCAGACGTCGATGGGACGGTTGCGGCCGCCGCCGACGCGGTCGAGGAGCTGGTGGCGCAGGGCGCCTTGCGGATGCGCTGACCGCCACGACTCGCGCCCGTCGGCGAGGGCCCCACTCCAGGAACGAGAGGATCACCGTATGCGCCTGTGCACCTTCACCCGACCCGACGGTACGACCGGACATGGACGTCTGGTGGGCGCCGACCGGGTCGAGGACATCGGCGACGGGGATCTGCTCGCGGTCGTCTCCGGCACGCAGGACTCGTCGGGTCCCGCCGGTACGACCTGGGCGTTGGCGGACCTGACGATTCTCGCCCCGGTGCTGGCACCCCCGAAGGTGCTCTGCGTCGCCACCAACTACCAGGAGCACATCGTGGAGGGGGGCGGAGACCGTGTCGACCCGACACGGGTCTCGCCCAAGTTCTTCATCAAACCAGCGACCAGCGTGATCGGCGACGGAGCGAGCTACGAGATCCCGGAGATCTCGGCGGCGGCCGACTGGGAGGCCGAGCTGTGCGTTGTCATCGGCAAGGAGGGTCGGGGCATCGCGGAGCAGGATGCCCTCGACCACGTCTTCGGGTATGCGGCGAGCAACGACATCTCGCTGCGCACGCTTGCCGTGGGGTACGACCGCGACGTCAACGCGTGGGCGGGGTTCTTCGACTGGCTGGAGGGCAAGTGGTCCGACGGCGCCGCCCCGGTCGGACCCTGGTTGGTCACTGCCGACGAGGTGCCCGACCCACAGGTACTTCCGGTGCGCTTGAGCCTCAACGGCGAGCTGAAGCAGAACGGCAGCACCGCTGACATGATCCACGGCTGCGCCCAGCTGGTCGCCTTCGCGTCGCGGCTGTGCACCCTCCAGCCCGGCGACCTCATCCTCACCGGCACGCCGGCCGGCGTCGGGGCGAGTACCGGGACCTACCTCACCGACGGGGACGTCATGGTGGCCGACCTCGGCCCTCTGGGGCAGCTGACCACCCACGTGCGCGGGCACTCCACCACGGAGTAGGACAGCCGTAGAACCGCTCAGATCGACGGGTGGAAGCAGGCGACCGGATGCGCCCCGCCGTCCGGCACGGCCAGCGGCGGGGTCTGCTTGCACTCTTCCGTCGCCTTCCAGCAGCGGGACCGGAACCGGCACCCGGCCGGTGGGTCGATCGGTGAGGGCACCTCGCCGGTCAGGACGATCCGCTCGCGTTGGTCCGCCGTCCCGGCGCGGCCGGGCGCGGCGGAGATGAGCGCCTCCGTGTAGGGGTGATGGGGGTTGGTCAGCACCGACTCGCTGGGTCCCTGCTCGACGATCTGGCCCAGGTACATCACCACCACGTCGTCGGACACGTGGCGCACGACGGACAGGTCGTGGGAGATGAAGATCATCCCCATGTCGAACTGGTCCTGCAGGTCCCGGAACAGGTTGACCACCTGAGCCTGCACCGACACGTCGAGGGCGGATACGGGCTCGTCGAGGATGAGCAGCTCCGGATGCGTCGACAAGGCGCGCGCGGTCCCGATTCGCTGTCGCTGACCACCGGAGAACTGGTGCGGGAAGGCATACCGATGGCGTGGCTGCAGCCCGACGAGGTCGAGCAGCTCCTCGACGCGGGCCGTGACCTGTGCGCGTGGCAGGCCCTGGGCCTGCATCGGCTCGGCGACGATCTGGCCGACGGTCAGGCGAGGGTTCAGCGCGGAGTAGGGGTCCTGGAAGACCATCTGGAAGTGCCGCCGTGTCCGACGCAGGGCCTCACCCGACAGGTGGGTGACGTCCTGGTCCAAGAGCCGGATGGTGCCGCTGGTGGGCTCCTCCAAGCGCATCACGGCCCTCGCAGTCGTGGACTTCCCGCAGCCGGACTCCCCGACCAGACCGAGGGTGCGGCCCCGCTCGACGGTGAAGCTCACGCCGTCGACCGCCCGGACCAGGGCGCGGCGCATCCCCAGCCGCACCGGGATGTGCACCATCAGGTCGCTCACCTCGAGCAGTCGCGGTGGCTGCCCAGTCGGTCGAGGTCCGTCTGCGGTGTGTGATGTGGTGGTGTGTGATGTGGCGGTGTGTGGTGCTGCCGCGGCGCTCAAGACGGCTCTCCGTTCGAGTCGGCCAGGACCAGTTCGTGGATTCGGTCCAGCTCGCGCGCTCGGTGACATGCGGAGACGTGGTCTGGACCGAGCTGCATCGGCGCCGGTGTCTCGGTTCGGCACGCGGGCAGGCCGTGCGACTCGGTGCACCGCGGCTCGAAGGGACACCCGACGGGGACGTCCAACAGGTCTGGCGGTCTGCCGGCGATGGTGAACAGACGCTCGGTGCGAGGGCCCCAGCCCGGCCGGGCACGCACGAGAGCTCGCGTGTAGGGGTGCCGGGCATCTCTGAAGACGGTCTCGGTGGGGCAGCGCTCGGCGGTGGTGCCGGCATACATGACCAGCACGTCGTCGGCGATCTCTCGCACGACTCCGAGGTCGTGCGAGATCATGATGAGCGAACACCCATGCTCGGCCCGAGCGGTGCGCAGCACGTCGAGCACCTGCGCCTGCACCGTGGCGTCGAGCGCGGTAGTCGGCTCGTCGGCGACGATGAGCTCGGGCTGGTTGATGAGCGCCATCGCGATGACGGCCCGCTGACGCATGCCGCCGGACCACTGGTGGGGGTACTGGTTGCTGCGCCGCGCAGCGTCGGGGACGCCCACCGACTCCAGGGTCTCCACCACGCGCCGACGCACGCTCTGCCGGGTGGCGGAGCGATCGTGGTACTCCACGGTCAGCCCGACCTGGCGGCCGATCCGCTCGACCGGGTTGAGGGCGGTCATCGGGTCCTGGAAGATCATGCTGACTCGACTGCCCCGAATTGCGCGCATCTGCTGCTCGGAGAGGCGCAGCACGTCCTGCCCGCCCAGCAGCATCTCACCGCCGGTCACGCGGGCGTTGCCCGCGAGCAGTCGCATCAGCGTCAGCACCGAGACGGTCTTGCCCGACCCGGACTCGCCGACAATGCCGAGCGCCTGACCCGCCTCGAGCGAGTAGGACAGGTGGCGAACAGCGTGTACTGGCCCATCGAGCGTGTCGAACTCGACGTTGAGGTCGCGGACCTCGAGCAGGCTCACCGACTGGCCTTGGGGTCGAGCGCGTCGCGCATCCCGTCGCCGATGAAGATCACCGACAAGGAGGTGATGACGATGGCCAAGCCGGGGGCGAGCCAGAGCCAGGGCATCGAGGAGATGACGGTGAAGGACTGAGCCGACTGCAGCATGTTGCCCCAGGACGCCTGCGGGGGGACCACGCCGAGGCCGAGGAACGACAGTGCGGCCTCGGTGAGGATGGCGGAGGCGACCAGCATCGCGCCGCTGACGGTCACCTGGGGGATGACCGCGGGCAGCAGATGGCGCCGCATGATCGTGTGTTGTCTGGTTCCCGCAGCGACGGCAGCCTTGACGTAGTCCAGCTCACGGACGGTGAGAACCACCGATCGGCCGATGCGGGCGGCGGTCGGCCACGCGAAGGCCGCGATCAGTCCGACGAGCAGCGGAATGGACGGGCCGAGAATGCCGCCGGCGACGATGACGACCAGCAGCGACGGCACCGCCATGAACATGTCGGTGATCCGCATCAAGGCACCGTCGACCACGCCCCCGACGCTGCCGGCGACCACTCCGACGACCAGGCCGATCACGAGTGCGGAGGCGGCGGTGCTCAGGCCCACCAGGATCGACACCCGGCCGCCGGACAACAGTCGGGCCAGGACGTCGCGGCCCAACAGGTCCGTGCCGAGCCAGTGCGCGCTGGTTGGCCCCTGTCGGCTTGCCAGGAGGTCCTGCTGGTCGGGACCGATGTGTAGCAGCCACGGACCGATCACTACCGCGAGGACGATGAGCAGGAGTACGACCACCGAGACGCGGGCGCCGAGGTTGGCCCAGAACCGGCGTACGGCGAGCTCGAGAGGGCTGCGCGGTGTGCGAACTGCCTCTGCGGGCAGGTCCGCCTCGCTCTCCCCGACGCCGTCGGCTACCTGGGACATCAGGGGCGCGCCCACGTCGCCTGCGCCGGTCGTGCTCATCAGCGACGGGTCGCTCATTGCAGCCTCACCCTCGGGTCGAGGACCGACAAGAGGATGTCGGCCAGGAAGTTGCTCAGCACCACGAGCACGGCGACGACCATGCCGAAGGCCAAGATGATCGGGTAGTCCCGGAAGTCGATCGCCGCGAGCACCAGTGATCCCATGCCCGGCCAGGAGAAGACCGCCTCGAGCACCACGGCCCCGCCGAGCAGGGTGGGGACCGAGATCATGATGACCGTCACGAGTGGCCCCAGGGTGTTGCGCAACGCCTTGCGACGGGCCCCGCCCTGCGTCGCACCCTGAGCCAGCGCAGTGCGGACGTAGTCGCTGGACAGCTCTTCCAGCAGGCCGACCCGGACATACCGGGTCATCACCGCCGACTGGACGATGGCCAGCACTCCCACCGGAAGCACGAGGTGACGCAGCAGGTCGGCTGCGCCGCCGTTGCCGGGGGAGCTCATCTGCGAGGAGGGCAGGTATCCGAGCTTGGCCGAGAAGATGTAGATGACCACCATGCCGAGGAAGAAGGCCGGGGTGGACATCAGGACCAGAGACAATGTGCCGACGCCGTAGTCGACGACCGAGCCTTTGCGCGCCGCCTGGACCGTACCGAGGACGAGCGCGATGATGTTGCCGATGACCAGTCCGAGCCCCATCAGCTCGAGTGTCGGCACGAGACGCTCGCCCATCAGACCGGCCACGGACCGGTTGTACTGGAACGAGGTGCCGAGGTCGCCCACCACCAGGTGGCTGACCCAGGCGTAGTACTGCAGTGGCAGTGGCTGGTCGAGGCCGAACTCCTTGGTCTTGGCCGCGATGAGGGGGCCCGAGTCGCCGACCAGGTCGGGGGGGACGAGCGAGGCCAACGGCCCGCCGGGAGCGGCATGGCTGAGCGCGAACAGCGCCATCGACACGGCGACCAGCACGAGCACCATCGTGGCAAAGCGGGTCACGAGGTAGCGAACCATGGAGAGCTCCTCTGGAGGCCGGGTGCCCGCCCCGGGAGGACCGGGACGGGCACCGGGGTCAACGAACAGTCGTCACTTCACCGTCCAGTCCTGAACAGACATCAGCATGTTGGACATGCCGTCGCCACCGCGGATGCCTCCGGTGACCTTGCTGCTGAAGGCAAACACCCGGGTCGGCCGAGCGATGTAGAGGTGTGAGACGTCGGCGTTCTCGAGCTTGCCTGCCTGCGTGAGGACCTTGCTCCGCTCGGTCTCGTCGGTGATCGTCGCGGCCTGGGTGAGCAGCGAGTCCACCTGAGGGTTGCAGTAGTTGGGCAGGTTGGCGCCCTTGGGGAAGGCGTTGGCACAGGTGATCATCGGGATGTTAGTCGCCGGGTCGGCGACGTAGGAACCCCCGCCGTACAGGAAGATGTCGTAGTCGCCCTTGGTGAGCATCTCGGTCAGCTGAGCCTGGTCGACGGGCTTGATGGTGGCCTTGACCCCGGCGTCCTGGAGGTTCTTAAGAACCACCTGGTCGATCGAGGCGCGCTGGGCGTTGTTGTTGACCTCACGGATTGTGAACTCGCGGTTGAAGTCCCAGCCGCCCTCGGTGAGCAGCTGCTTGGCCTTGGCCGCGTCGTAGGCATAGGTGTTGAACCCGTCCTTGACCACCTTGGGCGAGGTGAACACGGAGTTGACTGGCTTGGCCTGACCCGCGTAGATCGAGGAGATGATTCCTGTCCTGTCGATGGCCGTCAGCAGGCCTTGGCGGACCTTGGCATCCTTGAGATAGTCCTTGCGCTGGTTGACGGTGTAGCGGTCAAAGCCGGGGACCTCGTTGCTGACCGTCTTCACGCCCTTGCCTTCGAGGCCCTTGACGGTGGCTACGTCGGTTGCCGCCACGAGGCTGACGTCGATCTCGCCCGACGACAGCTGCTGCGTTGCCACGTCCTGCGAGACCAATGACTCGACCAGGGTGGTGAAGGGCACCGGCTTGCGGAAGTTCGGGTTCTTGGTGAACACGGCGCGCTGGCCGGGGGAGTAGGTGGTCAGGGTGAAGGGACCGAGCCCGGGCACCTTGCCCGGAGTCACCCAGATCTGCGACGAGGCGACGGCGGCAGGGTCCTCCTTGCCCACCGTGTCCTTCTGCAGGATGTAGATGGTTGCGCCGAAAAGGGTGTAGAGGAAGCCGACGTCGGGGTTCTTCAGGTCGAGCTTCACCGTGTGGTCGTCGACCTTGCTGACCCCCGAGAGCTCCTTGGCGGCGCCGGAGGCGACCTCGTCGTATCCCGCGATGGGTTTGAGGACGGTGGCGAGGGGAGACTTGACGGCGGGGTTGACGTAGAGGTTCAGCGTGAAGATGACGTCGTCGGCCGTGAACGGCTTGCCGTCGGACCACTTCTGGTCGGCCAGGGTCAGTGTCAGTGTCTTGGCATCCGGGGACAGCACCCACTTGGTCGCGGCGCGAGGTTCCAGACTGCCGTCGGCGGCCACGTTGACGAGCAGGTCCTGGGTCACGTTGAGGATCTCGCTGTTGCCGTAGGTGCCGCCCAGCAGCGGGCTCGCCGTGTCCGGCTTCTGCTGTAGCCACACCGTGATGCTCTGCGTTGTCGACCCACCGCCGGCGGTGGCCGTCCCGCCGCTGCCGTCGGCGGCGGGTGGAGGTGAGCAGGCGGCGAACGTCAGGCTGGCCGCGACCGCGGCGCCCAACACTCCCGACGCAGTCCGGGTGGCTCGTGTCATCGGGTGCTCTCCTTCGTGTCCGGGTAGGTCCGCAGCGCGTCGGAGGTCCTCGGCGGGCGGCGGTGGGTGTCATCGTAGGGAGGCCCGCGCAGACATGGCAAGACGTTCCATGTTGCGGTTGAGCCACGCTCGCACGGGTGCTTCCTCATGACGCCGTCAGACCGCCGTCTGCGAACGCGAACGTGTTGCGTACAGGCCACCGGGTTCAGGTCAGCTGGGGGCCCCGTCCGCGCGTCCGAGACACCGTGGTCAGCGCGGTGACGATCGCCACGTCGTTGGCGAGCGAGTCGGCGGTCCCCTGCAGCAGCTCGATGAACCGGGGACGGGCCGTGGAGGAGAACTCACCGGCGGCGCCGGACACGCTGAGCGCCGCCACCGTGGTCCCGTCGACGCCGACCGGGACGGCCAGGCAGCGCAGACCCTCGTCCCACTCCTCGTCGTCGTAGGCGTAACCCTGGGCGCGCACCGCGTCGATGACGGGGGCGAGCGCATCGGGGGAGGTGATCGTCGTTGCCGTCGAGGCAGCCCAGGGGAGCGGCGGCAGATGGGCTGCGACCTCGGCGACGGGCAGTGCGGCGAGCAGGACCTTGCCGAGGCCGGTGCCATGCGGGGCCGCTCGGTCACCCACACTCGCGTCGAGACGCAACGGCCGCGACGGGTGCTCGACGGCGACGTGGATGACGTTGGTGCCGTCCAGGACGGCCAGGTTGGCGGTCTGCCGGGTGTCTTCGGCGAGCGCCGCGAGGTGCGCATGCGCCAGGTCCGCCACATTGAGCGAGTCGACGAACGCTGTCGCCAGCGCCATCACCTTGTGTCCGAGACGGTATGCGGGTCGATCGTCGACCCGCACGAGGTACTCGTGGTCGATGAGGGCGCTGATCAGCCGCACGATCGTGCTCTTGGGCAGCCCGCTGACCTCGTGGATGTCGGCGAGGGTGACCGGCTCGCGTCCCTGGGCGACGGTCTCGAGCACCAGCAGCCCGCGTGCGAGGGCGTGCGTGTGGTAGTTGCTCCTGCCTCGCTGGTCGTCGTCGGCCATGGCCTCTCTCCATCGTGCGCTGGGCCAATCTACACACGCGCGGGCATTCCGTCGCGATGGCCGGAGCACCGGTCTTGTGTGAGGGGACCTCACCTGGAATCATATTTCATGTCAATTGAGGAGGCGCACCGAACGTGAGGATCGCCCTGGTCGGCGCCGGGTTCATCGCCGGTGCCCACGCTGCGGCCGCTGCCGCATTACCCGACGTCGAGCTCGTCGGTGTCACCGATCGAGACGCCGCCGCGGCAGCCCGGTTCGCCGTCACCTGGGGGGTGCGCGTCGTGCCCACGGTAGAACACCTGTTGGCCGACGATGACGTCGACGCCCTGGTGGTCTGCACTCCCAACGACACGCACGCCGAGCTGGCTCGCGCGGCCGCGTCCGCCGGCAAGCATGTGCTGCTCGAGAAGCCGATGGCGCTGTCCGCCCAGGACGCCTCATCTGTCGCCGACGCGTTCGCCGAGGCAGGGCGGGTGCTGCTGGTCGGGCACACCCACCGGCATGCAGATTATGCTCGAGCGGTCCGGGAGACGATCACCTCCGGCAGTCTCGGCACGGTGCGAGGGATACGGATCGCGATCACCGGGGGCTGGATCTGGGGTGGCTGGTCCTCGTGGGTCCTCGACCCCGACCGGTCCGGTGGGCACGCCTTCCACAACGGGGTGCACCTGTTCGACCTAGCCCGTTGGTGGCTCGACTCGCCCATCTCCAGTGTCTGCGCCGTGGGCCAGCCCCTCACCTCTGCTGCGCTGCGCATCGACGACTACCTGTGCGCCACCCTGGTGGCCGAGTCCGGCGCGACAGCCGTCTGTGAGATCAGCCGGGGCGAACGACCGCGGTCCACCTCGCTGTTCGAGATCGTCGTCAGTGGAGACGGAGGAACCCTGGTGCGCAGCAACGGTGACGAGGGCCTTGTCGTCTACGGCAGCGGAGGGTCGGGGCCAAGGGCGGCCGCGGGTACGGACCCCTTCCGCCGACAGCTGCGTGTCTTCGCCGACGCCGTCTCGGGCCGCGGTCCGGTCGACCCCGCGCCGGACCTGGCGGTGCACGCCACGGCGGTGGCCGAAGCCGTCGAGCGGTCCGCGCGCAGCGGCCAGTCCGTCGAGGTAGCGCGATGACCGGCCGGGTCCTGCTCGCGGGAGCGGCCGGAGAAGCGGCCGGACGGCACCACCAGCGCGACATGTTCGCACCGGCGATCGGGGCGAGCGACCTGCTCGAGGTATGCGGTGTGTGGCCGGGTCCGGTCGGTGCCGAGGGGTTCGGCCGGGCGGCCTTGCTCGCTGACGACCTGGGGGTTCCGCTCGTGCGCGACTCGGTGGCCGCGCTCGCCGCAGCCGACGCCGTCGTCGCCTGCCTGGACCCCGACAGCCTCTGCGAGCTGCTCGGCGCCGCACCGGTCGGGGCGCCGGCGCTCCCGGTGCTTGTCGACAAGCTGGTGCTTTTCGGGACCGCTCGCCTGGGGACGCTGGCGCAGGATCCCTCGGCAGGAGCTGTCGTGGCGGCCTACCACTCCCGGTTCCATCCGAGTGTGGCCGGCCTCGCGGCGCTGGTTGCGTCCGGAGAGCTGGGGCTGCCTCATGCTGCCCACGGCGAGCTGGTCGTCGCATACGGCGACGGCCCGGCCGCCGAGGGCGACCTGCGACATGTGGGTGTCTTGGCTCTCGACGTGCTCGCGGCCATCGTCGGCCCGCCCACGGGATCGGTCCATGCGGTTCGCACGGCGACGGGTGACCCTGCGACCGAGGGCTGGACGCTGACCGTGCGTTGGCACCCGGGTATCGTCGTGACGCTGATCGTGTCGCGCTTGCAGCCGGGGACCACCGGGTCGCTGCACCGGTACCGCGTCCTCGGCAGCGAGGGCCAGGCGCTGGCCGACCTCGCGGCGCCACGGCTGAGCCTGGTCGGCGGTCCCGACGTGCCCTACGGACCGGGACCGGTGCAGCTCGAGCTCGAGTCGCTGGCGTTCGGCGCGCGGGGCACGACCCTGACGGACCTGACCCGCCTCAGCCGCCTCATCGACGCAGCAGAGCGTTCGGCAGCCGACGGGAACGTGCAGCCATACGCGTGACGGCGGGGCGTCGACGAGGTGCCCGCCTGTGCCCCGAGCCACCCAGTCAGGTTGCCGACACGTCAACCACGCGCAACGCGCGCCCCGGGCACACCCGTTCTGCCTGCTCGGCGTCCTCGAACTCGTCCGCCTCGGGCTGACGCAGCAGGATCACGGTGCCGTCGGTCTCGTCCTGGTCGAACAGCTCCGGTGCCGCCAGCACGCACTGACCGCCGCCGACGCACTGGTCGATCTCCACCTCGATCCGTACCTCCGGCTTCGCGGGCGCTGAGAACCCCTCTCCTGTCGTCACCATGTCACCGGCAGGGACTCGACGCCGACGAGGTTGGTCTGCTTGAACGGCACCTGCGCCGGGTCGAGCGCCAGACGCAGGGTCGGTATGCGGCGGATGAGGCTAGCGAGCACGACCGACAGCTCCAGTCTGGCCACCGGCTGCCCCAGACACTGATGAGGCCCGAACCCGAACGCCACGTGGTGCCGGTTGTCGCGGTGGATGTCGAACCGGTCGGGGTCCTCGAACGCGCGGGGGTCCTTGTTGGCCAGCGCGGGTCCGAGGATGAGACCGTCACCCGCCTGGATCGGCTGGCCGGCGATCTCGGTGTCTCGGGTGGCGGTCCGCACGAGGATGTAAAGCATGCTCACGTAACGCAGCAGCTCCTCGATCGCGCCGGGCAGCAGGCTGGGGTCGAGGCGGATCTCCTCCAGCTGGTCGGGGTGAGTGAGCAGGACGTACGTCCCCGTGGCGATCATGGTCGCGGTCGTCTCGTGTCCAGCGGTGAGCAGCAGGCGCAGCGTCGCGACCAGCTCGTCGTGGGTCAGCAGTCCGGGCTCGAGCAGCTCGGTGACGCTCGCCCCGATGATGTCGTCGCCAGGGTGCTGGCGAGCGCGTTCGACCAGGCCCGACATGTAGGCGAGCAGCTCCGAGGTGGCTGCAGCCGCCTCCTGCGGGTCGCCGTCCATGTGGCTGCGCGCCTCTGCGCGCTGCTCGTACCACTCGTGGTCCTCGTAGGGCACGCCCACCAGCGCGCACATGGTCTGCGAGGCGACGGGGAGCGCCAGGTCGCCGACGAGGTCCGCTCTGGGTGCCGAGCCCTCCGCAGACGGCCGGGCGAGGAGGGCGTCGAGGGTGTCGTCGACGATCTGCTGGATCCGGGGCCGCAGCGTCTCGACCCGCCGGATGGTGAAGTACCGGGTGAACATCCGTCGGTAGCGCGTGTGCTCCGGTGGGTCCATCACCGTGAAGGACGTCTCGGGGCGTTCTGCGGCTGCTCGGTTCGCCGAGCCGACGAAGCGCCACATTTGCTGCGAGCTGAAACCGTCGCCGGCGAGGACCTCGCGGATGTCGTCGTAGCGTGTCACCAGCCACGCGGGCTGGCCGTCGTGCAGCTCCACCGGAGCCACCGGACAGGTGTCGCGCAGCGCGGTCTGAGCGGCCGGCGGGTCGAGGGGGTGCTCTCGCGGGGAGGGGAAACGCAGCGGCGTCGCGTCGTGCTCCATGGTTGTCTGCTCCGGTGTGTCGTCAGCAGCTCGGCCCACCCGAGGGCGCGTCCGAACAGAGGGCGTCTCGCCATGGTAGATGGGCACTGGTTCAGTAAGCAACCAATGTGAAACGCTGTTTCACGACAGCGCCACCCCACCTGCGACGAGGAATCCCATGAAGGTCATGACCATCTACGCTCATCCCGCCGACACGATCACCAACTGCGGCGGCGCGCTGGCTCGGCACGCCGACGCGGGCGACGAGATCCACGCCCTCATCCTGACCCACGGCGGCCGAATCCACCCCAACGTCTACGCGCAGGAGTGGCGCAAAGAGCACCCCGACGAGCACGTGCTCGCCGCCGGCCTCGCCGACATCGCCGCAAACAAGCGCCGCGAGCTCGAGCGGGCGGCGGAGATCATCGGGATCCACGACCTGGTCCTTCTCGACCACGACGACACCATGAGCACGGTGCACGAGGACGTCGTGGAGGAGGTGGCCGAGCAGATCGTCCTGGTCCGCCCCGACGTGGTGGTTGCCGACTACCCCCAGAACGCCGTGCAGTCCGCCTCCTCCCACACCATCGCCACGATGACGGCACTGGCAGCCATCGACCGGGCTGCGTCATACCTGAAGAACCTTGACGGGCATGAGGAGGTCAACGTGCGTCAGGTCTTCTTCACCGGACTGCCGGTCTGTGCTCCCGACGCCCTCAGCGTCTACGGTCTGCGCAACGACACCTTCATCGACATCACTCCCGTCGTCGGCCGCAAGATCGCGGCGGTGGACTGTTTTGTGAGCCAGGGCTACGACGGGGCGTTCGCGCGCAAGGTCGTGGAAAGCAACAACGGTGAGTTCGGACGGGCCGCCGGGGTCAACTTCGCCGAGGGTTATGTGCGACACCGCAACGAGACTCACGCCCTGTTCCCGGTGACCTCCGCGGCGATGCAGGTGGACCCGCTCACCCGGCACGTCGCCTACTCGCAGGTGAGCCT
This sequence comes from Lapillicoccus sp., assembly GCF_039935575.1. Classification (GTDB taxonomy): domain Bacteria; phylum Actinomycetota; class Actinomycetes; order Actinomycetales; family Dermatophilaceae; genus Lapillicoccus. The sequence continues at coordinate 23,716 of NZ_JBDTKA010000143.1, forward strand.
GCGGGAGGCCTACCCCGTCGCTTCACATTCCGCGTAGTCACCCGCCGAGGGCCACGACCGCCCCGGCGCGGATCCCGCTGAGTCGGCCGTCCTCGACGGCGCGCCGGCCGGAGACGAGCACCTCGCGGACGCCGACGCTCAGCTGGTGGGGGTTCTCGAACGTCGCCATGTCCCGCAGCGTCTCGGGGTCGATGACCAGGACGTCGGCGACAGCGCCGACCTCGACCGTGCCGCGGTCGGTGAGGCCCACCCGCCGAGCCGGCGCGGAGGTGCACCGACGGACGGCGTCGGGCAGGTCGGCCCGGCCGCGGGAGGACAGGTAGCGGGGGAAGCAGCCGTAGCACCGCGGGTGCGGGGTCCCGCGGCCGGTCGGACCGGTGGGGTCGAGGGCCAGGCCGTCCGAGGCAACGACGGTCGCCGGGTGTCTCAGCACGCGGTCGAGGTCCCTGGCATCACGCCCGAACACCACGACGAGAGCGGATGATCCATAGCGGCGCAGCAGGTCGAGCGCAGTCGCGTCGGGGCTCTCGCCTCGGGCGCCGGCAATCTCAGCGACGGTGCGTCCGAGCAGCTCGGACTCCTGCGGGTCCGGCAGCCAGCTGACGACAGTCTCGTTCCAGCCCACTGCCCGAGATGCCCACTCCTGCATCAGGACTCGCACGGTGTCGGGTTCGTAGAGGCGCTCCCTCATCGCATCGTCGCCGCCGGCCTGGATCTGAGGCGGCACGGCCTGCGCCAAGGGAGCGTTGCCGGCGAGGTAGGGATAGATGTCCACGCCCACGTCCAAGCCCTCGCCGCACGCCTCGTCGACCATCGCCAGCGCGTCCTCGACCCGGCCCCAGTTGCGCCGCCCGACCGCCACGAGGTGCGACACCTGGGTGCGACAGCCGGTCTCGCGAGCGACGCGTAGGCACTGGGCGACCGACGGGAGCAGGTCGTCGGCGTAATCGCGGACATGCCACGCGAACAGCCGGTCGTAGTCGGCGACCACCCGGCCCAGGGCGACCAGCTCGTCCTCCTCGGCGAAGCACAGCGGGGAGTACACCAGTCCTGTCGACAGCCCCACGGCTCCGTCGTCGAGGCCTTGCGCGAGCAGGTCGAGCATGGCTGCCAGCTCGCGAGGGGCGGCCGGGCGGGCGTCGAAACCGACCGTCGAGGCCCGTAAAGGGCCATGCGGCACGAGGGTGAGGACGTTGACGGCCGGGCCGGCGGTGCGCAGGGCGTCGAGATAGCCACCCACCGTGCTCCAGTCGATGACCACGTCGGGGTCGAGGTCGAGGTAGGCCGCGGAGGCTCGGATCGCGTGCAGATCGGCGTCCGTGGACCGGGGCGCGACGCCGAGGCCGCAGTTGCCCACGACCTGTGTCGTGGTGCCTTGGGTGAGTGCGCTCGGCGCCTGCGGCGACGACAGCAACGTCAGGTCGCTGTGGGTGTGGATGTCCACGAAACCGGGGCAGACGACGAGCCCGGTTGCGTCCAGGACGGTCCGCGCGCGCTGGTCGAGCGCGGCGGCGACGGCGACGATGCGCTCGCCGATGATGCCGACGTCGCAGAGCCGCTCCGGTCCCCCCGTCCCGTCGACCAGGGTTCCTCCACGAACGACAAGGTCCAGGATCTCAGTGGCCGCGGTCATCGGTCGCTCCCGTCTGCGAGGTCGAGGTCGTCGTGGGCGATGACGTTGAGCATCGGGTGACCCGACGCCCGGCGGTCGGCGTTGGCCAGGAACAGCTCCCAGATCCGCCGGAGGTACCACGGGCTGCCGGTCGACCCCGAGATATGCGCAGTGACAACAGTGTTCGGTAGGTCCCAGAACGGGTCGTCGGGAGGCAGCGGCTGCCGGTAGTGGTCGTCGAGGGCGGCGCCGCCCAGCTGGCCGGACTGCAGTGCCGCCACGAGTGCGGCCTCGTCGACGACGCGGGCCCGCGCCGGGTTGAGCAGGAGCGCCCCACGTGGAAGGCGGGACAGGGCTTCTGCGTCCACCAGTCCCCGGGTGCCGGGGCCGTCGGGGACCGCGACGACCAGCGCCCGGATACCTGCGAAGAAGGCGTCTCGTTCGGTGAGCCCGAACCACCGGTCGGGCTCCGGGAACGACGTGGCCGCGCGGTCGAGTGGGTCGAACCGCGGGCCGCGGTCGCGGTTCCTGGTTCTCGACAGCACCCAGACGGGCAGCCCGAGCGGCGCGAGCAGGTGGGCGACCTCGCGTCCGATGTTGCCGAAGCCGAGGATGCCGACCGTCATACCGCGGAGCTCGTTCTGGTATGCCGGTGCCCGGTCCCACCGGTGCGCACGTTGGGCCGTGAGCATGTCCGGGAGGCGTCGCCCCAGCGCCAGCAGCATCATCACGACCCATTCCGCGATGGGCCGGTCCTGGACTCCGCTGGCGTTGGTCACCACGACGCGCCGAGGGAGTGCGAGCCCCTGCAGCTGGGAGTAGCCATGCGAGCCGAGCTGGACCCACTCCAACCGCGCCAGGTCCGCGACGTTTGCTGGGGGCTGGTCCGTGAAGAGCACGGTGGCGGTCGAAACCAGCTCGGCGTCGAGGGACCAGCCCGGTGACACCTCGCCGATGATGGTGATGCGAGCCTGTGGCATCGCGGCGGCCAAGGCGTCGAGGTGGCCGTCTGCTCCTGGTTGCGCGACGACGACGTGGTCGGGCACCTCAGCTCCTCATCACCTTGCCGGGGACACTCGAGAACTCCTCGGCGCCGGCGCGGAACGGGTAGGCAGCGCGAGTCTTGTCGGTGAGCTCGACGCCGAGACCGGGGGCCTGGGGACGCAGGACACGCCCGCCGTGCAGCTGGAGGGAGTCGCCCCACAGCTCGGTATGCAGGGGCCCGGCAGCCGGGGGCACCTCGACGGTCAGGGTGTTGGGACAGGCGAACGCGGCGTGGACGTTCTGCATCACGCCGACCCCCCCGGACCAGGCGTGCGGGGCAACGTGCCGCCCGCGCTCGTCGAACAGCGTTGCCGTACGGACGAACCCGTCGATCCCCAGCCAGGCGGCATCGGGTTGGGCGACCGCGAAGGCGTCACGCTCCGCGAACGCGGCGAACTCGGCCACGGTGGAGAGCTGTTCCCCGCCCGCCACGGGAATGGCGCTTTCCGCTGTGAGAGTCGCGTAGCCCGCTATGTCGTCATAGGGGAGTGGCTCCTCGAAAAGGACTAACTCGAAGGGTTCGAGAGCACGCAGCACCGCCCCGGCCGTGTCGACGTCCCAGCGCTCCGGGCCTTCGCGGTGGCCCATGTGCCCGTCGAGGAGCAGGCTGACGCCGGCGCCGAAGGTCTCTCGCAACAGGGCGGCCTTGCCGACCTCCGTCTCGACCGCCGCCTCCCGTCCGGGTCGACCGACCTCGTCGCGGGTGGTCGAGTCGAGGTAGCCCGAGCTGAGCTTGACGGCTTGAAACCCCAGCCCGAGGTAGAACTCGACCTTGCGCACGAGGTGGTCCGGCGGCCACGGCGACGGCCCGCCCGTCGCATACGCCGGAAGGCTCGGCGGGGCATCGGCGCTGAGCAGGCGGTGGACCGGCAGGCCGCGGAGCTTGCCGACGAGATCCCACAGCGCTCCCTCGATGCCCGCCAGCACGGCCGCCCCCAGCCCGACCCGTCCCCAATACTGGAAACAGGTGCGCATCCGAGCGACGACCTCCCGCACCTCGAAGTCGGCCCGGTCCACGTCGTCCAGGGCGAGCAGGATCGGCCGCAGGTAGTCCACGACGAGAGGGACCGACTCGGGGAAGAAGTAACCGGCATACGTCTCGCCGAGGCCGATCGTCCCGGCGCTGGTCTCGATCTCCACCAGTGCCACGCTGCGACTCTGCTTGAAGACCGAAAGCCAGGGGTCATCCGTGCAGGGACCCGTGAGCAGGACGGTCCGGACGTCAGCGATACGCAAGGTGCCAGCGTTGCTGAAACGACGTTTCATGTCAACCGGCGTGGCTGAAGCGCTGATTAGGGTCCACTTCGCCGCGCTGATATCGTGGGTAATGCCGTGCGACGGCCGCGGATTCGAGAGCGCCCAGGTGGATATGCCCTGGTGCACCGCGCAACGAGAAACAGAAGGAGTCGGTTCATCCATGCCTTTGGAGTCTGACGTCAAGCAGAAGATCATGACCGACTACGCCACCGCCCCAGGTGACACCGGTTCCCCCGAGGTCCAGATCGCGATGCTCACGCAGCGCATCAAGGACCTCACCGAGCACTCGCGGGCCCACAAGCACGACCACCACAGCCGCCGCGGACTGCTGCTGCTCGTCGGTCGTCGCAAGCGGATGCTGCGCTACCTCGAGGCCACCGATGTCGAGCGCTACCGCGCGCTGATCAAGCGCCTCGGCCTGCGCCGATAAGCCTGTGACAGGGCGGCCCTCGCTCCATCTGGACGCGAAGGTCGCCCTCTCGCATGAAATGCCCCGGGCACAACGACGATGCACCGGGTAGCACACAGAGAAATGGAGGACCCATTGGAGGGTCCAGAGATCACCTTCGCCGAAGCCGTCATCGACAACGGCCGCTTCGGCACCCGCACCGTCCGGTTCGAGACCGGGCGCCTCGCTCGTCAGGCCGGGGGAGCCGTCACGGCCTACCTCGACGACGACACCATGCTGTTGAGCACCACCTCTGCGGGCAAGCAGCCCAAGGACCAGTTCGACTTCTTCCCCCTGACCGTGGACGTCGAAGAGCGCATGTACGCCATCGGCAAGATCCCCGGTTCGTTCTTCCGTCGTGAGGGTCGGCCCTCGACCGAGGCCATCCTCACGTGCCGGCTCATCGACCGCCCGCTGCGCCCGACCTTCACCAAGGGGCTGCGCAACGAGGTCCAGGTCATCATCTCGGTGTTCGCGCTGAACCCCGACCACCAGTACGACGTGCTCGCCATCAACGCCGCGAGCGCCTCCACGCAGATCTCCGGCCTGCCGTTCTCCGGCCCGGTCGGCGGGGTCCGCGTCTCCTTGATCGACGGCCAGTGGGTCGCCTTCCCGAACTTCTCCGACAGCCCGAAGTCGGTGTTCGACATGGTTGTCGCCGGTCGCGTGGTGCCGGGCAGCCACGACACTGATGGCTCCGAGGACGTCGCGATCATGATGGTCGAGGCCGAAGCCACGGACAGCACGTGGGACCTGGTCACGAACCAGGGTGTCGGCGCGCCGACCGAGCAGGTCGTCGCCGAGGGCCTCGAGGCGTCCAAGAAGTTCATCGCCCAGCTGTGCAAGGCACAGTCCGAGCTGGCCGCAGGCGCGGCCAAGCCGGTGGAGGACTTCCCGGTCTTCCTCGACTACAACGACGACGCGTATGCCGCGGTCGAGTCGGCCGTGATGGCCGACCTCGAGCAGGCGCTGCAGATCGCCGGCAAGGCCGAGCGTGAGGACCGCATCGACGAGATCAAGGCCACCATGAAGGGGTCCCTCGAGGACGCCTACGCCGGCCGCGAGAAGGAGCTGTCGGCCGCATACCGGTCGGTACAGAAGAAGCTCATCCGGCAGCGCATCCTCACCGACGGTGTCCGCATCGACGGTCGCGGACTGCGGGACATCCGCGCGCTGTCGGCCGAGGTCGAGGTGCTCCCGCGGGTGCACGGCTCGGCGATCTTCGAGCGCGGCGAGACCCAGATCATGGGTGTCACCACGCTGAACATGCTGAAGATGGAGCAGCAGCTCGACACGTTGTCGCCGGTGAAGCGCAAGCGCTACATGCACAACTACAACGTCCCGCCCTACAGCACCGGTGAGACCGGTCGGGTCGGGTCGCCGAAGCGTCGCGAGATCGGCCACGGAGCGCTCGCCGAGCGTGCTCTCATGCCGGTGCTGCCGACGCGTGAGGAGTTCCCCTACGCGATCCGTCAGGTGTCCGAGGCGCTCAGCTCCAACGGCTCGACGTCGATGGGCTCGGTCTGCGCGTCTACCCTGTCGCTGCTCAACGCCGGTGTGCCGCTGCGCGCCCCGGTCGCCGGCATCGCCATGGGTCTGGTCTCCGACGCGGTCGACGGCGAGACGAAGTATGCGGCCCTTACTGACATCCTCGGCGCGGAGGACGCGTTCGGTGACATGGACTTCAAGGTCGCCGGCACCAAGGAGTTCGTCACCGCGATCCAGCTGGACACCAAGCTCGACGGCATCCCCGCCTCGGTGCTCGCGAGTGCGTTGACCCAGGCCAAGGAGGCCCGGCTGCACATTCTCGAGGTGATGGCCGAGGCCATCGACGTGCCCGACGAGATGTCGCAGTACGCGCCGCGGATCATCACGGTGCAGGTCCCGGTCGACAAGATCGGTGAGGTGATCGGCCCGAAGGGCAAGATGATCAACCAGATCCAGGACGACACGGGTGCGGACATCTCGATCGAGGACGACGGGACCGTCTACATCGGCGCGGTCGACGGCGCCTCCGCCGAGGCGGCTCGGGCGGCGGTCAACGCGATCGCCAACCCGCAGATGCCCGAGGTCGGTGAGCGCTTCATGGGGACCGTCGTCAAGACGACCACCTTCGGTGCGTTCATCTCGCTCCTGCCCGGTAAGGACGGCCTGCTGCACATCTCCGAGGTGCGCAAGCTCGTCGGCGGCAAGCGGATCGACAACGTCGACGACGTCCTCAAGATCGGCCAGAAGGTCCAGGTCGAGCTCAAGGAGATCGACCCGCGCGGCAAGCTCTCGTTGGCGGCCGTGATGGCCGAGGGCGCTGACGGCGCAGCTGAGGTCTCCAACCCGGAGCCGGCCAACGCCTGAGGCACCACCACGCATCACCCGCATGAACCGGACGGCCCGGCATACCCGCTCTGCGGAGCGGTATGCCGGGTCGTTCCGTTCTGTCTCCCCACCCAGCTGACTGGCCTCGGTCCGCGAGATGCGCGCAGGCGTGCGGTGTGCGCACAGTCCCGCAGGCGGCATTCATCAGGGCTACTGGCCCCGTGAAAGGGTGTCGGTCATGGACACGATGGCGTCGTTCTCTCTCGATGGACGTGTGGCGGTCGTCACCGGCGGTACCCGAGGACTCGGGGCGGGTTTTGCCGAGGCGCTGGGCGACGCTGGTGCCAAGCTCATGATCGTCGGGCGAGACGTCGAGGCTGCCGAGATCGTGCTGGACCGGTTGCGAGACAAGGGGGCTGACGTTCGGTTCGTCGTTGCCGACGTCACGCGCCAGGACGACGTGAGAGGCGCGCTCGAGGCGACACTCGACGCATACGGGCGGGTCGACATCCTGGTCAACAACGCCGGCGCGTGCGTGCACGCCCCCGCCCTCGACGTCACCCCGGACGACTGGCGGCACGTCATGGACGTCAACGTCGACGCCGTGTGGCGGTGCTCGCAGACCTTCGGGCGCCACTTCGTCGAGCAGCGGTCCGGGACGATCGTCAACATCGGGTCGATGTCCGGGATGATCGTCAATCGTCCTCAGTGGCAGCCGGCGTACAACGCGTCCAAGGCTGCCGTTCACCACCTGACCCGCAGCCTTGCGGCGGAGTGGGGTCCGTATGGCGTGCGGGTGAACGCGTTGGCCCCTGGGTACATCCGCACCGATATGTCGCCCGTGGACGACCCACGGTTCCGGCAGAACTGGATCGAGGACGCGCCGATGCGGCGGTACGGGACGGTCGAGGAGCTTGCGCCGGCCGTGGTGTTCCTCGCCAGCGACGCCTCGTCCTTCGTGACCGGCTCGGTGCTCGTCGCCGATGGGGGCTACACCGCGTTCTGAGAGCGGATCCGTCAGCCGTCCCGGTCGCCCCTGGCGCGGTAGCGGTCGGCGAACCGGGGGTCGGACTGCCACCACAGGCCGGTGGCGGGCTCGACCGCGTCCGCAACCGTGACGGAGTTGGCGATGGAGTCGGCGATGGAGTCGGCGAGGGCGTCGCTCTCGCGCGCCTCCCGGTCGTCGGAACGCACCCACTCGATGAGAACGGCCGCGATGAGCGGCAGTCCCACCATCTCCGAGACCCCGAGCAGGACCCCGCCACCGGTCCGCTGGTCCATCAGCGCATCGTCCACTCCCAGGCTCGCGAACGCCGGGAAGCCCGGAAACAGCAGGCTGCTCGTGCTCATCAGGGCGATCCCCGGGATCGCGTCGAGCAGGCCGTCGCCGAACGCGATCAGCGCGCGGACGCCAGGCGACGCCCACCGGGGCAGCAGCTCCTCCACGAGAAGGGGCAGGACGAACAGCAGACCCGTCACGAGCAGGTGGACGACCAGCACGGCCTCGACCAGCGTCGACCTCGTCGATGCCTCGAAGTACGGCGAGTAGAAGACGGCCATCAGGGACCCGATCGCCAAGAACGAGCTGACGACCGGGAACATCAGCACGCGCAAAATCACTCCGGCTGCGCCGGAGGGACTTCCGGTATGCCTGCCTGGCCTGGTCAGGGACCGCAGCCGGACCGGGTCGCCGAGGGCGAGACCGACCGGGGTCACGCTGGCGAGGATGCCCACCTGCAACGCCGCGACCCAGAACCGGCTGGTGCGCTCGACCTGCAGGGGTCCGCACACGCAGTAGGCCAGGGTGCCCGCCCCGGCCGCGAGGTAGAGGAGCGACCGCCACCACGGCCATCGAGCACCCCGTCGAGCCGCCTGACGCCACCAGACGAGGTAGGGCACGACCACGACTGCGAGGACCAGGATCCCCGGCGGCCAGGCCGTCCACGCGGTCAGGAAGTCACTCGCGTCGAGGACGGCGAGCGGCGGCATGAGCCCATGCTCGGCGTCGCACCTGAGCGTTCGATGTCAGTGCCACGGGATTCCAGTGCCGGATGTCGCACAACGACGTGCAGGGAGCTGCGACTTATCCGTCGTCCTCGGGGTCGTCAGGCAGCTGCGCGCGGATCTGGTCCACCTCGGCCAGGGCGGCCCGCAGGGTGCGCTCGGCGGCCTTGTTCGCCGCGGCCGCGTCACGGCGCGCCGTGACGAGAACATCTCGCCCCGAGCGAGCCTCGATCAGCCGGGCGTCCAGATCGCCGATCTGTTCGTCGAGCGAGGTCAGCGCCTCCGTTGCTTCCGAGAGCGCGTCGCCGGCTTTGGCTGCGGCGGACATTGTCTCCCGCGAGCGCTTCGCGGCCACCTGGAGCCGTTTCACCAGGGCTGGGTCTGGTCGAGGCGGCTTCTCGGGGACGGACTCCGGTGCGACAGCTGCGCCCCGGCGTGGGGTGTCCTTGCCACCACCGCCGGCGATGACCCGCAGGGCGGGACGGCGAGCCGGCGCGGGTGCCGCCGTGGCTTCGGAGAGGTCGACCTCTCCGAAGCCTGCGTAGGACAGGGCTCGCGTCAGATGGCCGGAGGCGACCGCCTCGGCAGCGGGGGAGGTCGCGAGCGCCGCCACGAACGTGTCGCGGACCTGAGCCGCGACCGCGGCCGACAAAGAGCCGCCGGCGTCGTCGACGACCTCTCCGGTTGTGCGAACGAGCGCGTCGACGAGCGTCGACCGCTCGCGTCCGAACCGCTTGAGGGCCGCCCCGTCCATCGACTCCTGGGCGCCCTGCAGGGCCTCGGCCAGCTCGAGCAGACGCTCGATGTCAGATGGCCTCCCGCGAACGACCTGGTTGACGGCCCAGGCCGCAGCGGTCGGCTTGCGGACCGACTCGATCGCCTTGGCGAGGCCGGTGTCCTTGGCCGCCTTCGCCCTTGCTGCCAGGTCACGCCGGGCGTGGAGGAACGCGTCAGGAGCCAGTGAGTAGAGCTCGCTCACCGCCGCATCAAGGTCCATCTGTGAGCCTCAGGCCCGAAACGCGTGGAAGAGCACTGCCTGGTCCGGGAAGAGCTTCGGCGCTGCCACACCTACGTGTTCGAGGGTGGAACCGCGGAACACCGCTCCCGGGTATGCTGGCGCCGCCCCCCACCAGCGGGCTGGCTCGAGCCCCCCCGGCGGTGTCCCGACGAGCAGCGGACGCAGGAGGTAGTCGCGGTTCGGGTCCAGCCCGCGGAACCGCAACCGTGGCCCGGGGGACGCGTCGAGGCTGCCTGTCGTCACCATCGCGAAGACCGCCTCCGACTGGTCCGACGCGACGACTCCGTGGACGCGGAGGTGGTCGTCGAACCCGTCCATGCGCACCACGTCGCCGCGCATGAGCAAGCCGCGGTGCTCCTTGAAGAAGGTCACCCAGGCCCTCAGGTCGTCGAGCTCGCGCGGCGACGCGTTGGCCAGGTCCCACTCGATCCCCAGATGACCGAACACCGCTGTAGCGGCGCGGAACCCGAGATCGTGCACGCGGCCGGTGGTGTGCGATCGCCCCGATGCGATGTGGGCGCCTAGGAACTCCGGAGGCAGCAGCTGTCCGGTCCAGCGCATCATGTCCTGACGTTCAAGCGGGTCGTTGCAGTCCGAGACCCAGACCCGGTCGGTGTGCTGCATGACCTCCAGGTCGACACGCGCCCCTCCGGAGGAGCAGGACTCGATCTCCAGCCCCGGGTGCGCCGCCTTCAGCGCGTCGACGAGACGGTAGAACGCCAACGTCTGGTCGTGCACCGCGGGACGACCACCACGGGTCTGGTCCCCGGCCTCGACCAGGTCGCGGTTGTGGTCCCACTTGATGTAGCCGATGTCGTACTCGTCGAGGATGGCGCTCATCTGTCCCAGGACGTAGCCGAACGCCTCGGGGATCGCGAGGTCGAGCACCTGTTGGAAGCGCGACTCGACGGGGAGCTCCGACCGGGCGGCCATGACCCAGTCGGGATGGGCGCGCACGACCTCGCTGTCGACGTTGACCATCTCCGGCTCGAACCACAGCCCGAACTGCATCCCGAGCTCACGGACCCGGTCGACCAGAGGGTGTAGGCCGTTCGGCCAGACGTCCGGCGAGACGACCCAGTCGCCGAGACCCGCGTGGTCGTTCCGACGCGCGCCGAACCAGCCGTCGTCCAGGACGTACCGCTCGACACCGAGAGCTGCGGCCCGCTCTGCCAGGTCCGTCAAACGGTCGGCGTCGTGGTCGAAGTAGACCGCCTCCCAGACGTTGATGGTGACGGGACGCTCGACGGACAGCCCGCCCGCGGGACGGGCTCGCAGCAACCGGTGGAACCGGCGCGCGACCTCGTCCAAACCGCGTCCGAACGCGGCGTAGACCCACGGGCTCTCGTAGGACTGACCCTCGCCGAGCATGACCTCGCCGGGCAGGAGCAACTCGCCCCCACCGAGGACCCGCTCGCCGCCGAAGACCCGCTCCGCGTAGTGGGTGTGGTTGCCACTCCAGGCCGTGTGGACGGCATACACATCGCCGTCGGCGAACCCGAACCCCGGTGTGCCGGCATGGAGCACGTAGGCAGCATCGGCTCCTGTGCGCCCCCGGCGTCCTTCGCGCAGATGAGTGCCGACCGTGAAGGTGCTCCGCTGCGCGACACGCTCGTGACCCCACCGACCCGCGAAGTCCAGCAGCTCCGCGGCCTCGGCAGGGACGGGGTAGGCCAGCACCAGGTCGTTGACCTCGTATGGCTCCGGCCGGGCGTTGGTGAGCCGCGCCCGCGAGCGCAACACCCCCGACTGGGTGAGCTCCATGGTCAGCAGCAGGTCGAGACCGAGCTCCCCGTCGGTCGCCGCGAACTGGACGACACCGGAGCCGGCGCTGGCGAATCCCTCGACCGGCGCGCCGTCGAGCGTGACCTCGTGCACGTCGAACCGCGGCGACCATCCAGCGCCGTCGCGCGATCCGGAGAGTCCAGGTCTGCCGGTCCACCCGGTGCCGGCCTCGGGCAGCAGGGCGACGCGAACGGGGACGCCCACCGTGTTCGGTCCGACTCGCTGCTCTTGGGCCCCCACTAGTGCGTCTGCTCCGGCGGCGTCCAACCGGCCGAGGGCCGGTCCCCAGTGAGCCACCTCTGGAAGTCGTCCGTCTCGGACGGACAGGAGTACCCCGACTCCGGCGCACTCCAGCTGCACGGCCGTTTGCGCGGCAGCCACGGGGACTCGGGTTGGGGCACCTGACTCGGGGCGGTCGACACCCACCAACGAACCGGTAGACATGGGACAGCAGTCTGTCAGGCCGGCCCTCTCGAGGTGACCGGGGTTCGCCCAGTGACGGCCCGTTAGGCTCCCGACCGTGACCGAAACGACCCGCCCGCTCGCTGTTGCCGTGGTGGGTGCCGGGGGTCGGATGGGCACCCAGGTGTGCCAGGCCGTCGAAGGGGCCGGTGACCTGCACCTCGTCGCGGCCTACGACGTGGCCGACGCGCTCGGCGACCTGGGCGGCGCCGACGTCGTCGTCGAGTTCTCGGTTCCGGACGCGTCGCCGGACAACGTTGCCCGGTGCGTCGCCCAGGGCGTGCACGTCGTCGTGGGAACGACCGGATGGGACGAGCCGCGGCTCGAACGCCTGGTCGACCAGATCTCCCTGGCACCGCCATCGCGATCGGGGACGGGTGTGGGAGTCCTCGTCGCGCCGAACTTCGCGATCGGTGCGGTCCTGATGATGGGCTTCGCCGCGCAGGCCGCCCGGTTCTACGAGTCGGTGGAGATCATCGAGCTGCACCACCCCGACAAGGTCGACGCCCCCTCGGGGACGGCTGCGCGTACGGCGCGGCTCGTCGCCACAGCCCGCGCGGACGCCGGCCTCGGGCAGGTGCCCGACGCGACCCGGGTGGACCCGGACGGTGCCCGCGGGGCGAGGGTGGCAGGCATACCGGTGCACTCGGTCCGTCTGCGTGGGCTCGTCGCGCACCAGGAGGTGCTGCTCGGCAACGTCGGCGAACAGCTGACCATCCGGCACGACTCGTTCGACCGGACGTCGTTCATGCCGGGCGTGCTCGAGGGAGTTCGCCGGGTCGGCGACCACCCCGGCCTCACGGTCGGGCTGGAGCACTACCTCGGGCTGGCGTGACTGGACAGGTGACGACCTGACTGGACCCGGCGACCTGACGAGGTCTCAGGTCGCGAGCAGTGTCCGCCCGTCATCGGTGATGGTCCAGAACGGGTTGTGGGCCACCTCCCAGCAGTGTCCGTCGAGGTCGGCGAAGACCCCGGAGTAACCGCCCCACTCGGTGGCCGTGCCGGACCGGCGGATTGTGCCACCCGCGGCCTCCACCTCGGTCAGCAGGGCGTCGACCTCATCTGGCGAGCGCAGGTTGTGCGCGAGCGTGACGCCGCCCCAACCGCCGCCGTCCGTCACACCCGTGTCCTGTGCTAGCTCCGCGCGGCCCCACAGCCCGACCACCATCCCTCCCGTCTGGAAGAACACCACGTCCTGCGTCGGTCCGGTGGGGCGCCAACCGAGACGTTCGTAGAACTCCCGCGCGCGGTCGAGATCGGATACACCAAGGGTGACGAGACTGAGTCGCTGTTCCATGATGTGCACGCTAGATGCGAGCGCCGACACACGGCTCGGGGCGGCTCAGGACGCCCAGCCGAAATGTCGCAGCAATGCGGCCGTCGCGGCGCCGAGGATGACCACGACGAGGAACGGTGCGCGCAGCAGCAGGGCGACGACGGCCACCGCGAGACCTGCCGCGCGCGCGTCGATCGTCAGCCCCGGCCCGGCCGGACCCGATGTCGCGAACGTCTGGACCACGACGAGGGCGGTGAGCAGGGCGACGGGCAGCAGCCCGGTGACCCGGCGCACCCGGGCTCCCGAGAGCACCTGGCCTGGCACGAGGTAACCGGCGAGCTTGAGCAGGTAAGCCAGTAGGCACGCGAGCAGGACCGTGACCCACTGGTTCACGATGCCCCCTCCGCGCTGCCGGCCCGTCTGCCGGCCCGTCCGTCGCAGCGCCGTCCGTCGCCGGCCCGTCGTGCTAGACCGGTCGGCCCGGTGACTCCGGCATCCGAGTCTCCGCGCCGCGGGAGCAGCCCGACAACCAGCGCGGCGAGGGCCGCGACCAGGACGGGCACGCCCGCGGGAGCCGCGGGGATGAGCAGGACCGCGAACAGGGCGGCCAACGCGGCGACGGCGGCCGCGTCACGACCGCGTAGCCGGGGCCAGAGCAGCGCGCAGAAGGCGGCGGCCGCCGCTGCGTCGAACCCATAGACCTTGGGGTCCCCGAGGGCGTTGCCGAGCAACGCCCCGAGCAGGGTCGTCACGTTCCAGCCGAGGTAGACGACGACACCGGTCAGCCAGAACCCCCGTCGCTGGTCGTCTGGGTTCGGCTGCCCGATCGCCACCGCGGTCGACTCGTCGATGGTCAGCTGGGCGGCCAGCAGTCGTCGTAGCCCGGTGACCTGGAGGATCCTCGACACCTGCAGCGCGTACAGCCCGTTGCGGACTCCGAGCAGGCTCGAGGTGGCGATGGCCGCCACCCCGCTGCCGCCTGCGCCGAGGATACCGACGAGGGCGTACTGCGAACCTCCGCTGAACAGCAGCAGCGACAGGACCACGGTCTGCCACACGCTCAGCCCGGACGCGACGGAGACCGCCCCGAAGCTCACGCCGTACGCGCTCGTCGCCAGTCCCACCGACAGCGACCGCGCCTTGAGCGCGCGCGAGGCGTCGTCGGGCATACCGGGCATCGTTGCAGAGTCGGTCGGGCCCTCGTCGACCAGACCCATCCGGACGCCGGTCTCAGCGGGCGTCTACTCGGGGAGCGTTGCGATGACCCGGATCTCGTGCTGTAGGTCCGCGTCGTCGGGCCCGACCACGCGGTCCCGCAAGGCCCCGTCGGCCTCGAAGCCCGCCGAGCTCAGGAAGACCGCCAGCTCCGACGGGTCTGAGGCTGCCTGCGGCACCCAGGCGCGCAGCCGCCCGAACCCGGACCCTCGGGCCGTGTCAGCAGCGGCGTTGACCAGGCGGGAACCGTGGCCCTGGCGCCGCGACCCGCTCTCGACCCCGAGGACGAGCACCTCGGCGTCGACGTCCGTCGCGTCAGGGTCGACCGAGGGACCCACGGCTGCGAACCCCACGACCTCGAGGCCGGAGCAGGCCACGAGCGCCCGGTGCGCCCCGGAGGGCGGCGACGTCAGCGAGCTGGCCCAGACGTCGGCGAAGGCCCGGGCCTCGAAACCGGCAAGCACCTCCTCCGGCAGCACGCCGGCATACAGGTCGCGCCATAGGTGTGCCTGGACGCTCCCGATCGCGGACGCGTCCGCGGGGTTAGCGAGCCGGACGCTGGCGTCGGCGACGGGCGGGTGCGCATGAGGGTGCAGGTGGGGCATGCCGTCATGGTCGCAGGCGCGCCACGTCGCCGCGATGAGAGAGACTCAGCGCATGGTCCGAGAACACGCGCTGCTGCCCGTCATCGCCGGCCGGGAGTCCGAGTTCGAGGCTGCCTTCGACGTCGCGCGACCGATCATCGCATCGATGCCGGGTTTCCGGACGCTGTCCCTGTCCCGCTCGATCGAGTCACCGAGCACCTACCTGCTGCTCGTCGAGTGGGAGACGCTCGAGGACCACACCGAGGGTTTCCGGTCCTCGCCGGAGTATGCACGCTGGCGCGACCTGCTGCACCACTTCTACGACCCGTTTCCCGTCGTCGAGCACTACGTCACGATCGAACCTCGCTGACGTGGGCATCGTCAAGCCCGCCGCCGCGCTCGGTGCCGCCGCCCTGCTGGTGGTGGGCATGGCGGCCTGCAGCGGCGGCGACACCACGGCGCAGGGGTCGTCGTCGCCCACGACGACAGTCGAGGCGTTCATGCACGCGCTCGGCAACCAGGACGCGAGCGCAGCGTGCTCGCAGGTGTCGACGGGCGGGAAGGCGCTGGTGGGTGACGCTTTCGCTCAGTGCAAGGTGGGGCTGGAGAGCGTGCTCGGTGACATCACCGACCCGGCCGACCTGACCCGGCTCAAGACGGCCAAGGTCACCGGCGCGCAGATCGACGGCGACAAGGCGACGGTGACCAAGTCGCAGATCAGCAACGTGCCGTCGGGCTACGAGAACGACATCGACCTGGTCCGGCTGGACGGGACCTGGTACATCGACTCCAAGCCGTGATCCGCTGCGTGAGCGCAGCTGGGTGTGCCTGAGAGTGGTGGTCGGGGGGATACTGGCGGCATGTACGGCAACGACGTCCTCAGTCCCGACGAAGCACTCAACGCGTCGGAGACTCCCGACTTCGACGAGTCGGTCGCCGCGGGACGCGCCAGCGAACAGCGAGACGAGACGTCGTCGTTCGCCGCGTTGATCGCGGCGGACCAGCGGGTGGAGCCGCGTGACGAGATGCCCGACGCATACCGCAGCACGCTGATCCGTCAGATCGCCCAGCACGCGCACTCCGAGATCATCGGGATGCAACCCGAAGGTGCCTGGATCACGCGGGCTCCGTCGTTGCGCCGCAAGGCGATCCTTATTGCCAAGGTCCAGGACGAGGCCGGCCACGGCTTATACCTCTACTCCGCCGCCGAGACCCTCGGTATCGACCGTGCCGAGCTGCTCGACATGCTGCACAGCGGCAAGCAGAAGTACTCGTCGATCTTCAACTACCCGACGCTGACCTGGGCCGACTGCGGTGCGATCGGGTGGCTCGTCGACGGCGCCGCGATCATGAACCAGGTGCCGCTCTGCCGCTGCTCCTACGGTCCATATGCGCGCGCGATGATCCGCGTCTGCAAGGAGGAGTCGTTCCATCAGCGACAGGGCTTCGAGATCCTCTGGAACCTGATGCGGGGGACCGATGGCCAGCGGGCCATGGCGCAGGACGCGGCCAACCGGTGGTGGTGGCCGGCGCTGATGATGTTCGGACCGCCGGACACTGGTGAGGCGGCGGCCAAGGGGGGCCACACCGAGCAGTCGATGGCCTGGGGCATCAAGCGGTTCAGCAACGACGAGCTGCGTCAGCGCTTCGTCGACATGATGGTGGCGCAGGCAGACCGGCTCGGCCTGACCCTGCCAGACCCCGACCTGCGCTGGAACGAGGAACGCGGCCACTGGGACTTCGGCGTCATCGACTGGGCCGAGTTCTGGCGGGTGCTGCGCGGCGACGGGCCGTGCAACGCCGAACGGATCGCCCACCGGCGCCTCGCCCACGACGAGGGTGCCTGGGTGCGGGAGGCGGCGAACGCGTACGCCACAAAGCAGACAGACCGGGAGCGGCAAGGATCTGCCGCGTGACTGAGGCTGGTACGCCTACGAGCTCGGGAACGGTTGCGGCTGAACGCAGCTGGCCTTTGTGGGAGGTATTCGTCCGTCCCAAGCGTGGTCTGTCGCACGTGCACGCGGGGTCGTTGCACGCACCGGACGCGACGATGGCACTACGCAACGCCCGGGACGTCTACACCCGTCGGCAGGAGGGCGTCTCGATCTGGGTCGTCGAGGCAGCCTCGATCACCGCCAGCAGCCCGGGGGAGAAGGACTCCTTCTTCGACCCGGCCGCGGACAAGGTCTACCGGCACCCGACGTTCTACGACGTGCCCGACGACGTCGAGTACCTCTGACTGGATGCAGGACCGTAGCCTCGGGGGGTGAGCGATGTGGTGAGCGGACCGGTGCCGTCTCCGGGGAGGTCCGTGGACGACGCCCTCCCGACCGGCGATGCGCTCGTCGCCAGGTACCTGATGGGCTTGGCCGACGACGCGATGGTCTACGCGCAGCGGCTGGGGGAGTGGCTGACGAACGCGCCACAGATCGAGGAGGACATGGCGCTGGCCAACATCAGCCTCGACCTGCTGGGTCAGGCGAGGGTGTTGTATGGCCGGGTCGGCGAGCTGGACGGTACGGGGCGCGGTGAGGACGACTTCGCCATGCTTCGTGACGAGCGGGACTGGTTCAACATCCATCTCGTGGAGCAGGAGCGCGGCGACTTCGCGTTCGAGATGGCACGCCTGCTGTGGTTCTCGGCGGCTCGCGTCGAGCTGCTGGCCGCGGGTTCGTCCGAGCCCGTGCTCGACGCGGTGATGGGCAAGGGGGTCAAAGAGGTCCGCTACCACCTCGACCACGCCGCCCAGTGGGTCGCGCGGCTCGGAGACGGCACGCGCGAGTCACACGCGCGGATGCAGGCCGCCCTCGTCGCCGTCGCGCCTTACGTCGACGAGCTGTTCGAGGACGACCCGGTGGCCACGGTCTGCGCCGACCTGGCACCCCTGCCGTCCGTCATCCGGCGCTCTGCGGAGCCGACGGTTCAGCGCATCGTCACCGCGGCGACCCTGCAGATGCCCGACCCACCGACGTGGCGCTCCCGCGGCGGCCGCGCGGGCGTCCACTCACGTCCGATGGGTTCGCTCTTGGCCGAGATGCAGCACATCGCGCGCTCGCACCCGGGTGCCACCTGGTGACGACGTGGTGATGGCGTGGTGACGGCGTGGTGACGACAAGGGTGGCTCTCGACGACCTGCTCGCGACGATCGGGCAGGTGCCTGACCCCGAGGTGCCCGTGGTGTCGATCGCCGACCTCGGCATCCTGCGAGATGTCGTCGCGGACGAGGCCGCGGGGACGGTGGAGGTCATCATCACGCCCACCTACTCGGGCTGCCCGGCCATGGAGGCGATCCGGGACCGGATCGAGCTGGTATGCCGTCGGGCCGGTTGGGAGCCGCACGTGCGGCATCAGCTGAGCCCGGCGTGGACGACCGACTGGATGACCGAGCAGGGCCGGGATCGATTGCGGGAGTGGGGGATCGCCCCTCCTGGGCGAGCCCAGACGCATACCGGGGGGCCGGTGTCGGTCGACCTGGTGAGACGCCTGGTCGCTTGCCCACGGTGCGGCTCGACACACACCACCGAGATCGCTCACTTCG
The DNA here is from genome assembly GCF_039935575.1 of Lapillicoccus sp. Lineage (GTDB taxonomy): Bacteria > Actinomycetota > Actinomycetes > Actinomycetales > Dermatophilaceae > Lapillicoccus. Next base: position 42,275 of record NZ_JBDTKA010000143.1, read on the forward strand.
GGTCGACGGCGTGCAAGGCGTTGCGTCGCTGCGAGGACTGCCGCGAGCCGTTCGACGAGTTCAAGGCAATCTGAATGGCGTTGCTCACCAGGGCTCCTCGGGCGCGGGCCGCCTTCCATACGCTGCGGATCCATGAGGTGGAGCGACTCACCGACGAAGCGGTTGCGGTCCGGTTCGCGGTTCCGCGCGAGCTGTGGGACGAGTACGCATTCCGTCCCGGCCAGCATCTGACCCTGCGCGCGACGATCGACGGCGCAGATGTGCGCCAGTCGTACTCGATCTGCCAGTCGCCGTGGAACTACGGGCAGGCAGGGTCGCTTCGGGTTGCGTCCGCTGTCGTTCCGGGCGGGCGGATGTCGACCTGGCTGAACGAGGTCGTGCGTGCCGACGACGAGGTCGAGGTAATGACCCCGATGGGCAGCTTCACCTGCCCCACGCAGCCTGAGCTGTCCCGGCACCACGTCGCGATCGCCGCGGGCTCGGGGATCACGCCGGTCCTCTCGCTGATCACGACGGCGCTCGAGCAGGAGCCGCTGTCTCGGGTGACGTTGCTGTTCGGCAACCGGCGGACCAGCTCGGTGATGTTCCTCGAAGAGCTGGAGGACCTGAAGAACCGGTTCCCGGGACGGTTCCATCTCGTCAACGTGCTCTCCCGCGAGGCACAGGACGTCGAGCTGTTCCACGGCCGGCTCGACTCAGACCGGCTGCGTCGGCTCTTCGACCTTCTGGTCCCCGTCGAGACGGTCGACGAGTGGTATCTCTGCGGACCGTTCGGGATGGTGACCGATGCCGAGGCGCTGCTGCGTGAGCT
>NZ_JBDTKA010000144.1:0-4612 GCF_039935575.1 Lapillicoccus sp.
CTTCGTCGGAGAGGGCGACATCGACGCCGCCCGGGCCATCGTCGACGAGGTCGAGGATGCGGAACTGTTTCTCTACCCCGGAGACCAGCACTACTTCGCAGACAGCTCACTGCCGTCCTACGACCAGACTGCAGCCGCGCTGCTGACCCAGCGTGTCATGCACTTCCTCGCCGCGCGATAACCGAGCAGCCGCGGTCGCTGCCCACAGGACAGGCCCGACGACGTCGACTCGATCGCCCGGGTGCTTGCACAGTTCGCTGATCCGCGAGGCATGCTGTAGCCGGAGACGGAGGAGGAGGTGTCCGTGAGCGAACCGAAAGCGGCTGGCACGTCGCCTTCCGCCCGCTCCGTGCGGCCCTTGGGCGTGGACACCTGGCCGGCGTTCGCACGGCTGGTCGAGGCGAACAACGGCGTATGGGGCGGCTGCTGGTGCATGGGCTTCCACCTGACGGTGGGCAAGGGGCGCACCGCGGTGCAGAACCGGGCCGAGAAGCAGCAGCGCGTCACCGAGGGCCGCACCCACGCCGCGCTGGTCCTTGACGGCGATCAGTGCCTGGGCTGGTGTCAGTTCGGTTCGCCCGAGGAGCTGCCGGAGGTCAAGAGCCGCCGCCGGTACGAGAAGGACCTCGCCGCGTTGCCGGACTGGCGCATCACCTGTTTTTTCACCGGTAAGGGCCTGCGCCGCCGCGGCGTCGCCGACGCCGCACTCGGCGGGGCGCTGACCGAGATCGCCCACCACGGCGGCGGCGTCGTCGAGGGCTACCCCGAAGAGACCGACGACCGCACGCTGTCGGGTTCGTTCCTGCACACCGGGCCGATGGCCGCCTTCGAGAACCACGGCTTCACCCGCACCCGCCCGATCTCCCCGCACCGCTGGGTCGTCACCCGCACCGTCGACCCGGCCTGAGCTACTGTCCCAGGGTGAACCGCCACCCTGGATGTTCGCTCTCGAGTAGGTCTACGTGGTCAGCCCAACTCGCGATGTCGAGCCGGACGGGGGGCTCGATCGTGATCCCGGCCTCGCTGATTCCAAAGCCCCAGGAGAACCCAGCGACTGGCAACGCCTCGGCGCTGATGACGGCGTCGGAAGTCACGGCGAGATATGACCGTGCCTGCCACGTCAGCTCGACGTGGGAGTCCCTTTGGGGGGCGTCGAAGAGCTGAGGCTTGATGCCGAAGAACGCATACGGGGTGTTCGCGTTGCGGAGCAAGGCCAAAGGGTCGAGCTCGAACCGATCGGGATGCCGCGAATCGCTGGACTGGACCAGCTGCACCCACCCCATCGCCGCGGCGTAGCCCGACGCCTCGTACACGATGGTGGCGGTGCGGATGGGTAGACCGGCGCCCGCATCCGGCGGCAACGTCGAGTCCAGAAAGATTTCGCCAGAATCAGCGGATCCGAGGCTGGCTCGGATCTCGACGTCGACGTGGCCGGGGCGGTTGCGCAGGACGAACGGCACGACCAACTTCATCGAGAAACCGTCGCACATCCACACCCGCCGGAGGATCCGACCGAGGCGCTGTCAGCCGGCCCCGCTAGCCCAACTACCTCAGCCGCGTTCTCGGCCAACGGTGCCTTGCTGGTGCTGGCCGCGGTCGCGTTTAAACCACCCGCGGCGCAGGCGCGATCGCGTCGGTGTTCCACGCCAAAGCCACCACCGCGTTCACACACCATCCGGCCCTGGTGCCACCTTCACGCGCGGCCACGAGTCCGCTCTGGGGGGCCCTGACTGGCGCCGATCGACGGGGTCAGCGCCACGACCCCCCGCCTGCCACCGCCAGACAAACGAGATCACCGCCAAGTCACCGCCAGACAAATGAGACTCCGACAGATCAGATGAGATCCGACAACAGTGTAGGAACTCATCGAAGTTGTCATCGCGGCGGAGCGGTGACCTGCTGGTTCTCACCGAGGTGTCGCAGCTCGCGTCTCACGAACTTGTCCAAATCCTCAGCCCGCGACGTCCTGACATGCTTGTTATGCACGTGATCTTGGTGGAGATTTCCGTCAGCCGTTGGGGCTGCCTGCTGATGGAGATGGAGGGCTTGGGGTGTCTGTTCTCGTGTCGGGTCTGATGCGTTCTCGTGGGCCGGGCGGGGAGGTGGTGGTGCGGCTGGGGATGCCGCTGGTCGATGACTACCTGGAGTTCCTGGCGGGGCGTTGTCGGTTTAACACGGTGCTCGCCGCGGGCTACGACTTGAAGGTTTTCTTCTCGATCGTGGGCAAGGCTCCGGAGGCGGTGGTCCCGGCTGACGTGATGGCGTTCATCACCGCTCAACGCACCGGTGGGGTGTTCGATCGGGCGCCGGCTCGGGTGCTGCCGGCGGGTGAGCCGGCGGGAGTCAGCTCGAGCACGGTGGCTAGGCGGCTGTCGATCATCTCGGGGTTCTTCGCGTTCCTGCAGGTGCGTGGTGACGTGATCGCGAACCCGGTCCCGCGGGGTTTGCCGACCCGGCGTGAACGTTCCCGTCCGGGTCGCGGGGTCCCGTTGACGAGGCGGGTGCGCCGGTTGCCGCGGATCCTGGCTCCGGGCGAGGTCGACGCGTTGACGGCGGCGTTGCGTACCCACCGGGACGAGGCGATGGTCGCCGCGATGGTGCTGGGCGGGCTGCGCCGGTGTGAGGTACTCGGGCTACGGATGGAGGACCTGCGGGTCGCTGAGCGGCGGGTGTTCATCGCCGACGGGAAGGGTGGGCATCAGCGGCTGGTGCCGGTCTCGACGCGGTTCTTCACGGCCGTCGCCGCCTACCTCGACGTTGAGCGTCCACCGGGCGCGCCCACGGACCGGGTGTTCGTGGTGCTGAAGGGACCGACCCGCGGGAACCCGTTGTCGGCCAGAGGTATCGATGTGGTGCTGTCCGGCGCTAGGCGACGCGCCGGGCTGGAGCATGCGACCTGCCACGAGCTGAGGCACACCTGCCTGACGAGGCTGCGGGAGGCGGGGATGGCGTTGGAGGCCGTCCAGGCCCAGGCCGGGCACGCGTCCATCGAGTCAACCCGGATCTATCTGCACCTGGCCGATGACTGGCTCGCCAGCCAGTACCGCAAGGCAGCCGAGGTCATCGACGCGCAGGTCTTCGCGGGACACCCCCAGGCGCCGCCCCCGAGCCCGACCCCGAGCCCGACTCCGAGCCCGACTCCGAGCCCGACTCCGAGCCCGACCTCGCTGCTCCGGGCGGGTGTTCGATGAGCGGGCCGCTGCTGCTGCCGACCTGGGAGCAGCTGGACGCTGGCCGGCCGGAGCTGGTGACGCCGATGCGGCGCTACCTGGAGCAGATCGGCTGCGTCCTGCGCCCGGGCTCCGTCAGGAACACCGACCAGGCACTGAGGTCGTTCGCGGGGTTCCTGCACGAGCGGGCCCCCGAGGTCACCTCCTTGACCCAGGTCACCCGGCGGCACATCGAGGGCTACAAACCCTGGCTCGCGGCCCGGCCGGGACAGAACAAGCCGAGAGCCACCACCGCCACCCTGGCGCACCGGCTGGGGACGCTACGGATGTTCTTCGTGCGGATCGACGAGTGGGGCTGGGACGAAGCCCCGGCCCGGGTGCCGATGTTCCCGGGGGACCTACCCCGCCAAGACCATCCGCTACCCAAAGCGTTGGACGACCCGGCCGCCGCGAAACTGCTACGAGCCGCGTACAACGAACGGCGGCTGCTCGTGCGGGTCACCGTCGAGGTGCTGCTGCGCACCGGCCTCCGGGTCAGCGAGTTCACCGCCCTGACCGCCGACGCCGTCGTCCACATCGGAGCCGGACCGTGGCTGCACGTCCCGGTCGGCAAACTCCGCGAGGACCGTTACCTGCCGCTGCACCCCCAACTGGTCGAGCTGATCGACACGTACCGCACCACGTACGTCTCACCCGGCAACCCCTGGCTGCTGCCCCGGGAGAACGGCAGGGCACTGGACCGGCACACCGTCACCCGGCTCATCAACCGGGCCGGCGCAGCGGCTGGCCTGTCGCACATCCACCCCCACCAGCTCCGGCACACCCTGGCCACCCAAGCCATCAACCGCGGCATGTCACTCGAAGCGATCGCCGCGATGCTCGGACACCGCAGCCTCGACATGACCCTGCGCTACGCCAAGATCGCCAACCGCACCGTCGCCGACGAATACTTCGCCGTCACCGACAAAGTCGACGCACTGTACGACCAAGCCAGACCGCTGCCCGCCGACATCATCGGACCCAAAATGGCCCGGCTACGCCGCGAACACCACCGACTACTCGGAAACGGCTACTGCACAAGGCCACCCGAACTCGACTGCGCCTTCGAGAACATTTGCGAGACGTGCACGTTCTTCCAAACCAGCATCGAGTTCCGGCCCACCCTTCAAGCCCAGCACGACGACTCCACCAGCAAAGGCCAACACCACCGCGCCGACCTATTCGGCCAACTCCTGACCAAACTCACAGACAGCGACGCATCATGACCACCCTGGATCACGTACATAATGTCGACGAGCGGACGTTCCCTGACTGGCTACCCATGTCGAGGAGGCGAAAAGGCGACGTGGGAGAGCGCCAGTTTTGGTGCGTGGACTACTTCATGGAACTTCCCGTCAAGCGGACCCCAAGATCTAATGATCGAAGCAACACCTTCCTTGGAG
>NZ_JBDTKA010000145.1:0-3651 GCF_039935575.1 Lapillicoccus sp.
CGCCGCCTGTCGGGCGCGAGTGCTCCACCCCGCTGCTCGTTATTCTTAAAACGGTTTGGACGGACCTTCCCGGGTCTGTGAGGCTCGACGTATGCGTGGATTCGACGAGTTGATAGCGGAGGCCGAGTCGGCAGACATGACCGGATGGGGCTTTGACTGGCTGGTCGGCCGAGCCACCGAGGAGCGCGCCCCGTGGGGATTCTCGCGGCTGCTCGCGCAGCGGCTCGCAGCCGTAGAGCGGGCCCTGGATATCGACACCGGCGGTGGGGAGGTCATCAAGGAAGCACCAGAGCTGCCTCCCGTCATGGTGGTTACCGAGTCGTGGCCGCCCAACGCGGAACGGGCGCGTGTCACGTTAGGGCCGCGCGGTGTTCGTGTCCTCGAGACCCGGGGCGGCTCCCCGCTGCCCCTTGACGACGACTCGTTCGACCTCGTCACCGCCCGGCACCCCGTCAGGCCCGACTGGCACGAAATTCATCGCGTGCTGCGCCCCGGCGGGCACTATTTCGCACAGCACGTAGGACCGGCCTCTGCGTTCAAGCTCATCGAGTTCTTCCTCGGGCCGCTGCCCGAGCAGCGAAAGGGCCGAGACCCTCAACGCGAGGTCGCTCAGGCTGAACGGGCGGGCCTGCAGATCGAGCTGCTCCAGACAGCGCGATGCCGCTTGGAGTTCTTCGACGTCGGGGCCATTGTCTGGATCCTGCGCAAGTGCGTGTGGTGGGTTCCCGACTTCACCGTCACCCGGTACGAGCACAAGTTGCGGGAGCTGGACTTGAAGATGCGTCATGGGGAGCCCTTCGTCGCTCACTCCGCACGGCACCTCATCGACGCCCGCAAAGTAGGGCCTTCGTGAGCAAGGCCCCTCATAGCGACCCCTTCCAAAGCAAGGGCCGCGAGGTGCGTCACATCGCCGCCTTCCGGGCGTGCGCAGGCCGGGTACAGCGACCGATAGACGCCGATGCGTTCATGACTGGTCATGAGTGACGCCGCCACCCGCTTGAGCGCAGTGTGGAATCGCGATTTGGGCCACGACGAGCGGGCCGCCATCCTCGCGTGGGGCGCATTCACCGCCACGTTCGCCGGTGTCCGCGCCCTGACCCATCGGATCCGTGACGGCCACGGACCGGCCGGGGGTGGGATGAACCTGCATGGCGAGCACTTCCACCACTACAACATCGGGATTGCCATGCTCTCGTGGCGCGCTCTTGGTGCGGTCGGAGGCGAACCAACGTGCGCTGGACAGTCCGGTCGTACCGCTGGCGTACGGCATCGCCAATGCGCTGGTCGCCGACGAGGCGGCCCTACTCCTTGACCTGAAGGACGTCTACTGGGCGCCGCAGGGTCGAGAGAGCGTGCACATCGCTGTCGGCGCTATCGGCGTCGGCGGCTTCGGGCTCCGCGCTCACCCCCTCTCGCGAAGCGCTACTACCGCCGTCGGAGGCTAGGACACTGAGGGCGCGAAGGTGCGTCACATCGCCGCGAGCCGGCGCCTAGGTGGTGGGGGATCTGTTCGGGGGTCGAGCCGGATCCGCCATTTTCACGAGGTTGTCGAGGTGCGGTTATGGCACGAGATCAACTGTTGACGCCTAGGTTGTGGCGGCTTCATGCTTGGCCCGTGGCTGGGGGTGGGGCCTATCGCGACTTAGGTGGTCAGGCACTGGCCTGGGTGCTGGCTCAGGTGCGACTCGAGCCGGATGGGCTGTGGCTCCCGACGACCATCACCACCGAGGACTCCGAGGGCAGCACCGAGCCCGATGAGTTCCGCGACAGCATCTATGAGGGTCTGGGCGGTCTGGCGATCCTGCTCGCGGAGGTGCGGTTGACCCGTGCGTGGGCTCCCGATGAGCAGGCGGTTGCTGCCCGGATCGTCGAGCGGCTGACTACCACGGCGCGGAAGCGACAGGACGCGACGTTGTACGGCGGGCTGGCCGGCGATGTGGTCGCACTGCGTCTACTCGCACCCGACGCCGAGGTGGGGACGCTGACCCGCCTCGTCGAGCTTGCGACACCCGACGGATGGCTCAGCACCGAGGGCCAGTGGGCTGGTATGCCGGTCACAGATATCGTGATGGGTACGGCCGGCGTCGTTCTCACCGGGGTGTGGCACGGCAGCCAGCTCGGACTCGAGGTGGCCCGGCGGGGCGCCGATGCTCTGCTGCGGGCCGCCGAGCCCGTCGCTGACGGGTTCGACTGGCGTATGTCGTCCGCCACGGCGCGGCTGATGCCGAACTACTCCCACGGCACCGCCGGCGTCGTCGCGGCCCTGGCGATGGCCGGGCAGGCCCTGGCCGAAGACCGGTACCTCGAAGCGGCCAGGCTCGGTGCGGAGCACCTCGTCGCGGTCGCCGACCGTACAGGCGGCGGTTTCCGCCTGCCTATCTGCATCCCGTGGTTGCCGAGAGACGGCGAGGAATACACCTACTCCTGGTGCCACGGCCCCAGCGGCACCGCATACACGTTCGCCGCCCTCGAGCACGTAGGCGTCGGCCCGATCGGCGGGACGACGCCCAAGGAATGGCGCCGCCGGTGCCTTCACTCGATGAGGACCTCCGGGATACCACAGCGGCTGCGTCCGGGATTCTGGGACAACGACGGCCGCTGCTGCGGCACAGCGGGCGCCGGCGCGGCGTTCCTGGACGCCGCCCAGGCCGAAGCAGCGCCGAACGCAGACGGCGAGGCGTACGCGGATCAGTGTGTGGCCTTCGCGCGACACCTTGCCGACGCGCTCGTCGAACGCGCCATCGTCGACGAGACTGGCGCCCGCTGGCGGTTCACCGAGCACCGGCTGGGGCAGCCGCTGCTCCCGCCCGGAACCGGCTGGATGCAGGGCGCCGCCGGCATCGCGGCATTCCTGCTGCGGCTGTCGCGGGTGCTCGACGAGGGGCTCGACGCCGCGGTCGTCGACCTACCTGACCAATGGTGGGCGGTGCGACACGAGGTGACACTGAGCCGCGGCAGCACCACACGGCACAGGCACGACCAAACCCCCAAGGAACCATCCCGGTGACACGGTCCGCAGCGCCCCACACCCACATGCGCGGCGTTTAGCTGCCACCCAGGGGGACTCTGCAATGCTGGATCCCCTGTCCTGACCTCCTCTTCTGCCGCGCCGGAGCGCGAGGTCCAGTCGCCAGGCCCTGCGTCACATCGCCGCCAGTCGACCACTCTCCATGTCATGGTGGTGGGGGAGACGTTTTTCCTGGATTGACAGGCGCCGGCGAGCCCGACCCCCCCTCGGCTGGGGCGCCGGGCGGCTGGGCGGTCGTTCCCGGGTCGGTGGCCGGCGGGTGGGGCTTCCGGGCGGGTTCCACTATCCGCTGGTGGCCACGCATCCGGGTCACCAGCCATGTGACCCCGGCGACCAATCCGGCCGCCAAGGCACCGGAGAAGGCCTCGGACCAGCCCGACCACGTGAGGACTCGCGTTGGGAAATTGGGTTGGGGCACGACGTTAACGTTGACCCGTCGCTCGTATATCCGTTGCCGGGCGGGTTGGCCTTGCACCTCCGCGGTGAGGGTCAAGGTCAGCGTGTGCGGGCCGGGCGCCTTCGGGGTAACCACCCAGGAGAATTGGGCCGTCTCGTCGACGGCCAGGGGCACCCGGTTCGAACCGATGAGGCGGGTGGAGAACCCCGGACCGTCCAACGCGGCG
>NZ_JBDTKA010000146.1:0-6214 GCF_039935575.1 Lapillicoccus sp.
CGCCGGTGCAGCCCACCCGGTTAGGGCTCTCTCACGTCGTCGAACCCGGCAATGACCCTCTCCAGCAGCACAGCGAGCTGCCCGCGCTGCGCTGGGTCGAGCGCCTTGAGCACGTCGCCCTCGACGACGTCGGACTCCTGGATCGCGGCCGAGAACATCTCCCACCCGGTCGCCGTCAGGGTGACCCGCACCCGAGTGCGGTTGGCGGGGTCGGTCGAGCGGGAGACGAGCTCGCGCTCGCTCATCCGGTCGAGCCGGTGGGTCATCGACGAGGGAGCGATCCCGGCGGCGTCGGCCAGCTGGGTGGGGGTCATCGCGGCGCCCTCGGGGCAGGTCGCGAGCTGTGACAGCACGGCCCACTCGCCCTGGCTGAGCCCGAGGTCGACGAGCTGCCGGTCGTACCACTGCCCGAGCCGCTTGTGCAGGCCGTTGATGGCGGTCGTGACGCGCTGCACGGTCTCCTCGCCGCCGGCGGCGACGTAGGCGGCCACGTCCTCGCGGTAGCGCTCGTGAGCCGTGGGACCACGGCTGGTGGTTGACACTCGTTCATTGTGGCATGCTAATATTTCGATTTCGAAGTCTTAGAGCGACAAGTGTATGAAGTCGAAGGTCGAGGGTCAGTGATGAAGCGGGCGAACCTGCTCGTGCTCGCAGGAGCAGTCGGGATGTTGGGGTGGGGCACGGTGCTGCCCTACCAGTACGCATACGCGGCCAGCTCGCGTGGGTGGGGCACGCTGATAGCAGCTGGTGCGTCGAGCCTGTTCTCCATCGGCGCACTGGTGGCGGCGCCGCTCGGCGGTCGGCTGGCCGACCGGCTCTCGCCGGTCCGGGTGGCGGTCGTCGCAAAGCTCGTGGCAGCTGTGGCCAGCGCGGCGCTCATCCTTGCTGGTACGCCAGTCACCTTCCTGCTCGCCATGCTGGTGTTCGGCGCCGGTATCACGGCGGCCCAGCCGGCGCAGTCCGTCCTCGTTCTGCAGTGGGTCGGTTCACGCGACCGTCGCAAGGTCTTCGCCTGGCAGTTCACGGCCTCCTCGGTCGGCATGGCCATCGGGGCCCTGCTGGCCGCCCAGGTCGTCGACCTCTCCTCGCCCGACGGCCTGTGGCCGGCGTTCGCCATGGCCTCGGCCGGCTTCCTGATCTCGGCCACCCTCATCGGGGTGGCCGGCCTCGGCTGGAGGCCGGGGTCCGGCACCCACTCGGCGGTGGACGATCTCTCGGTCGAGCCGGTCGAGCCGGTCGGGCCAGTCGGGCCGGCTGAGCCTGTCCGGGCGAGCACCTGGTCGACGATCGTCCGGCTGTCCCGCATCCCGGGTCTGCGCTGGGTGGCCGTCGTCACCGTCCTGATCACGCTGGGTTTCTACGCCCAGTTCGAGTCGGGACTGCCGGCATACGCGCTGCTCGTCCTCGAGGTACCCGCGCGGACGATCGGCACTGCCGCCGCCGTCAACTGCCTGGTCATCGTCGCCCTCCAGATGGTCGTCGTGAAGCTCACCGCACGGCGTGACGCCGCCGCACTGCTCGTCGTGGTCGGCTCGATCTGGGTGCTCTGCTGGGGCATCCTCGCGATCTCGGCCGGTATGCCAGAGATCGCAGCGACGCTGTTCGTCACGACCTACGGCATCTTCGCCGTCGGCGAGACGCTGTTCGCGCCCGTCCTCAACCCCCTCACTGCCAGCCTGGCTCCGGCCGGGATGGTCGGGACCACACTGGGTCTGGTTGCCGCGCTGCAGACCGGTGTCTCGGCGGTGGGGCCGCTGCTCGCCGGCGTGGCGCTGGGCGCTGGTCACGGGACGACCTTCGTCGTCGCGCACCTGGTGGTCAGCGGGCTGGCCGTAGCCGCCGCGCTCCGGCTGCGGACGGTGCTGCGACGTCGGACCAGCGCCAACGCGTCGCGGTCGGGTCGTCTGGCACTGGACGGGCTCAGCGTGCGGTGACCAGGTGCGCCCGACGGCGTCGATAGCCTGACGATCAGAAGTTCGAAAGACCTGCGACGAGCGCCGAGACATCACCGACGGTTGGGTTGCATACGTGTACAACCTCTAAGGACGCGACCTCACCGGAACTCGAGGTGCGACCGCCTGCCCGGTCGACTGGCTCCTCATCCCACGAGGGCTCAAGGAGGAGATGTGAACGGCAACGACAGTGTGACTGCAACCGTCCTCGGTGGGGGCGGCCGGCCGTGGCGCACGACCGCCATGGGCCTGACCCACATGCTGGTCCTCCCGCAAGGCTTCACCCTCGCGATCGCCGGAAGCCTGGCCATCTGCCTGGGCAGGCACGGTTACCCCGGCCCCCTCGGTGTGTGGCTGTTCGTGGTAGGAGCATCCGCGGGGTACTGCCTTCAGGTCCTCGCCCTCGGCGCACTCCGCCCGACGGTCAGCCAGCCCGTGGGGATCGTCGGCCTGGCGCTGCTCAACGTCACTGCCGTGGGCGTCGTCCCGCTCGTCACTCTGGCCGGCTGGTGGGTCCCCAACGGCGACCTGGCCTACTTCGTCACCGGTCTCGCCGTCCACCTCACCTACATTCCCCTGATGGCTACCGCCATCGTTGTACTGGCGCACCGGCCTCAGCTGGATTCGGCAGTGAGCCCGTGACCGTGACATCCCCGCTGGCAGCGCTGCGAGACGCGACCCGTTCACAGCTGTGGCCACTCCCGGTCATGTCAGTGGTCGCTGCGCTCGTCGCGGGCCTGGCCGTCCCGCACCTCGACGCAGCGGTCGACGGATCCCTGCCGGACTGGCTGTCCGCCGTGATCTTCGGCGGTGACGCGGGCGCCGCCCGAACCGTCCTTGACGCGGTGTCGAGCTCGTTGATCACCGTCACCGCGTTGACGTTCTCGCTGACGGTCGTGACCCTGCAGCTGGCCAGCAGCCAGTTCTCGCCACGACTACTACGCACCTTCACCAGCGACATGTTCGTCCAGGCCACCCTGGGCGTCTTCCTCGCCACCTTCACGTACTCGTTGACCGTGCTGCGGACCGTTCGAAGCAGCGACGCCGCCGTACCCGAGTTCGTACCTCGGGTCTCGGTCACCCTCTCTTTCGTCCTGGCCGTCGCGAGCGTCATCGTCCTGGTCGTCTTCCTGGCCCACCTGGCCCGACAGATCCGCGTCGAGACGATGCTGCACGACGTCCACGAGGACGCCACCGCAACGCTACGGTCCACCCTCGACGAGCTCGGTCCCTCTCCGGAAGAGCCACGGCACGTCCCGCAGACCCCGCCCCACGCGTGGACGCTGACCGCCCCTGGGTCGGGTTTCCTGGTCCGTGTCGACGACGGCGAGCTCCTGGGGATCTGTGTCGACCTCGACGTGGTGGTCGTCCTGAACACGCACATCGGCAGCTCACTCGTCGAAGGCTGCCCGGTCGGGTCGGCGTGGTCGACCTCGGCGGCCGCCGATGACGAAGAGGTGCGCCGCCGGCTGCAGCAGGCGCTCGACAAGAGCGTCCACACCGGTGTCGAACGGACCGCCGTCCAGGACATCGGCTACGGGCTCCGACAGCTGACCGACGTTGCCAACAAGGCACTTTCTCCGGGGATCAACGACCCCACGACCGCTTCACATGCCCTCGGCCATATCTCCGCCCTCCTGTGCGAGCTCGCCGGGTACGACCTGGGGCCGTTGGTCTTGTCCGACGACGACCAACGCATCAGGGTCGTTCGGCGCGGGCCCGACCTGGAGAACCTGGTCGATGTCGCCATCAGCCAACCTCGCCGCTACGGCGCGTCCGACCCGCAGGTCATGCACCGCCTCTTCCAACTGCTCACGGAGCTGGGCTGGCACTGCCGACCCGATCAGCGCCACGTCGTCCGCGCGCAGCTCGAACGCCTCGTCACGACTGTGCACGCCCAGGACTTCGATACCGCCGAGGTCACCCAGCTCGACGGTGCGGCCGAGAAGGTGCGTGCGGCGCTGGTGGGGGACTGACACCTTCCGAGTGCATCCATACCGTGGCCCTGCGGTGAATAGGTGCGGAGGACAACACCTGGGGGTAGGTCATGGCGCTGCACGTCGCGGGGGACACGGGCCGCCGGCTGGACCGGCTGCGGACCTCGACGATCGTCGGAGCCCTTCAGCCCGACGTCACCGGTGCGGCGCGAGAGGACGACCCGGCATCGGCGCTTGTGCTGCTGGACGAGGCGACCTACGAGTCAGACCAGCTGACGGCCATCCTGGCCGTGCATGCGCTGAGCGCCATCGCGGGCGAGGCGCCGGCCTCGGCGCTCGCGGCGCTGCTGCACCGGCAGGAAGCTCACCTTCGTGAGCATGGCGCCTGGGCTCTGGGCTCGAGGCCGCTGGTGTCGGCGGCGCTCCCGGGCCTAGTGGCGCTCGTCGCCACCGGCGGGTTCACTGGCGCCCTGGCCCAGCGGACGTTGGAGACCTGGGCCGGGACAGATCCCGACCCGGTGCGGGAGGCATTGGCTGCGGCGCTGACGGCAGCGTTGGAGGAGGATCGCCGGGCCCGGCTGGTCGAGACCCTCGGACTAGTGCCGGGCACGACGAGCCTGACCCTGGTGTGGGGTATCGCCGCTGACGAACAGGAGCCACCCGGGTCGCGAGCGGCTGCCGTGGCGGCCCTCGGCGACAACGCCGGGCCTGCGAACACCGAGGTCCGAGCCACGCTCGAGCACATCGCGCACGCTCACATCGCGTACGGCGACGGGCCACTGCAGTCGATAGCCCGGCTGGCTCTTTCGGATCTGGACGCTCGCGCGTCGTCACCGGCAGCGCAGTGGCAGGAGGAAAAGGAGGAGGACATCACCGTTGCGCAGCTCTTCCTGCATGCGGACATCGACGGCCAGCTGCTCCACGCGGGGCGGGGGGACACCGGCGGCATCGCGACACTGCTCGTCCACCTGGGTGACGCCCTCGTTGCCCTGGACCGCCCGGTCGGGCGGGTCCTCACCATCTCGCGGGGCAAGTCGGGCGATGAGTCCAACTTCAATACGGTCGACCGTCCCGGCCACCACTACCTTCCTGTACCCCTGTGGGGTCCGCCCGTTCCCGCCGCGCAGGCCTGGCCGTTGCGGGTCGCCGTCCGCCGCGCACTGCGGCGCATCCTGGCCAGGACCCGGGTGGACGTCCTGCACCTGCGGATGCTGGACGTCGCCTCCTGGGCGGCTGCCGAGGCCGCCCGTGACCTCGGTGTCCCGATCGTCCTGACGGTGGCGCCGGACCCTCACGCGAGCATCGCTTCGCGGGAGGCGGACGGCAGCCTGACTCGGGAGAGCTTCGGCGCTGCGGATCACACGGAGCACCTCTTCTTCCGCGTCCGGCTGCTGCGCGAGCTGCAGGAGCAGGCGGCACATCTCGTGGTATTCCCGCGACCAGCGCTCGCTGCCGACCTGCAGAACCTGCTCGGTCTCGACCTCGAGCTGGACGGCTACCGGGTCAGCGTCGTGCCGGAGGGCATCGACCGCGCTCCGCTCAACCGCGCTGCGAGAGAGGTATCCGCCGCCTCCCGCGGTGACGTTGCTGACGAGGCGACGGTGTTGGCCCTCGGCGTGCTCGATGCGGTGCTGGAAAAGCTTCCTCCCGAACGGCGGATGCTGCCGTTGGCGCTCACCGTCGGTCGACTGCACCGCGTCAAGGGCATGGCCACGCTCGTTCAGGCGTGGGTGGCCGACCCGGTGCTCTCTGACCGGTGCAACCTGCTGGTCGTGGGCGGAGACCTCGAGCAGCCCACGGACGACGAGCGTGAGCAGGTGGCCCTCATCGACGCGGTCGTCCCGCGGGCCGACGGACCGGGGCGGGGTCTGCTGCTTGCGGGTCACCGTCCGAACGCCGTCGTCGCCGTCTGGCTCGCGGCCGCTCGACTCGGCCGTCCAGAGCTGGCCGCGCCCGGTGCGGTGTATGTGTCCGCCAGCCTCAAGGAGGAGTTCGGCATCGCCATCCTCGAGGCGATGGCCTCGGGGCTGGTCGTGGTAGCCCCGAAGGAGGGCGGCCCGGCGACCTACGTCGACAACGGGGTCACCGGCATACTCGTCGACACCGGCTCACCCAGGGAACTCGCCGCCGCTGTGGTGGCGGCCCTCGACCTCGCCGCCGCTACGGGAGCCGACCTTCGTGCTGCCCAGGCCCGGCGCCTGGTCAAGGAGAGGTTCGGCATCGAGACCATGGCGGCCGCGCTGGCCGGCCTCTACCGGGACGTCGCTTCGTGACCCTGCTGGTCATCAGCCCCGACTACGCGTCTCATCTCTATCCCCTCGCCAC
>NZ_JBDTKA010000147.1:0-15467 GCF_039935575.1 Lapillicoccus sp.
CGCTGAGGTGCTGCGCGTGGGTCGTCGACGGGGACCTCGCAGCCCGCGTCGCCGACGGCGAGACCGGACATCAAGTCCAGGACCGGGTCCGCTCCACTCTGAAGCGGATCGGCCTCGACCACGGAAATGAGCCGGTGCTGATCATCGGACATGTGGCCAGCCTGACGACAGGCATCAGTGCGGTCTGCGACAATGGGCTAGACGTGTGGGGATCGCCGCTGCCGCATGCCGTCGCATTCACGATGACCCGACGCGAGCAGACCTGGCACTGCACTTGGCCAGTGGCCCACACCAGCCCCTAGCTCGCGTTGCCGGAGGCGACGGCAGCCCACGACAACAGCGTCGGCGTGAGGTCGCACCGCGGCAGGTCGGCGCGAGGCCGACATGTCGGTACCCGGCCATGTGGTGGCCGCCGTCGACAGACATAAGAGATTTGGACACGCCTTTTGAGATCCCACACGCAAAAGATCAGCGGGCGCGACGTTGCAGGCGCTCGACGTCGAGCAGCAGCACGGCCCGCGCCTCCAGGCGCAGCCACCCACGGCTGGCGAAGTCGGCGAGCGCCTTGTTCACGGTCTCGCGAGACGCCCCGACGAGCTGAGCCAGCTCCTCCTGGGTGAGGTCATGGCTGACCACGACGCCCTCCTCGACCGGTCTGCCGAACCGCTCGGCGAGGTCGAGCATCGCCTTGGCGACCCGCCCCGGGACGTCCGTGAACACGAGGTCCGCCAGGTGCTCGTTGGTGCGGCGCAGCCGCTGCGCGAGGGCAGCCAGCAAGGCCGTCGCGACATCGGGCCGGCCGGTGAGCAGGCCGGTCAGCGAGTCGTTCTTCAGACCCATCAGCTGGGTCTCGGCGACGGCGGTCGCCGTCATGGTGCGAGGGCCCGGGTCAAACAGGCTGAGCTCGCCGAACATCTCCCCGGGACCGAGAATCGCGACGAGGTTCTCCCGGCCGTCGACGCTGGAGCGGCCGAGCTTGATCTTGCCCTCGCCGATGACGTAAAGCGTGTCGCCCTGGTCGCCCTCCCTGAACAGGACGTCCGTACGCTCCATGTGCCTACCGTTCATCTGACCGAGCAGGGCGTCGGCCGCCTCGTCGTCGAGGGCGGCGAACAACGGTGCCCGCCGCACCACGTCGAGGTCCACGCGCACAGTGTGCCACGGTCGGTGTGGGCGGCCGGCTGAGCGCGCGGATGTCAGCGGTAGGCACGCGGCAGGCACCCAACAGGCACGCGTACGCCGCGCTCAACGCACTCCTACCAGGTGCGCAGGGGACGGATCCGTGGAGCTCGGTGCCCGGGGGGCAACGTAGGCTGCTCGGGTGTCCGAGGAGCCTGCGACGTCAGATTCCGCTGCGCCGTCGGTGCCGGGGGAGTCGCCTGTGGCCCTCACCCGTCGGGCCCGGCGGATGTACCGGGCGCTGCACGAGCGCTACCCCTACGCCCGCTGCGAGCTCGACTTCACGAACCCGTTGGAGCTGCTCGTCGCCACGATCTTGTCCGCGCAGTCCACCGACGCCCGGGTCAATATCGTCTCGCCCACCCTTTTCCAGCGATACCGCACGGCTTCGGACTACGCCGGCGCGGACCGCTCCGAGCTGGAGACGCTGATCCAGTCCACCGGGTTCTTCCGCAACAAGGCCGATGCCATCATCAAGCTCGGCGGCGCCCTCGTCGAGCGTTACGAGGGACAGGTCCCCGAGCGGCTGGTCGACCTGGTGACCCTTCCCGGCGTCGGACGCAAGACCGCGAACGTCGTGCTGGGTCACGCGTTCGGCATCCCGGGGATCACCGTCGACACGCACGTCGGCCGGCTCGTCCGCCGGTTCGGCTGGACCGCTCTCGAAGACCCGGTCAAGGTCGAGCACGCGGTCGGTGCGCTCATCCCCAAGCGCGAGTGGACCGAGCTGAGCGACGTCCTGATCTTCCACGGTCGCCGCACCTGTCACGCCAAGAAGCCCGCCTGCGGGGCCTGTTCGGTGGCCGCGCTCTGCCCGAGCTACGGCATCGGCGAGACCGACCGCGAGCGGGCGCTGACCCTGCTGGCATACGAGCTCAAGCCCGGCGCGGTGCCCCCGGTCCCGCCCGCGGGACCGCTCCCCGCTCCGGTACGCGCGCACGTACGGGTTCGAGCCTGACCCATGTCTCATATGCCGTCCCTCGCCGGCCCGGGGGAGACACTCGCACCTCAGCTGGGGTCTCGCGACCTCCGACCCGCGTGGCTCGACCGCCTCATGGCCGCCGCACGGAGCACGGACGCCGCCTGGTTCAGCCGGGTCGTCACACCTGACGAGGGTGGGCGCGAGTCGGCGGTGCTGCTGCTCTTCGGCCCTGACCCCGACGGTGAGGACGCCGTCCTGCTGATCGAGCGGGCCCATGACATGCGCTCACATCCAGGCCAGGTCGCGCTACCGGGTGGTGGCACCGAAGCCGGTGACGTCGACGCGGCCGGGACGGCTCTGCGCGAGGCGCAGGAGGAGGTGCTCCTCGACCCGCTCGGTGTCGAGGTGCTGGGCACTCTGCCGCGTCTGTTCCTGCCGGTGGGCGGGTTCCTCGTCACGGCGGTGGTGGGGTGGTGGCGCGACCCGGGTCCGGTAGGCCTGGGCGACCCGGCCGAGGTGGCGCGCGTCATCCTCGCGCCACTGAGCTACCTCACCGACCCGGCCAACCGGTTCACGGTCAGCCACCCGTCCGGTTACCGCGGGCCGGCGTTCGCTCTCGGCGACGACCTGCTGCTCTGGGGTTTCACCGGAGGGATCGTCGACAAGGTCCTGGAGCTCGCCGGGCTTGCCCGCCCCTGGGACGGCGACCGCGTGCAGGCGCTCCCGGACCGGCTGACGAGGGGGCGGGCATGACCGGCCCGATCCTCGACCTGGTCCTGGTCGTGCTGCTCGTGCTGTATGCCGTTACGGGCTACCGTCAGGGCCTGCTGGTGAGCGCGCTGTCTCTCGTGGGGTTTCTCGGTGGCGGCGCGCTCGGGATGTGGCTGCTGCCGCCGCTACTGGTGCACTTTGACTGGGTGGTCGAGCACGAGCCGGCCCGGGTCGCACTGCTCGTCGTGAGCGTGTTCGTGGCGGCCAGTATCGGGCAGGGGATCGCCAGCACCGTGGGCGGCCGGATGCGGTCGCGGGTCACGGCCCGACCGGCGCGAACGCTCGACGCGCTGTTCGGCGGGGTGGCCACCGTGCTGGCCGTCTCGCTGCTGATCTGGTTCGTGGCGGGGTCGGTCCGCAGCGCTGCCCCGCCCACGATCGCCAGGGCCATCGGAGAGTCGCGGGTGCTGCGCACAATCGACGGGATCGTGCCGCCGGAGTCGGGACGGTTGTTCGCCGGGTTCCGCGCGCTGCTGGACCGCAACGGCATACCCAGGGTCTTCGACGGCCTCTCCCCGGAGCCGATCGCCCCCGTGGCGCCGCCCAACGGCTCGAGCATCTCTGCGGCGGCTGTCCAGTCCGCAGCCCGGTCCATCGTCCGTGTCACGGGCGTCGCCGAGGCGTGCAACCGCGGCCAGGAGGGCAGCGGATGGGTGGTCTCCCCGGGGCGCGTGGTCACCAACGCGCACGTCGTCGCGGGGATGCGCGAGGCCCAGGTGCAGGTGCAGGGGATCGGTCGCCAGTACTCCGCCCAGATCGTCGTGTTCGACCCGCAACGTGACCTCGCCGTCCTCGCCGTCCCGCAGCTGTCGGCGCCTGCGCTGCCGCTCGGCGGGGCGCTCGCCAACAACGACGGGGCGGTCGTGGCGGGCTTCCCCCTCGACGGACCGTTCCGCCTGGACGCCGCCCGGGTGCGCGGGACGTTGGTGGCCACCGGTTCGGACATCTACGGCCAGCCGGGTGTGGAGCGCCAGATCTACTCGCTCTACACGCGCGTCGAACCGGGCAACAGTGGCGGGCCGTTGCTCTCGAGCGCCGGAGCGGTCGTGGGCGTCGTGTTCGCCAAGTCGCTCGACGACGCCACGACCGGGTACGCGCTCACCCTCGCCGAGGCACGGCCCGTCCTCGATGCCGCCGCTGGAGCCGGCCAGCCCGTCTCCACCGGCGGCTGCTCGACCGGCTGACCCGTTTGGGTCACTCCGGGGCCCGGCTGGTTGGAGCCTGGCTCAGCACACGGTCGTGCGCTCAGCCCACCGCATACCGTGTGCTGAGCGCAGCATCATGTGCTGAGCGCTCGCCAGACGCATACCGACCAGGCGACGGGTGCGCTCACGCGTCGACGCTGTCGAGCCAGTCGACGATCGCCCCACTCACCCGGTCGGGCGCCTCCTCGGTGAGGAAGTGACCGGCGCCGTCGATGGACTGATAGGTGTACGGGCCGCTCACGTATGCCTCGGACCCCCCCGTGCTCGCCTGGATGACGCAGCCGTCCTCGGTCCCCTGCAGGTAGAGCACGGGCTGGTCGATCGGCCCGCGGATCCGGCGGTTGAACAACGGCCCGTCCTGGCGGATCTGGCTGCGACCGAACCAGCGGTAGTGCTCCGCCGCCGAGTGCGCCACGAACGGCATCGCCATCGCGTTGCCGTAGCGCTCGACGTCCTCCGGCCCCGGGTACTCGCCGTAGGGGGAGGCCCAGCTGCGCAGGATCTCGGCAACATAGGTGTGGTCCTTCGTCATCTCCCGCTCGGGACCGAACGGGCGCTGCATGTCCACGAGGTAGCGGCTCGCGTGCCGCTGGTCCCGGCTGAGGATCGAGGCCTTGCGCATGACGCGAGGATGCGGCATCGCCAGCGACCCGATGGCCCGCGTCACCCCGGGCTGCAGGCTGGGCAGGCACCAGGCGACGAACCCGCCGAGCCCGTGGCCGAGCACGATCGCGCTCTCCTCACCGAGGGAACGGATCACCTTGGCGGCGTCGGCTGACGACGTGTACGAGTCGTAGCCGCGCGGCGGTTTGTCGCTCGCACCGTAGCCCCGCAGGTCCATCGCGACGGCCCGCCACCCGGCGTCGGCGATGGCGGCCATCTGGTGGCGCCACGTGTACCAGAACTGGGGGAACCCGTGCATGAGCAGGACCATCGGTCCGTCGCCGAGCTCGGCCACGTGGAACCGGGCGCCGTTGGCCGAGACGAGCCGGTGGTGCCAGGGCCCGTCGATCAGGACTGAGGCGGCGTCGAGGCTCACACTCACCTGTCGCGGGGCTGCTCGGGTCCGGCGTCGAGGGCCACCTGCGCGTTTGCCGCGGGAACCGCCTTCGCGTGCTCCGCGCCCGAGGCACTCGCACCCTTGATCGCAGCGATGGTCTCCTGGGCCCGCGCGATGGCGCGTTCGGGCTTGGGGTCGACCTTCTGTAGGGCCTTGCGTCCCAGGATCCCCAGGATCGCCGCCACGATGAGCAGGACCACCGTGATGATGAGGAAGCCGGCCCACACCGGGAGCCAGATGGCGATCACGAGGGCGAGGGTCACGAAGAGCAGACCGAGCGCATACAGCGCCACGACCCCGGCTCCTGCGAGCAGTCCCGCACCCTTGCCGGCGATGCCGAGGGACGTGGTGATCTCGACCTTGGCGAGCTGGAGCTCGGTGCGCACGATGACGGAAAGGTCTTCGGTCACCTGGGCGACGAGCTGGCCGAGGGTGCGAGCCTGCGAGCTGCTCTCGTGGTTCGCCATGAACAGTTCCTCCAACGGGTCGGCCTCGCCGGTAGGCAGTGGACAGCGGATGGCTGCGGGCAGTGTCACGAGCCTAGCGCCGGGGGTCGGTCGAGATAGACGTCTGGTATGCCGTCACCGTCGTCGTCACGCATCTCCCGCTCCTCGAGGCGGGCGTAGTGGCGGTTCCGGCGCCGCAGGACGACGGCGGCCAAGGCGGCTGCGAGGAGGGACCCGACCAGGACGCCGAAGCTGACGTGGTCGTCGCGAGGCGACCCCGGGCCGAACGCCAGCTCACCGATGAGCAGTGAGACCGTGAAGCCGACACCCGCGAGGAGGGACAGGCCGAGCATGTCGGGCCAGGCGAGGTCGTCGTCGAGCGAGGCCTTGGTGAACCGGGCGAAGACCCAGCTGCCACCGAACACCCCGAGGCACTTTCCGACGACGAGACCGACGACCACGCCGAGTGCGGCCGGGTCCGTGAGAGCGTCCGTGATACCGGAGAGACCACCGGCGAGGAAGGGGACGCCGGCCGCGAAGAAGGCGAAGATCGGGACGGCCACCCCCGCGGACCAGGGCCGCAGCTTGTGCTCGACCCGTTCGGCCAGGGTGTGCTCGTCCCCGCTGTGCTTGCTGTGCTTGCTGTGCTTGCTGTCCTTGCTGTCCTCGCTGTGCTTGCTGTCCTTGCTGTGCTTGCTGGGCTCGCCGACCTCGTTGGGCTTGGAGACCGGGACGAGCAGGCCGAGCAGCACGCCGGCGACCGTGGCGTGGACGCCGCCGGCGTGGACCAGGCCCCAGGCGAGCAGGGCTGGCACCGCGAGCAGGAGGGGGTTGGTCCACCCTTTGCGGAGCAAGACGTGCCAGACCGCCAACGGCACGACCGCAAGCGCCAGCCAGAGCGGCGCCACGGAGTCGGTGTAGAACACGGCAATGATCGTGATGGCGATGAGGTCGTCGACGACGGCGAGGGTGAGCAGGAACGAGCGCAGTGCCGAGGGCAGGTGCGTGCTGATCACCGCGAGGACGGCGAGGGCAAACGCGATGTCGGTCGCCGTCGGGATCGCCCAGCCGCGCAGCACGTCTCCCTCCCCGCCCGTGGCCTTGGCCGCGACGGCATACAGGATCGCTGGCAGTGCCACCCCGCAGATCGCCGCAGCGACCGGGAGGGCGGCCTTGCTGCGGTCGGAGAGGTCACCGGCGACGAACTCGCGCTTCAGCTCTAGTCCTGCGACAAGGAAGAAGACGGCGAGCAGCCCGTCGGCCGCCCAGGTGTCGAGGCTGAGGTCGAGGTGGAGCGCTTTGGGCCCGACGACCAGGTTGCCCAGGGCCTGGTATGCATCGGACCAGGGCGAGTTCGCCCAGACGATCGCGATCAGCGCGGCACCGAGCAGCAGTGCGCCGCCGACGGTTTCGGTCCGCAGGGCAGAGGCGACGTAGCGAGTCTCCGGCCAGGTCCCCCGAGACAGGAGACGTCGCGGCGGAGACTCCTCGGGTTCGCTCACCTCCCGAGGTTATCGGCCAGGAATTCGGCGGTCAGCCCACGTCGAGCAGGGAACCCGAGACACGCCGCCCGTCGGTCGACGTCGACGACTCGACGGAGATCAGCTGATGGTGTCCCCGGCGTCAGCCCCCACGATGGGCAGAGGCAACGTTGACCGGACTCACGTTCTCCCGGGTTCTCGACGGTCCGATGTCCGTCTTGTCGATAAAGACGTGAGTCCGGTCGGTGAGCGGGCCGGCGAACCAGTTCGGGGCGTCGGCGTCTCCCACGTCGCGGCCGACGTCCATCGAGCGCGCCACGAGAGCTTCGGCCTCCTCGAGCCGACCGGCGCGCATCGCGAACATCACGTCGACCGCGCTCAGGACGTAGGCCACGGCTGTGTTCTCGTCGCGGGTCACGGCGGCGCGCAGCTCGGCCTCCGTGCGGTCGGCAACCGGGTCACCGGCGAGCAGGCGGTCCACCGCGCCCCAGAGCAGACCCATGAGCACGTCGATCCGCCGAACAGTGAGGAACCCGGCGCGCAGCAGCTCGGACGCGAGCGGCATCCGGGCGCCGGTGTGCTGGGGCCCGAGTAGGCAGTGGTGGGCCCCCACACCGGGGATAAGCCGGGGACAGCTCTCGGTGTGACCCTCCGGTCAGTCCTCGGTCTTGCCCGAGTCGAGGCCGGACTTGATCAGGTCCATCACCGCGGAGTCGGCGAGGGTCGTGACGTCGCCGACCTCTCGGTTCTCGGCGACGTCGCGCAGCAGCCGGCGCATGATCTTGCCAGAGCGCGTCTTGGGCAGCTCCTTGACGACCATGATCTGGCGCGGCTTGGCGATGGGTCCGATCTCCTTCGCCACGTGGGCGCGCAGCTCCTGCACCAGCTCGTCCCCGTGCGCGTCCGCCTCCTCGACGGCCGACCCACGCAGGATCACGAACGCGCACACGGCCTGCCCGGTCGTCGCGTCGTTCGCGCCGACGACCGCCGCCTCGGCGACCTTCGGGTGCGACACCAGCGCCGACTCGATCTCGGTCGTCGAGAGCCGGTGACCGGACACGTTCATCACGTCGTCGACCCGGCCGAGGAGCCAGATGTTGCCTTCGTCGTCCTTCTTGGCACCGTCGCCGGCGAAGTAGAGGCCATCGAAACGCGACCAGTATGTCTCCTGGTAGCGCTCCGGGTCACCCCATATCCCGCGCAGCATCGCGGGCCACGGCTTGTCGACCACGAGGTAGCCGCCACCGCCGTTCGGCACCGAGTGCGCCTCGTCGTCGACCACGTCGACCGAGATCCCGGGGATCGCCTTCTGTGCCGAGCCCGGCTTCAGGTTGGTCACGCCGGGCAGCGGGCTGATCATGATCGCGCCGGTCTCGGTCTGCCACCAGGTGTCGACGACGGGGGCCTTGTCGCCGCCGATGACCCGCCGGTACCAGATCCACGCCTCCGGGTTGATCGGCTCGCCGACCGACCCGAGCACCCGCAGCGAGGACAGGTCGAACTTGGCCGGGATCTCCTCACCCCACTTCATGAAGGTGCGGATCGCCGTCGGCGCGGTGTAGATGATCGTCACCTTGTACTTCTCGACGATCTCCCACCAGCGGCCCTGGTGCGGCGTGTCCGGCGTGCCCTCATACATCACCTGCGTCGCACCGTTCGCCATCGGCCCGTAGACGATGTAAGAGTGGCCGGTCACCCAGCCGATGTCGGCCGTGCACCAATAGACGTCGGTCTCGGGATGGACGTCGTGCACCACGGAGCTCGTGTATGCCGCCTGGGTCAGGTAGCCGGCGGTGGTGTGGAAGATGCCCTTGGGCTTGCCGGTCGTGCCGGAGGTGTAGAGGATGAACAGCGGGTGCTCGGCTTCCATCCCCACCGCCTCATGGGTGTCAGCGGCCTTGTCGAGGGCCTCGTGCCACCAGACGTCACGCTCGTCGTTCCAGGCGACGTCCTGGCCGGTGCGCCTGACGACGAGCACATGCTCGACGGGTGTGCCCTCCCGGTCCACCGCGCCGTCCACCGCCGGCTTGAGCGCGGCAGGGGCACCCCGCCGGTAACCGCCGTCCGAGGTGATGACGAGCTTGCACTTGGTGTCCTGGATGCGCGAGTTCAGGGCCTCGGCCGAGAACCCGCCGAACACGACCGAGTGCGGAGCGCCGATCCGGGCGCAGGCCAGCATGGCGATAGCCGCCTCGGGGATCATCGGGAGATAGATCGCGACGGTGTCGCCCTTGCCGATCCCCAGGTCCTGCAACGCATTTGCGGCTTTCTGAACCTGCTGGTGGAGCTCGGCATACGTGATATCCCGGGTGTCGCCCTCGGGCTCGCCGACGAAGTGGATGGCAACCCTGTCGCCGTTACCGGCCTCGACATGACGGTCGACGCAGTTGTAGGCGACGTTCAGCTCACCGTCTGCGAACCAGGTCGCGAACGGGGCCTTGCTCCAGTCCAAGACCTGGGTGAACTCCTTGCTCCAGGTCAGCCGGGTGCGGGCCTGCTCGGCCCAGAAACCTTCGTTGTCCGCCTCGGCCTGGTCGTAGAGCTCGGCCTTGCCGTTCGCCTGAGCGGTGAACCCGGGGTCAGGTGGAAACGATCGGTCCTCGTGACCGAGGTTCTCGAGCGTGCTGGTTTCGGACCTGTTCGAGGGTTCGTTGGACACGGCGATCCTCCTGCGACTCTGCTGGGCTCTGGGCGGGCTGCGGTGCCTCGTCCTGCACTGACCCCTGCAAACCTAGCCAATCCTGCTGGGAGGTCCGAAGGTGTCCCTGGTCCGAGGGGACAGACGGCTCCTCCCGTGCGGCGAGCGGAGCCCGGCAATCCGCAGGATGATGCGTACCGAACCATGGGTGTGAGCCTGAGCGTCAAGAAGCCCGACTGGACCTACCGGTTGGTCATCCGCCTGTCCCGGGCGCTGTTCCGGCTGTTCGGGCTCCACATCGAGGTGCGCGGCGCGCAGAACCTCCCGTTGCAGGGCGGTGCGGTCATCGCGAGCAACCACCTGAGCTTTTTGGACTTCATGTTCGTCGGCCTGGTCGGTGTCAACCGAGGGCGGCTGACGCGGTTCCTCGCCAAGCGGGGCGTCTTCGCCCTGGCGCCTGTCCGCAGCGCCATGAACGCCATGGGCCATGTCCCGGTTGACCGCTTCCACGGCGAGGTCGCCCTGCGTGAGGCCGTCGACAAGGCCCGCTCCGGAGAGGTGGTCGGCATCTTTCCCGAGGCGATGATCTCGCACTCCTTCACGCTGCGCCCGTTCCAGCCCGGCGCCGCAGCGATCTCCATCATCACCCAGACACCGCTCGTTCCTGTCGCCCTGTGGGGTACGCAACGGACGGCCACGGTGGGCGGGCGTTTCGCGATGCGTCTCGGGCGGGGTCGCGGGGCCGCCATCACCGTGCTCGTCGGCGAGCCGCTGCGGCCCGGACCCGGGGCCGACCCGGCCGAGGTCACGGCGGTGCTGCGGGCGCGGGTCGACGACCTGCTGCAACAGGCCATGGACGAGTACCCGCAGCGCCCGCGCAACGGCGCGGACCGCTGGTGGGTTCCCGCCTGTCGCGGAGGTGCCGCACCGACGCAGGCGCAAGGACTGGCTCTCGACGAAGCCGCGTTGCTCCGGTCCGACCCGCCACCTGCCGGTGAGACGAAGCGGCACGAGACGAACGTCCGCCCGACCGGGACACGGGCGCGGGTCAGCTGGGACACGCACGTGTCCTGACGAGCGGGCGGGTCGTCGGCGCGGGGGCGCCGACGACCCGTCGGAGGACGGCCGGATCGGGGGACCCGGTCAATATGGGGGAACAGGGGAACAGGGGACGCAGAGCGTACCGCCGGAGGGAGATATGCCACCGGCGGTGCGCTCGTGCGTGTGTCATCGAAGCCGAGGGGTTCAGTAGGCACCGGCGGCGGCCCAGGTGTGCTCGCATACGCCGGTATAGGTCCCTGTCGTCGTCGATGGCTAAGGGGGGCCAGGTGCGTACTAATGAGGTGCGGCCGGGTGCGCTGAGCGCCCATGGGCACGCCTTCGCCGGGCAGCAGCGGACCGCTGCTGCCCGGCGCGGCCGAGGTGGGCTCCCTGTCCGTGCCGGGCGCCCCCATCACCGTGGCAGCGGAGCTGGCTGCCTCTGCGAGCGTCTGGGGTGACGGCCTGCATGCTCTGGCGCGCGAGCAGGATTACCTGGGCCGGGCGATGGTGTCCTCCGCCTCCAGAGGCAAGGGCACGACGCCCCGGACCAGCGAGGTCCGGGGCGTCGGCGACCAGGGGTATGCCGGCGGCTGGGCCGGCCTAGTGCACGACCGCCTTCTCTGCTCCTGCGCCGGTCAGGGAACGCACCTCCATCTCGGCGTACTTGGCCGCGTTGAACTCCTTGGACGTGATCGTCCCGATGTAGCCGAGCAGGAAACCCAGCGGGATCGAGATCAGCCCCGGGTTGGCCAGCGGGAACCAGTGGAAGTCGATCGAGGGGTCGGTGATCATCGACGACGACTTGCCGGCCGTCACCTTGCCGCCCGACACTGTCGGGCTGAAGGTGATCAGCACCACCGCGCTGATCAACCCGCCATAGATGCTCCACAACGCGCCGCGGGTGTTGAACCGCTTCCAGAACAGCGAGTAGAGGATCGTCGGCAGGTTCGCGCTCGCGGCGATCGCAAACGCCAGCGCCACGAGGAAGGCGATGTTCTGGCCGTTGGCGAAGATGCCGCCGATGATCGCGATGATGCCGATGACGACGGCGGCGATCCGGGCCACGCGCACCTCGGCGTCCGCGCCGCCCTCGCCGCGCTTGATGACCTGACCGTAGACGTCGTGCGCAAAGCTGGCGCTGGCCGTGATGGTCAGCCCCGCGACGACGGCGAGGATGGTGGCGAACGCGACGGCGGCGATGATCCCGAGCAGGACCGTCCCGCCGAGCTCGTATGCCAGCAGTGGCGCCGCCGAGTTCGCCCCACCCGGGGCGGCTTTTATCGCCTTCGATCCGACGAGGGCGCCGGCACCGTAGCCCAGCACGAGGGTGAACAGGTAGAAGATGCCGATCAGCCAGATCGCCCACTCCACGGACTTGCGAGCCTCCTTGGACGTCGGCACGGTGTAGAAGCGCATCAGCACGTGCGGGAGCCCGGCAGTGCCGAGGACAAGCGCGAGGCCGAGCGAGATGAAGTCGATCTTGCTCGTCGTGCTCGCGCCGTACTGCACGCCCGGACCGAGGATCTTCTCGCCGCCCGAGCCGGGCGCCGTGACCGCTCCACCGAGGACCGAGGAGAGGTTGAAGCCGTACTTGCTGAGCACCCATACCGTCATGACGAAGGCGCCGACGATCAGCAGGCTGGCTTTGACGATCTGCACCCAGGTGGTGCCCTTCATGCCTCCGATGAGTACGTAGCCGACCATGATGACGCCTACGAGGGCGATGACCAGACTCTGGCCGGCCTTTGCGTCGATGCCGAGCAGCAGGGCGACCAGGCCACCTGCGCCGGCCATCTGGGCCAGCAGGTAGAAGAAGCTGACGACGATCGTCGAGATGGCCGCCGCGATGCGTACCGGCCGTTGCCGCAGGCGGAAGCTCAGCACGTCGGCCATCGTGAACCTGCCCGTGTTGCGCAGCAGCTCGGCGACCAGCAGCAGGGCAACCAGCCAGGCGACGAGGAACCCGATCGAGTAGAGGAACCCGTCATAACCGTTGATCGCGATGGCGCCCGCGATCCCGAGGAAGGACGCTGCGGACAGATAGTCGCCGGCGATGGCGATGCCGTTCTGGCGGCCGGTGAAGGCGCGTCCCCCGGCGTAGTAGTCCGCGGCAGTCTTGTTGTTGCGGGATGCGCGGATGACGATCGCCAGGGTGATGGCGACGAAGATCACGAAGATGGTGATGTTGAGGCCGGGGCTGCCGACGTTAGTGGCAGCCGGGATCGCGAGAGCAGTCATTCGGGGTGACCTTCCATGCTGGCCCGGATCTTCTCGGCGGCGGGGTCGAAGTGTCGGTCGGCCCAGCGCACGTAGGCGATCGTGATGGCGAACGTCGAGACGAACTGCAGCAGGCCGAAGACCAGGCCCACGTTGATCTCACCCCAGACCTTGGTCGACATGAAGCCGACCGCGAACGTCGAGAGCAGGACGTAGAGGAAGTACCAGGCGAGGAACACCGCGGTCAGCGGGAACACGAACCTTCGGAACCTGCGGCGCAGGTCGACGAATTCATCGGACTCCCGGACAGCGGTGTACCGCTGTGCCGCGTCCGAGTGGTCGAGAGCATCGTTGTTCACGGCGACACCTCCAATGGTGGGCAGGCATACAGGGCGCCGCGGGTCCCCTCCCGCGGTTCGGCCCAGCGTGGACCGTCTCGTATGCCGTGTGAAGACGACGCGCGCCGGGTGGGGTGGGTGGTCGCCCAACGGGCTACGGCAGTACGCCGAGCGGCGTCTCGGACGCGCCGAACGGCTCGGACGCGCTGAGCGGTTGAGCGGGGGCCTCTCGGTCATCCAGTCGTCGGTGGACGGGTCGGGGCGCGCAGGCCTTCGGGCGCGTGCAGGCGGACCATGGTGCGCGCGGCACCGGCGGGGATCGAGCCGGGCGTCGCGTAGGACACGAGCACCGCCACGACGAACGCCGTCGGTACGGTCCAGGCCGCCGGCTGCGCGAGCAGGGCACCCGGCCAGCCGCCGCCCACCAGCCCCGGGCCACCGAGCACTGTGATCGTCGTTGCCGTGAGCGCGAGCAGGCCGCCGGTGACCAACCCGGCCGCGGCTCCGGTGACCGACAGCCGTCGCCACCACACGCCGAGCACGAGCAGCGGGCAGAACGTCGACGCCGCCACAGCGAACGCGAGCCCGACCGTGTCGGCGAGCGAGGTGTTCGGCGAGAGCCAGCTCGCGGCATACGGCACGACGACCGCGACCACGGCGGCGAGCCGGAAGCTGCGGATCCTCGGCACGACCCGATCCGGTCGCATCCGACCCCACTTGGGTGACCTGGCGGACCTGCCCGAGCTGCCCGAGTTGCCCGACCTGACCAGCCTGCCGATGCGAGACAGGAGATCTTGGTCGATCACCCCGGCCACGGAGATGGTCAGACCGGACGCGGTCGACAAGAAGGCCGCGAACGCCCCACCCGCGAGCACCGCGGACAGGACCGTGGCGAGCGCTCCGTCGGTGGCCGCCGAGGGCAGCAGCAGACTGACCGAGTCGGCGCGGGTGCCGCCCGGGAGGGCGGGGAGGTAGACCCGTCCGAGGACGCCGTAGACGGGGGTGAACAGGTAGAACAGGCCGAGCAGGGCGACGACGACGACGGTCGTGCGGCGGGCGGCGCGCCCGTCGGGGTTGGTGTAGAAGCGGACCAGGACGTGCGGCAGCCCCATCGTGCCGAAGCAGAGCGCGAGGATGGTCGAGTACGTTGCGTAGACCGGGTGCTCGCGTCCCCCGAACCCGCCGAGGGCGTCACCCCAGGTGGACGTAGGGTCGTTCGCGACTGCCGGGGCCGGGGCGCCCGACCGCACCCAGATCGCGAGCAGGACGAAGGCGGGGACCGAGATGGCGGTCAGCTTGATCCAGTACTGTACCGCCTGGACGAGGGTGATCGAGCGCATCCCACCGGCGGTGACGTTCGCCACCACCACGAAGGCCACGACGAAGCTGCCCAGGCCCGGCGGTGCGCCGGTCACCGTACTGAGCGCCAGTCCGGCGCCCTGGAACTGCGGCAGCAGGTAGAGCCAGCCGATCCCCACGACCAGCAGCGAGGCCAAGGCCCGGACCCGCCGGGACTCCAGGCGCGCCTCGGCGAAGTCAGGGAGCGTGTATGCGCCCGAGCGGCGCAGCGGCGCAGCGACCAGGACGAGCAGCACGACGTAGCCGACGGTGTAGCCCACCGGGAACCACAGCATGTCCACACCAAGCGCGTACACCAGGCCGGCGATCCCGAGGAACGATGCAGCAGAGAGGTATTCGCCGCCGATGGCCGAGGCGTTCCACCCGGCGCTGACGCTGCGGCCGGCGACGTAGAAGTCGCTGGTGGTCCGCGAGAGTCGCAGCCCGAACGCCCCCGCCACGAGGGTGACGCCGCAGACGAGAGCGATGGCCAGGACGCCCGCCTGCGAGGCGGTCACGGCTGGTCCATGAGCTCGGAGAACTCCCGCTCGATGCGTTCTGCCTGGCTGACGTAGATCCGCGCGGCTACGAACACGACGGGGTAGATGAGTACCCCGATTGCGACCCAGGGCAACGGGATCGGTCCGACACGTAGGTCCTGGGTGGCCGGAAGCAGGATGAACATCGCTGGGAGGCCCAGCACGATGACCCCGACGCCGAGCAGGATCGCGAGCGAGAGCCGCAGCTGGGCTCGTAGC
Source organism: Lapillicoccus sp. (assembly GCF_039935575.1). Classification (GTDB taxonomy): domain Bacteria; phylum Actinomycetota; class Actinomycetes; order Actinomycetales; family Dermatophilaceae; genus Lapillicoccus. Next base: position 15,395 of record NZ_JBDTKA010000147.1, read on the forward strand.
AGCGCCGAGAGATAGACGCCGCCGAGACCCGTCTGCTCCTCCAGCTCCTGCGCTGCCGGTCGGCGCTCCCCCC
>NZ_JBDTKA010000148.1:0-5041 GCF_039935575.1 Lapillicoccus sp.
TTCGAGCGCCAACGCGCGGCCTGCGGCACCCCTGGCCTGCTCTCCGAAGAGTTCGACGTACGCCAACGTCAGCTGCGCGGCAACCTGCCCCAGGGGTTCGTGCACGCCCTGTTACTCGAAGCCAGCCAAGTCTTGGGGAACACCAGCAACCTGAATCACTAACCGATCAACGAGAAGGGGGGTGTCGACGATGGATAGCTCGGGGACGACCGGCTACCAGCCGAACCCGGGCAGCGACGAAGCGACCTGGCGGGCCGAGCTGTCGAACCTGCTCGACCCTTCAACGTTTCCCTGCACGGGCGAAGATGCGCTGGTCGCTTTGCTGCGGGTCCACGCCCCGAGTCGACTGCTGCAGCGGCTGGGCGGGGTGCCACCCGGCATGCGGTTCCTTTGTGTCGAGTTGCTCGTCGCGCACATCAGCGCCGAGGCCAACCGGCAGCGCCAGCATGCCGGCAACGGTGAATCAGATCTCCTTTGAGGACCCGCAGGCCGCCTCCAAGTCTCGACCGTAGCCCAGCCTGCCGCCAGCCCCGGCCGCAGCGGGCTGCCGACCAGCTGCCCGACGCATCGCTCAACGAGGCGCTCAGACCAGGCCACGACCAAACCTCGAGGCAGCCGCCCCTCGGGAGACCGGCGACCAGCAGATCCTCTCCTCCCACCAAACCGATCCGGTCAGGAGCACGAAGTGTCAGAACCCCGGGTTGAGGGTGCATCCGGGCACAGCCGAGCACGTACGCAACACCAGAGCTCAGCGAACGCCGACCTGAGGCGAGCCTTCGCACCGGCGAGCTTGACCATCGCTGCGGCGTGGTGCTGGCGAGTCCTGCTTGTGATTGCCACCGTGGTGGCGCTGCTGCTCCTGGCGGCTCGCTTCTACCTGCCGGTCCTACCGTTCGTGTTTGCGCTGCTGCTAGCTGCACTGCTGCACCCGGTGCTGACCCTGATGCGTCGGCTGCACCTGCCTCGCGCTCTAGCCACCGCGGCCACGATGCTCATCGCGCTGCTGGTGCTGTGCGGTGTCGGCTGGTTCGTCTGGCAGCGGGCCGCCACGAGCTACGCGCAGCTCATTGGACAGGTCGACGTCCTGGGCCACCAGCTACGGGACGTCCTGGCCCGAATCCCCGGGGCGGACACGGTACAGCTGGACCAGCTGCAACAGCAGGCGATCAGCTGGCTGCAGCAGCACACCAACACTCTCGTCGCGGGCGTCGTCAACCTGGGCACCGTAGTCGGGGAACTGGTCACCGGCCTGCTCGTGACCCTCTTCCTCACCTTCTACTTCCTCCAGGAGGGAGACCGGATCTGGAGCTGGGTGGTGCGGCTGCTTCCTCAGGACGTCCAGCCCAGCGTCCGGGGCGCCGGCTACCGGTCCTGGCATGTTCTCTCGAGCTGGGTGGTGGGCACCGCAATCATTGCCCTCTTCCATGGCGTGGTCGTCGGCATTTCGCTCGTCCTTCTCGGGGTGCCGCTCGCGGCCCCCCTCGCCGTCCTGATCTTCGTCGGCAGCTTCATCCCGATCGTCGGCTCCCTAGGATTCGGGGGGCTCGCTGTGCTTGTCGCCCTGGTCAGCCAGGGCTGGGTTCCGGCTCTCATCCTGTTGACGATCATGCTCGTCGACAGTCAGATTGAGGCCCACCTGTTGCAGCCGTTCGTCGTCGGTCGGGCAGTTCACCTGCACCCGGTTGCAGTGGTGCTCGCTCTCACCGCAGGTGGGCTAATCGGGGGCATCTTCGGCGCCATCATCACCATCCCGATCGTGGCCTCGGCACACGCAGCCGTGAAGTACCTGACTGGGGTCGAGGACCTGTACGGCAATCCTCGTCCGAGCGACGCCGACCGGATGGCGCCCGAACCCCCGCCCGAGTACGCCCCGCTGCCGCTGTACGCCTCACCCCCGGCACGCGCCGACGACCCGCCGGTCAATATCGAAGAACAGCACAACGACACAGTCCTGCGGCGTCCGGAGGGGATGCGGCTGCGAACCTGGGTTGTTGGTCTGACGCGCCGGCGCGCGTCACCGAGGAAGGCTGGTCACCGCTGACCGAGAAGCTCATACGGAATGTCGACGTCTCGACCTGACCTGACAGATGCGAAGTGGTGAGAGCTCTCGTTGAGTCGCGAAGCGGTCAGGCCTTGGCCTGCATGGCGGCACGGGCGGGGTTGCCCTGTGCGTCGGCCTTGGGGTCCATGTCGTTCTGCTTCGCGCGGACCCCGGACTCGACGTGGTCACCGAGGTCCTGGTCGACGTTGCGCCAGTATGCGAAGGCTCGGTTCAGGACGGGTTCGGTGACACCGTTGAGGAGGTGGCCGACGATGTTGTCGACCAGTCGGTCGCGGGCAGCGTCGTCGAGGACCTCACGCACCATGGTGCCGGCCTGGCCCCAGTCGTCGTCATCGGTGCGCAGCGTGTACGCGCTGCGCACCATCTCGCCGTCGGCATACCAAAGGCCACCGTCGTCGGTGCGGGCCGGGTCGGCCGTCGGACCGCCGTAGGAGTTCGGCGCGTAGACCGGGTCGGCGACGTTCTGTATCCGCATGTGGCCGTCCTTGGAGTAGCTGTGCACCGGCACGATCGGTTGGTTGACCGGGATCTGCCGGTAGTTCACCCCGAGCCGGGCGCGGTGCGCGTCGGAGTAGCTGAATCCACGGGCGAGCAGCATCTTGTCCGGCGAGAGCCCGGTGCCGGCGACGAGGTTGTTAGGTTCGAACGCGGCCTGCTCGATCTGGGTGTGATAGTCGGTCACGTTGCGGTTCAGCGTCATCCGCCCGACCTCCTGCAATGGGTAGTCGCTGTGCGGCCACACCTTGGTCAGGTCGAAGGGGTTGAACCGGTAGGACTTGGCGTCCTCGAACGGCATGATCTGCATGTGCAGCGTCCAGCTGGGGAACTGTCCGGCCTCGATGTGCTCGTAGAGGTCACGCTGGTGGTAGTCGGTGTCGACCGAGGCCATCTGATCGGCTTCGTCCTGGGTGAAGCACTCGACGCCTTGGTCGGTCTTGAAGTGGTACTTCACCCAGCACCTTCCGCCGTCGGCGTTGATCCACATGTAGGTGTGGCTGGAGTAGCCGTTCATGTGCCGCCAGCTGCGCGGGATGCCGCGATCGCCCATCAGCCAGGTCACCTGATGTGCCGACTCCGGCGAGAGCGTCCAGAAGTCCCACTGCATGTCATGATCGCGAAGGTTGTTGGCCGAGCGGCGCTTCTGCGAGCGGATGAAGTGCTGGAACTTCATCGGGTCGCGCATGAAGAACACCGGAGTGTTGTTGCCGACCAGGTCGAAGTTGCCGTCACTGGTGTAGAACTTCAGCGAAAAGCCGCGCGGGTCACGCCACGTGTCGGGGCTACCTCTCTCGCCGGCGACGGTGGAGAACCGCGCGAGCATCTCGGTCTTGGTGCCAGGTTGGAACACGGCCGCCCGGGTGTAGGCGCTCACGTCGTGGGTCACCTCGAAAGTGCCGAAGGCGCCACCTCCCTTCGCGTGGGGTTGACGTTCCGGGATGCGCTCCCGGTTGAACATCGCCATCTGCTCGATCAGGTAGTGGTCCTGCAGCAGCAACGGGCCGTCCGGGCCGACCGACAGCGATTTCTCGTCGCTGGCGACCGGGATCCCGGCGTCGGTGGTGGTTGGGAAAGATTCGTCGGTGGTCACGCGAGCAGCTCCTTGGTTCCTTGGGGGTCTTCTTGTTGGCAGTCGGGGCACCGGCCCCAGAAGAGAACTTCGGCTTCGTCCACCTCGTAACCGGCGTCGTTGCTCGGCGTCAGGCACGGGCGGGATCCGCTGGCGCAGTCAACATCGGTTGTCCGCCCGCATGCCCGGCAGACCAGGTGGTGGTGGTTGTCGCCGGTTCGGATCTCGAATCGGGCGGGTGAGCCGGCAGGCTCGATACGCCGCACCAGGCCGGCACCGACACACGCCTCGAGCACGTCGTAGATGGCTTGGATGGACACCTTGCCCAGTCGGTCCTGGACCATGCTCGCCACCACGGTCACGGTGGCATGCGGAAACTCGGCGAGGGCGTCGAGGACGGCTAGCCGCTGCGTGGTGACGCGCAGGCCCGCCCCGCGCAACACGTCCTCGTTCGCCCGAACCGGCACCTCACCAACTTGCTCCTCCTTCTGGAATTAGTCAAGACAATGCACATATTCCATAGCTTGCTTGCGAGGAGAAGTCCCAGATCGTCCAGACCCCTGGCGGCGGCGCGACCTTCGTTCTCGAACTCCCACAGCGCTCACAGGGATGCCAAAGCGCACGTTGACGGCGACGAGGTCTAGTGGTCTGAGAGAACGCGGAGGTCCTACCGGGCCGGCGAACCTGAGAGGGAACGACCGGATGACCCAGCAGACGCACCCGGAGAGTACCGGGAGCCCGATCCCCGACGAGCCCCCCGCCCAGGCGGGTACGCAGAACGTCGGATCGCCCCCCGTTACCTGGCCACCGGGGCGGGCTGGCTGTATCTGTGCGCGGTCCGCGACGGGTGCTCACGCCGGGTCCTGGGGTACGCCTTCGCTGCCAGCCTGCACACCGACGTGGTGGAGAGCGCGCTGCGGCGCGCGGTGACCTTCCGCGGCCAGGAGACCGGTCAGACGGCGAAGGTGATCTTTCATGCGGATCGTGGATGTCAGTACACCAGCACCCAGCTGGCCGACGTCGCCGCGGAGCTGGATGTGCGGCTCTCGGTCGGACGGACCGGGGTCTGCTGGGACAACGCCCAGCAGGAGTCGTTCTGGTCCACCCTCAAAACCGAGTACTACCAGCGGCACTCGCTCGCCACCCACGCCGAGGCCATCACCGCGGTCAGCTCATGGATCGAGACTGTCTACAACCGCCGCCGGCGGCACAGCGCGCTAGGCCAGATCAGCCCCGTAGCCTTCGAACACCAACTCATCACCGCGGCCACCCAGGCCGCTTAACCCGACGTCCACCAAACGGGGCTAACCCCAGCCGGCGTCGTCCTGCGCGCCGTCGTCCTCTGGCTCATCGCATTAGGAGACACGCCCTAGTCGGGTGGCTGTCTGGGTGCGGCGAGACCCATTCCTTGG
>NZ_JBDTKA010000149.1:0-32689 GCF_039935575.1 Lapillicoccus sp.
CCCACCCCACCCCCGCCGACCCCATCGACACCGCGCCCGTGGACGCGTCGCCGCGGTCCACCGCCTCGGCCAGGACCGCGACCCGGGCCGCCTCACCGAGCCGGATCAGGTCGTCGACCTCCCGGAAGAGTGGACCCAGCTCGTCGCCTTGGGCCTGCCACAACACCACCGACAACCCCGTCAACGCCTCCCGCGCCGCAGCAACCGCAGCACGACGGTCCGTCAACGGCACCGTCGGCACCGTCAACGGCACCGTCGGCACCGTCGGCGGCAGCGCTGGCGGCTGCGGCGACTCGGCGGTCGGAACTGGTGGCATACCCAAGACCTACAACCGACCACCGACACCCCCCCTCGGCCGCTGAACCCGAATCCCGTTGCAGCGTCTGCCGACCCGACGGCCGTTCATCCTGTCGTCGAACGAGTTAGTCCTTTTCGGGTCACCACCTCCCCCCCGCAGCGCGCAAGGCGTGGGCGAGGTCGTCCGGGGGAGTGACGCTCGTGACGAAACCGGTCCGCGCGCCCGAGCTCGGCGACATGGGCGAAGAGGCGGCGCCCGGGATGGCGGGGTTGTTGGTCGCGATCGTGAGGTCCCGATGGTCGTTCAGCGCCCGCACGGCCAGGGTTTCACCCGCGCTGATCAGCGAGGCGCGGTCGGGGACGAGCCCTGTGACCAAAGCGTCGATCCGGTCCTCGACGCCGGCTCGGACCCGAGCACGCACCTCGAGGCTGGTGTCCGGACGGGGTGAGGCCAAGAGGCTCACCTCAGCGCCATGGGTCACCGGAGGCCGCGAGGCTCAGTCCGAGGCTCAGTCCGAGGCTCAGTCGCGCAGGCCCTCGCGGTCGGCGACACTGTCGACCCCGAGGGGGCACAGGACGTCCAGCAGGCAGTCGTCGTCCTCATAGTGACCCACCCGGCTCAGTCCCGTTGTGTTGCAGGCAATCCGGTGTGCCTCGTCGCCGGTGAGCGGATACTCGGGTACGCGTGGACGCCAGTGCACGAGGACGATCTCGCCGTGCGGTGAGAGATGGTCGGCAGCTCCTTGCATGAACTCGGCAGCATCGTCGGCCTCGAGGTAGTACAACATCTCGCTCACGACTATCAGGTCGAAGACGTTGTTCGGCCACGCGTCGTGGGCGTCCCACTGACGTACCTCGATCTGCGCGTCGACGCCCCTGAGACCGTCGAGGCGCCGGCGGGTCTGCTCGACCGCGAGCTCCACGAGATCGACGGAGAGCAGCCGGTCGCAGCGGCGGGCGAGGAGCGCGCTCAGCACGCCGATCGAACAGCCTGGTTCGAAGACCGAGCCGTAGTGCGGTCGGGTCAGTGCGGCGAGGGTCAACGCGTACTTGCGCTGTTCGTACCAGCGGCTCTCGAAACCCCAAGGATCGGGGTCGGCGGCGTACATCTGCTCGAAGTAGTCGGTTCTCACGGCAACAGCATCTCCCGGTTGGTGATCAGACGGTCGAGGACGAAGGGAGGCAAGACCGCGCTGCCTCCCGGCTGCGACGGGTCGAGCTGGCTGCGGTGGGTGGCGAAAACCGAGCGTTTCAGCACCACCGCCTAGTGATCGGGGTGTCCGTCGAAGGCCCAGGTGGCAAGGCATACCGACTCGGACGTCAACGCCGCCTCGACCAGCCCGGCGAGCCACGCCTCGTCGGGCGACACATGGCCGTCGGGCAGCATCAGCTGGATGGGCGGATCGGCACCCAGGACGGTGTAGCCCCGGGCCGCCTCCCTCACCCCGGTCGCCGCGAGGCCGCGGGCCGCCAACCCGGACGGAGGACACGCCGCTGCGCCGTCGGTGACACCGATGAGGTCGACCCGGGCTCCCGCTGATGAGCCGGGTCATCAGGCCGGCCACCCGAGAACCTCGTCGTCGGGGTGGGGCGCGACGACGACCACGTGACGCCAGTCCGTGATGTCGAGAGGGGGGAGCTCCCGTCCGCAGGCGCGCCATACCTCCGCCGGCGTCCTCGGCCTTCGCGGTCGACGATACCGAGACGGCTCGCGCCGATCCTCGTCACCGGGTGGCCTCAGGCGAAGCGAGGCGCCCGAGGACAGCCAGGTCGCGTTCGGCGTGGCTCTGCCGCAGATAGACGGTCAGGTCGTTCACCGCGGTCGAGTGACGAGCGTCCAGGGCCAACGGGGCGGCGCCGAGGGCGCGGCCCACGCGGTCGACAGTCAAGGTGGCGGCGGCCTCGACGACCGCACGCACCCGCATCGCCCGTCGTTGGGCGGCGTCCCGGTCCGTCGGGTCGGCGTCGACCTCGGCTGCCGCAGCCTGCATCGACCAGGTTGCGCCGGCCAGCGCGGCGTCGACCGCGCCGAGATGCGCTGCCGCGTGCTCGTCGAGTGGACGCCGGGAGGCCGCGCGTCGCAGTGTGTCCGCCACCGCCTCGGCGCCCCCCAACCAGCAGGCGGCAACGCCCACCCCGCCGTGCCAGAAACCGGGCCGGTCGAGGTAGTCACCGGGGCCGCCCACCACCCGAGCCGGTACGTGGTCGAACGTCACGCTGCCGGTGGCGCTCCGGCTCATACCTACGGCCTGCCACGCGTCCAGGTCGACCGAGACGCCCGGGTGGCTCAGGTCGACCGCCAACAGGGGTCGTTGCCCGCCGTGTCGTGCCGTCACCAGGGCATGCGTGCACAACCCGGCACCCGAGCACCACGCCTTGGTGCCGTTGAGTATCCAGCCGTCGTCAGGTCCCATGTCGGCGCTGAGTACGGGCAACGGCGGCTCGGCCGCCCAGACGCCCCACCACTGCCCGGGTTCGACCCGCTGGCTGGTCAGCTCCGCGAGGATCGCGTCTGCGTCGGCATTGCCTTCGAGGAGGCGACCGACGACGACATCTGCTCTGGCGGCGTCGGTGAGTCGCTTCCAGCGCGTCGCAGTCTGGCCCTGGCCGGGGAGGGGGACTGGAGGGTCGAGCAGCGCCCGCACGCGCTCGGCGACCGCTTTCATGCGGGTAGGTCCGACTCGAGATCGGTCAGGTCGGCGGAGAGCCCCCACGGGGACCGGTCGAACCTGCGGGTCGTAGTGGATCGGGCCGTTGTGGATACGGCAGCGCCGGGGCTACACGCAACCCGAGCCCCGGCGGTCTCACACCACGTCGCGAGGGCGCGGTTGTCGTGCACCCTCAGGTCAGCGAATCCTCCCGCACGCCAACAGGTCTCGGCCTGTAGCCCGAGGTTCGTCGCAGGAACGTGCCGGTGAACACCGATGAACCCATAGCGTTGGTCGTGGGTCGTGGCGAGCACTTCGTGCCGCGCCGGCCAGTCGGTCACTCGGACGGTTCCGGCGACGACGTGGTGGTCTTCGGCCAACAGCCGCTGGGTCTTCAGCCCCTCCTTCGGGGCGACCGAGTCGGCATCCGTCGTGGCATACCAGGATCCGTCGGTCCGCGGTGCACGGACGAACCCGGCGGCTCCCAGCGAGCCGACCCGGCGCAGCGTCACGGTGCGTGTCTGCACGCGTCTCGGGGTCTCGGCCAGCCGCCCGGCAATGTCGGCGAACGGGACGGCTGGGGTGGGCATGCGAGAGGCATACCCCCACGCGGTGGCGCCCAACCGTCGACGTTGTCTGCATTCGGGATCTCGTCGCAATCGGTCGGTGATCCGTCATGACGACTGAGCCGCTCGCGGCCTCCTTGTTGACGTGGGGGTTGTGGGCTTGGACGGAGGGGAGTGCTGATGGGGTCGAGCACCGCTCCCGTCAGTGAAAGACTCGATGATGCGCTTCGCGTGGCGCGACTCTTCCAGCGGGCGAGCACCGAGCTCAACGGCGACCAGGATGACCTGGGCGCTCTCCTGGTGTCTCTCGCGCTCGAGGTGACCCCCGCCTGCACCTGGGCCGGCATCACCGCAGTCCGTCCCTCCGCCCACGGTGGCCGGACTCCGATGACGCTTGCGGTCAGCGATCCTCTGGTCGCGGAGATCGACCGGGTCCAGTTCACCGTCGGCGAGGGTCCGTTCCTCGGTCACTTTCCTGACCGCTCGGGGCGTGTGTCGAGCCCCGATCTCGCGACGGAGACGCGATGGCCGCGCTTGCGCCAGTACCTGGTGAGCAAGACGCCTGTGCGCTCGTTGGTCTCCGTTGTGGTGTGGCGGACGACAACCCGCTTGACCATGTATGCCGCGACCCCGAAGGCGTTCGACGACAACGGAACTGGGGTTGCTGATCTTTTCGCCGCGCATGCACACGTGCTGGCCGACCGCATCGACGACAGCCGGCGGGCGTCGCAGATGGAACAGGCTCTTGCCGGAGCACGAGAGATCGGAGCGGCCGTCGGAGTCGTGATGGTGACCGAAGCCATCCCGGCGAACGAGGCGTTCCTCGTGCTGCGGCGAACCAGCCAAGACCGCAATATAAAACTACGTGACGTGGCTGCCCATGTCGTCGAAACCGGCCGCGTACCGCAGGCCGCCGCCCCCACCAAGGAGAACCCATGAGCAACCGCAACACCCTCATCCGCTCGCTGCACGACCTCGGCCTGGCGTCCTGGTTCGGGGGCTCGCTCATGGGCGCCCTCGGCCTCAACGGGGCCTCTCAGGACGTCTCGGACCCCACCGAGCGCACAAAGGTGGCCGCCGCAGGGTGGGCGCGGTGGTCCCCCGTGGCCGCGGCGTCCATCGGCGCCCACATCGTCGGTGGCATCGGGCTCGTCATCGCCAACCGTGACCGCGTACAGAACCAGAAAGGTGTAGGCGCGAACTCGGTGGTCAAGGCGTCCATCACCGTCGCCGCCATGGCGACGACGGCATACAGCGGGGTGCTGGGTGCGCAGCTGGCCAACGAGCCCGACCAGCCGACCGCCGGTGGCACCACCCCGAACAACCGCACGAGCCCGAAGGTCGCCCGGATCCAGCAGCAGCTTCGCGTCCTGCAGTGGGCAACCCCGGTCCTCACGGGCGCGTTGGTCGTTCTCGGTGCGCAGCAGGGCGAGCAGCAGAAGCCCGGTCAGATGCTCACCGGTCGCGCACTCAAGGTCGCCGGCGACCTGCGCAACAAGGTGGCTTGACGCGCGGCGAAGGCGTCCCTGCCGTGGTGCTTACCACGGCGGGGAGGCTCTTTTCGTCCTGGTCAGATCCTCCCGGATGTCTCGTCATCGCCGGACAGGGTGAGGGCCGCGTTGACGAGCGCCAGCAGGCTGAGGGCCTGAGGGAGGTTGCCGAGGAAGGCGCCCGTGGACGGGTTCACCATCTCCGCGAGCATGCCGACGTCGTTGGGGGTGGACACCAGCTCGTCCATGAGCCGGTGGGCCTCGTCGGTGCGACCGACGAGGTGCAGGGCGGAAACCATCCAGAACGAGCAGGCGACAAAGGTGGCTTCCTCGTCGGCGGCGCCGGTATACCGGTAGAGGTGCGGTCCGTCACCGAGCTCGACGCGGAGCGCGTCGAGCGTGGAGCTCATCCGATCGCTGCGGTCGAAACCGCTGATCGCGTGCAACAGGATGGAGCAGTCGAGGTCGGACGACCCCGGATACCAGACGTAGGCCTGTCGTTCCGGTGACCAGGCGTGGGTGTCGACCCAGTCGCGGATGTGTCCGGCCTCGGTCCGCCAGCGGGTGGAGTCACCAGGAATCTGGCCGAGGTCGACCAGGTGCGCGGCGTTCGTCAGGGCGTGCCAGCAGCCGAGCTTCGACGTCGTGTAGTGCCGGGTTTCGGGCAGCTCCCACATCCCGGAGTCCGGACGCCGCCACGCGTCGCAGGTGAGGTCGGCTATCGAGGCCAGCGTCCGGCCGGTCGCGTCGTCGAGCACGTTGCCGTTGTCGACGTAGAGCTGCACGATGCTGAACAAGTCGCCGAAGACGCCGAGCTGCAGCTGGTCGGTGGCGCGGTTGCCGATGACCACGGGGCCGATCCCACGCCATCCTGGAGCGTCTTGCTCGACCGGGTCCTCGGACTGGACCGAACCGTCGAGCGCATACAGGACCCGCGGCTCGGGCCCGTGTCGTCGAACTGCGGCCAACAGCCAGCTGATTGCCGCATGCGTCTCCTCGCGTAGGCCGAAGCGGAACAGCGCAGTGAGGGCGTACGCAGTGTCCCGGACCCAGGCGAGGCGATAGTCCCAGTTCTTCCCACCCGCCAAGGACTCGGGGACGGACGTCGTGCCGGCAGCCAGGACGGCCCCGCTCGCGGCGCAGATCAACAGCTTCAACGTCAGTGTGGAGCGGCGTACCGCCTCCTCCCACTCCCCTTCGTAACCGAACGAACGGCTCCACCGCTGCCAGTTCTCGATGGTTCGGTCAACGCCGCGGTCGAGGTCGGCTGGCTCCGGGACGAACAGCGGCTCGCCCTCCGTGGCCACCAGCCCCAGCAGGTGTCGGGAACCCGGTTGGGTGACGTAGTCGACGGTGACCCGGTCCGAGGACACATCCACGTGCTCGTCGCCCAGGGTCCGGACGGCCATGGTCAACCCGTCGACGCGCAAGAGTAGTCCGGCGGACGTGTCCTGGACCCAGGGTGAGGCCGTGTTGAGGCAGGTGCCCGGTGCGACGACACCACGCAGGCGGACCGTTCCGGTGACGCCGTCGACCCTGCGGGCGAGCTCCGCCCACGGCAGGCGTCCCGCCGAACCAGTGTTGAGCGAGTCGGTGACGCGAACCACCCCGGCCTCAGTGGTGAACGTCGTCGTCAGCACGTTCGTTTGTGGCACGTATGCGCGTTCGACCGTGAACGGCGCCCGCGGGCTCAGCGAGACGTAGCCACCGTGCACGGCATCCAGCAACGACGCGAAGGCCAGCACTGAGTCGAAACCAGGCAACGGCAGCCAGTCGATCTGCCCGTCGGTTGCGACGAGCCCGATGGTGCGGCCGTCGCCGATCGCGGCGTAGGACCGTAGATCGGCGTACCCGTCCGCGTCTCTACTGAGCGGCTCCGGTCGGTTTGGCGCCGAACGAACGGGCTCGGTAGCGTCAGGCGAGGACGGCGTCAAGAGACAGGTTTCTCCGTGCGTGGGAATAGTCCGTTATGGCCGAATGGTCAGGCGGGGGACTCCCGCTCAGCGTTCTCGGCCGCCTGGGCCTCGCCTGTGGGGTGGTCGGTCTTCGCGGCGGGCGGCTCGGTCAGCCGGTGCCGAATGGTGTCCAGCGTCTCGTCGATCGAGCCGTCGATCCCCGGGTGGTCACTCTCGGTATGCAGGGTGAAGGTCAGGGTGCAGGCCTGGTCCCCGTCGCTGTCGAAGTCGAGCTCGCCGTGGTAGTCGTGCGGACCCTCGGCGCCCCAGGTGACCTTCTTGCTCGACTCGTCCGTGTGGAACCATGCCGTCCCGCGGACGGTCTGCTCGGCCTCACCGGGCGGGTCGATGACCGCGGTCGTCTCGACAGCGTCGCCGTCGGTCTGGCGTGCTTTGGTGATCCGCGGGAAGTAGGTCGGCAGGTTGCTGGCCTTCGACAGGTAGGCGTAGGCCACGTCCTCGGTGACCGGGAGACGGGTCTCACGGGTGTAGGTGGGCACAGTTTCTCCGATGCGAGAAGGGTGTTGCCCGTCCTCGGGCAGCATGCTGAGCGTAGGGGTCGACGGGCGACTTCGCTTCCTGGCGCTGGGCGTCGCCGGCGAGCAAGGCGCTCGAGCCTTGGCTTCCACCAGCTGCCGGACCTGGGGAGGACAGTGGAAACGGTTTGGGGTTGATAGCAGCGGGTAACCCTCCACCGAGGACAACGCGTTCTTGGCAGCCGTACGAAGCGACAGGAGTGTGTTGATGCGGGCGTTGACATGGCAGGGCAAACGAGATGTCCAGGTCCAGGACGTGCCCGACCCCGAGATCCAGGAGCCCACCGACGCGATCGTCCGCATCACGTCCACGGCGATCTGCGGGTCGGACCTGCACCTGTACGAGGTGCTGGGCGCATACCTGAAGCCCGGAGACGTCCTCGGTCACGAGGCGATGGGCGTCGTCGAGGAAGTCGGTGCCGAGGTCACCCACATCAAGGCTGGGGACCGGGTGGTCGTACCGTTCAACATCTCGTGCGGCAGCTGCTGGATGTGCTCGCGCGGCTTGTACGCGCAGTGCGAGACCACGCAGGTGAGGGACCAGGGCAAGGGTGCGTCCCTGTTCGGCTACACCTCCCTCTATGGTTCGGTGCCCGGCGGGCAGGCGCAGTTCCTGCGGGTGCCCCAAGCCCACTTCGGCCCCATCAAGGTTCCTGACGACGGACCGGACAGCCGGTACGTCTACCTCTCTGACATCCTCCCGACCGCGTGGCAGGCGGTGGCGTATGCCGACGTGCCGGCGGGCGGGACGTTGGCCGTTCTCGGCTTGGGGCCGGTAGGACAGTTCGCCACTCGCATTGCGCTCAACCAGGGTGTGGAACGCGTCATCGGTGTGGACCTGGTGCCGGCCCGGCTGGAGCTGGCGAGGAAACGCGGCGTGGAGGTTATCGACCTTCGCGACGTGGACGACGTTGCTGACGCGCTGATTGACATGACTGACGGGCGCGGACCTGATGCGACGATCGACGCAGTCGGGATGGAAGCGCATGGCTCTCCGGGCGCCAAGGCGGCTCAGACCGCTGTCGGGATGTTGCCGGACGCTCTGGCTCGGCCGTTGGTGGACCGGTTCGCCGTCGACCGGTTGGACGCGCTGCACACGGCGATGAAGGCCGTCCGTCGCGGTGGGACGGTCTCGATCTCTGGGGTGTACGGGGGTGAGGCCGACCCGATGCCGATGATGGAGCTGTTCGACCGTGGCGTACAGGTGCGGATGGGCCAGTGTCACGTCAAGCGCTGGATCGACGACATCATGCCGCTGGTTCTCGACGATGCCGACCCTCTCGGGACGGCGGACCTCGCAACCCACCTCCTGCCCTTGGAGGACGCGGCCTACGGGTACGAGATCTTCCAGGCCAAGAAGGACGCGTGCATCAAGGTGCTGCTGACCCCCTGATGACACGTTCGGACCAAGCCGTCCTCCAGCTCATGGCGGCCATGCTGGTCGGCTGTTGGGTTCCCTGCTTCCCGCGGCACCTGAAGGAGCCCGCTCAAGAGGCGGCCCACAGCGGGTCTGTCAAGGCGCCAGGTTGAGCCGCAGCGTCCGCTCCTCGTCACGGCGGACCTGCACGCGACCCTCCATCACTCTGGTGAAGAACGCCGCCGCCGGCCGGGTGGCGGGTCCCCGGACGACCGAGCCGTCGGTCAGGTCGAACCGGCTCTGGTGCCACGGACATTCCACACATCCGTCCACGATGGGACCTTCGTGCAGCGGGCCCCCCCGATGGGTGCATCGGTCACCGATCGCGTGCACGTCAGGCCCCATCTTGACCAGCAGCACGGGCGTAGCGTCCACCGTTACGGCGACGGCCTGCCCCTCCGTGAGGCTGGAGAACGCGATTGCGTCCGCCCACTCGGTAGGAGGGCGAAGGAACGCCGTGGTGTCGACACCCACTCCGAGCGCGTATGCCAGATGGCCACCGAGCCAGCTCGAGGCACCCACTAGGCCGAAACCGGTGACGGCGAGCCACCGTCCAGACCCGTACCGGGCTGCGCGTCTCGCCAGCCAGGAAGCGGTCAGCAGGCTCAACCCGGCGGTGTTGACGGCCATGTGGGCCACTCCGACTCGTCGCTCGGCGCCCCGTGTGTCGCTCCAGTCGGACAACCCTGCGAGTCCGGCGGGCACACTGCTGACCAGGCCCAGACCGATCAGCCGACGGGCGGCCTCCGGCTCGCCGAACGCGTCGAGGAAGATCGCGCTCGAGAAAGCCCCGATGGGCACGGCCACCAACGCCGGGTGAAGGGGGTGCCCGAGGGCTACTCCCGACAGGACATCCTTGGTCCGCCCGGCGGGCAGGCGGGACACCACCGAGTCGATCGCGTCGGCGAGCGGGTCAAGGACAGAGGCGCTCTCGATGCTCGAGGTGAGTCGTTCGACGGTGCGCGATAGACGAGACATGGAGGTGACTTACCCCGTAACTGCGGACCTGAACCCACTGGTCAGCATTCATGTGGCTTGGCGGCACAGGTCTAACGCCCGCCTCGCATGTCAGCGAGCTATGGCCTGCTCGTTGAACCGACGGGCCGCGTCGTTACCCCATCTGGTCAGACGCTCCACTAACGGTGAGCCCAGCAGCCCGCGGGCAGTGTGACCGTCCACTGTCAGGCCGTCAGGCCAGCGGGGCTGGGGCAACGCCCGCGCGGCCAGCCCCATGATGGCGGCCGTGGTCGCGGGGGCGAGGCCGGCCACGCGAGAACCGACCTTGGCCAGCGGCGTGAGGATGACGATGCTGCGTCCGCGCAGGACTCCGCTGACGATGCGTGCGGCGGCGCGCTCGGCATCCATCGAAACCAGGGGCAGCGACGCACCCGGCGCGAACCAGGCATACTCGGCCGCTTGGTCGCCGGTGAACTCCGCGTTCAGGTGCGAGCCGGTCCGCATCAGCCCTGGGGCCACCGTCGTCGCCGTGATCCCCGTCCCCGACAGCTCCGCCCGCAACCCGTTCGTAAACCCCACCGCGGCGAACTTGGCTGTGCTGTAGGGCAACAGGTGCGGCACGCTGACCAGACCGCCGACCGAGGCGATCGTCGCGATCCTCCCGCGGCCACGGGCGCGCATGGCCGGCAGGACAGCCATCGCCATCGTGATGGGACCCCACGCCATGATGTCGATGGCCTGCTGGAAGTGGTCTCTCGTGAGTGACGCCAGTGGCCCCACCTGAATGATGCCGGCCACGTGGATGGCCACCTCGATGGGGCCGATCTCGTGCTCGACCTGAGCGACGACCTCGTCGAGGCGGACGTGGTCACGCACGTCGCACACCATCGCGATAGCTGCGATTCCGTCTCCAGCGAGGATCGCGACGGCCCCGTCCAGCTCCGCGGCGTCGCGGGCGGTGACGACCGGCCGCAGCCCGCGGCGACCCAGCTCGCGGGCGATGAGCAGGCCCAGACCGCGCGAGGCACCGACGACGAGTGCGACACCGACGGGAGTGGATGACGGATCGGTCGGTAGGGGAGAAGTCATGATGAGGACATACCCACCAGGACACCGGGCCACTCCTGGCAGACCACACCGATCGCAGAGGGTTGAGCGGCTGACCGCTGGGTATTCCCTCTGGGTATTCCCTTGGCATGCCAGCCGCAGGCTTACGAGATGTTCAAGGAGATCGAGTGACCGAGTTCGATACTTCCTGTCGTGCGAGGAGTACGCCCCGAGTGAGCTGATCGAGCAGGCGCGCCTGGCGGAGGAGGCGGGCTTCGAACGGCTCTGGATCAGCGACCACTTCCACCCGTGGACCTTGGTCCAGGGTGAGAGTGCCTTCGTCTGGTCGATAATCGGCACGAACTGTGACGCCGCAGCGAAACCCGAGGTCGTGGGGAGGTCGGCATTGATCGACCAGCCGCCCGCGAACCAGCGGAACTGGTCGTGCGCGCGCTCGACAGCCCGGTCCCTGCTCTGCGGGTCCCAGCTGACCGGGATCTGTCCGATGGCCCGCGCCCTGGACCCGATCCTGGAACGGTGGCTCAGGCCGTCCCGGGCCTCGATGAGCTCCGCGCTCGGCTCGGTGGCGATGAGGTGGTCGGCGAGCGGGCCGAGCAGCTCAACGGCCTTGGGGCCCCCGGCAGCGACGGCGATCGGGACGCCGGACTCGGGGTAGTCCCAGATTCGGGCAGAGTCGACGTCGAAGTAGTGGCCGCGGAACGTCACCAGCTCACCCGTGTGCAGGTCGCGGATGACCGTCATCGCCTCCGCCAGCATCGCCTGCCGCGTGTCGACGCCGGGCCAGCCCTCACCGACGAAGTGCTCGTTGAGGTTATCCCCGGCACCGAGCCCGAGTGTGAACCGCCCGTCTGCCAAAAGCTGCAGGGTCGCCGCCTTCCGAGTCACGACGGCAGGGTGATACCGGATCGTCGAGCAGGTCACGTAGGTCATCAGCTCGATGCGGCGGGTCACCTGCGCGACCGAGGTCCTTGGGGCCCGACTGCTCGGTCATGAGGGTGTAGCCGAATCGCGTCACGAGCCCTCTCGTACCCACGAGGACGACCACGCACCCCGGCTGGTGGGGCGGGTTTCGCAGGGGTCCCCCCGGGTAGAGTTGAAGCGTGTGCGCGCAGCTGCGGGTGCTGCCCATCCCGAGCGGGCACCCCTACCCCCGGAGTCTGCGTCGCGTCGACGGTTCTCCCTCGGTCGCGCGGCACCTGGCTGACCCGGAGGTGCACGGCGTGCCCGAAGGCCAATGGTGGCCGCCGCCGGCTCTCGACCCCGAGTGGGTGGATCGGCATGGGGACGAGGTCGACCTGGTGCACCTGCACTTCGGGTTCGACGCGTCCTCACCCGAGGAGCTTGTTCGCTGGTGCGACGCCCTGGACGCGCACCGCATTCCCCTCGTGCTGACCGTCCACGACCTGGTCAACCCCCACTTCACCGACCAGCGGGTCCATCTGGAGCGGCTGGACGCCCTCGTGTCGAGAGCCGAGCACGTCATCACCTTGACCCCGACCGCCGCCCGTCGGATCGCCGAACGGTGGGGGCGACGGGCGACGGTCCTGCCGCACCCGCACATCGTCCCCCTCGACGACCTGGACCTGCCGAGCGGACGGGATCCGAGCCGCTTCGTCGTCGGCCTGCATCTTAAGAGTCTGCGCGCCAATGTCGTTGCGGCACAGCTTATTCCGTCGCTCATCGCGGCTCTCGACGGACTGGTCGGTGCCGTACTGGCCGTACACCTGCACCGCGAGGTCCTCGATCGCGACCATCCCCGTCACGATCCCGAACTGGTCGCCGTCCTCGGCGAAGCGGCCGCCTCGGGAGTCCTCGACCTCACGTTGCACGACCTGCACAGCGACGACGAGCTCTGGTCCTACCTACGGTCCTTGGACCTGTCCGTGCTGCCCTACGCGTTCGGCACCCACTCGGGGTGGGTCGAGGCGTGCCATGACCTCGGCACCGCGGTTTTGGCGCCCAGGACGGGACTGTGGACCGAACAGCAGGACTGCCACACCTACGGATGGCCGCCGGGCGGCGCGCCGGACGACGCCGACATCCGCCGGGCTGTGCTCAACGCCTACGACTCGCGAACGCCGCTGCAGGCGACCCGAGAGGAGCGTGACCGGCAGCAACGGGAGGTGGCGGCCGCCCACGAGCAGATCTACCGATCGGTGGTGCGCGACACCACGGCGCGGTGGGCCGGTACGGAGCCCGCGTGACTGGCGTGATCGGGTGGTACGCCCACCACGTGGGGGCTGGACACATCGCTCGCGCGGGACTCGTCGCCAGCCTGATGCGTACGCCGGTGGTCATCCTCAGCTCGACCCCCCGGCCAGACGACTGGCCCGCCGACCGCTGGGTCGACCTGCCCCTCGACGACTCACCTGAGGGACGCGATCACGACGCCGGTGGGGTGTTGCATTGGGCGCCGCTCGGGCACCGAGGTTACGGGGAGCGGATGGCGCTCATCGCAGCCTGGGTCGGCTCCGCCCGCCCACGGCTGATGGTTTCCGACGTGTCGGTCGAGGTGACCCTCCTCGTCCGGGCCCTCGGGGTGCCCGTGGCAACCGTCGTCATGGCCGGAGACCGTCGCGACCGGCCGCACCAGCTCGCCTACGACGCGGCGAGCTGGCTCTTCGCCGCGTGGCCGGCGGCCGTCCAACCCGTGCTGGGGTGGCATTCCGACTGGACGGCCAAGACGATTTATCTGCAGGGCTTTTCGCGTTTCGACGCGCTCGTCGCCTCGCCGGCTCCGGGGGAACGACGGGTCGCCGCCCTCTGGGGTCGTGGTGGCTCCTCGGTCGGGCCGCTGGACTTCGCCGCCGCGGCCGTAGCGACACCAGCCTGGTCGTGGGTCGTCTGTCAGGAGGACGACCCCACGTTGCTGTGGGAGATCCTGCAGTCGAGCGACGTGGTGGTGTGCCATGCCGGGCAGAACGTCCTCGCCGAGGTCGCGGCGGCGCGCCGACCGGCAGTCGTCATCCCCGAGGCGCGCCCGCATGACGAACAGCATCACCTCGTCCGAGCGTTGGCGTCGCTCGGCCTCGGCCATGGGCTCACTGGCTGGCCGATCGCCACGGACTGGCCTCAGCTGCTCGCGCACGCGACGCCCGCGGCGCCGGCCGACTGGTCGCGCTGGTCGGACGGCCACGGGGCCGAACGGTTCGGCGCCATCCTCGACCAGCTCGCCGCCCAGGGCGCCGCGTGACGTCACCGCGGGTTGCCGTCGTCACCCTGGCCCACGGTCGTCACACGCATCTCGAAGCGCAGCTCGCAGCTCTCAGGTCAGGGACCCGTCGCCCAGACGCGTGGGTGGTAGCGGCGATGGACGACCCCGCGATCGGCCGCATCGTGACCCGCTTCCACCGCGACGCGCCGCCGGCCCCGTCAATGGTGACCGTGGCTGTCCCTCGGTCCCATGGGCACCTGCCGCTCGCGGCAGCGCGCAACACCGCTGCCTCAGCGGCCATTGAGCTCGGCGCCGACGTCCTGGTCTTCCTCGACGTCGACTGCATCCCCTCGCCGCGTCTCGTCGAACGCTACGTCGACGCGTGCTGGCCGCCGCTCGCCCACCCCGACGGTGGACCGCACCCGGTTGTCCTGTCCGGCGCGGTGCACTACCTACCGCCCCTGCTGCCCGGGCAGCCGCGGTATGCCGCTGCCGACCTCGACCGCTCCACCCCCCATCCGGTCCGCCCGGTCGCCGCAGACGGTTGTTGCGTCGTCGAACCCGACCCGGGGATGTTCTGGTCCCTCTCCTTCGCCCTCACCTCGACCGACTGGCAGGCATTGGGCGGCTTCGACGAAGGCTATGTCGGGTACGGCGGCGAGGACACCGACTTCGCGATGCGCGTCCATGCACGGAGTGGCTTCCTCTACCGGCTCGGCGGCGCACCGGCATACCACCAGCATCACCCGGTCGAGGACCCTCCGCGCCGCCACATGAGTGACATCGTCAGGAACAGCAACAGGTTTCACGAACGTTGGGGGGTCTTCCCGATGCGGGGCTGGCTTGACGCGTTCGCCCACGAGGGGCTGATCAGGCTGTCCGGTCAGCCCCCACGCTGGACGTCGACGTCAGACGTTGGTAGGCCTTCTCGTACTTCGTGACCATCCGGTCGACCGAGAGGTACCGCTCCGCGTGTTCGCGAACGGCGACCCGGTCGAGATCGACGACATCGCCGACGGCGGCTGCCATCGCTGCGACATCACCCGGAGGGACCAGGGCGCCGAGCGACGAGTCCGCCACCACCTCGGGAATGCCGCCGCGGTCGAAGGCGACGACCGGGGTGCCGCAGGCGAGCGACTCGGCAACGACCAGCCCGTATGGCTCGTCCCAGAGTGGCGTGACGAGCACAGCGGCCGAGGAACCGACCAGCTGAGCGAGCTCGGGGACGGCGAGGTGGCCGGCATACCGGACGTCGAGGCCGAGCCGAGGGCGGATGGCCTGCTCGAAGTAGCGCAGGTCGCTCAGGGGTCCGGCGATCACCAAGGGCATCCCGGCCTTGCGTGCCGCGTCGATGGCGAGGTGCGGAGCCTTCTCCGGGACGATGCGGCCCGACCACGAGAGCATCTCGCCGCCCTGTCCGGCCACCCAGGACGTGAGGTCGACACCGTTGGACACGACGTCAGGGCCAGCAAAGGGTCGCAGCACCCGCCACTGCTGGGCGATGAACGCGCTGACTGCGGCGAAGGATCCGGGGCCTCGGGTCGTCTGCGGAGCGGCCTGAATCGCCGACTCGAGCCACGGCGTCGGCGGCGTGTGCAGCGTGGTCAGCATCGGCGTATGCAGCAACGGCGCCATGGCCACCGGCAGGTGGTGCAGCGAGTGGTTGTGGATCACGTCGAAACGGTTGGCGAGCGGACCAGCGAGGGCCATGAGGAGGCGCAGGTATGCGTGGTGGTCGCTCATGAAGGCCCGCTCGGGCATGGACTGGTCGCCGGCCGCCGTCCGGCTGGCCTCCCAGCCGCGGGACGGGAACGCATACTCGGCGAACTCGCCGTCCACGCCGTCCGAACCCTCACCGGCGAACAGGGTGACGTCGTGGCCGCGCGACCGCAACCGTCCGACGAGCTGCCACACCAGCGCCTCGA
Source organism: Lapillicoccus sp. (assembly GCF_039935575.1). Taxonomy (GTDB): domain Bacteria; phylum Actinomycetota; class Actinomycetes; order Actinomycetales; family Dermatophilaceae; genus Lapillicoccus. The sequence continues at coordinate 16,014 of NZ_JBDTKA010000149.1, forward strand.
GGCCGCCGGCGAACGGTTGCCGGATGGGATAGCGGGAAGTGCCGATCACCGCAATACGCAGCGGGTGCCCTGTCCGGCGGGTCGGAACGAGGGGCGCGAAGGGGGCGGGGAACGCGGGGTTGCCGTTTCTCACCTCGATGGCCTGGTGTCGTGGGTCACCTGAGGGTTGTACCCGTTTCTGGCCCATTTCGCACGTCGAGCGAGTCGCCAGTCTCGAACGTAGGGTGACGGGGTGAGGCTGACGCTCCCCGACCTACCGCCAGTCGCGCTGGCTGACCTCCCGCGAGCGCACCACTATGGCGAGTTCTACGGTCTGAAGCCGTTGCCCGAGGACGACCGGTTCCTCGTCGTACACGGCAACTGCCAGGCCGAGGCGCTGCGGCTTCTCGTCCAGGACGCGCCGAAAGCCCCGTGCGCCAGTGTGCGGATGCCACCGGTGCATGAGCTGACGGCGGAGGAGGTCCCGCTGCTGCAGCGCCTGCTCCTCCGGGCGTCGGTGGTGCTGACGCAGCCGGTGACGGACGGGTACCACGACCTGCCCCTGGGCATGGCCCAGGTCGCGGCTGCGGCACCGGACGCGACGGTGGTCGTCTGGCCCGTGATCCGGTATGCCGGGCTGCTCCCTTGGCAGGTCGTCTTCAACCACCCGCGCGCCGGCGACCCCCCGGTCGTCCCTTACCACGACGTGCGTACGATGCTGCGGGCCGCCGGGGAGCCCGAGCCTCGGACCGGTGACGCCGAGTTCCGCGCCGTGTCGGCGTGGTCGCTCCACGAGCTCGGGGAGCGGGAGCGTCGAGCCGGGGCGGTACCGGTCAGTGACCTGGTGAGGGAGGCCGGTCCGTCGGCGACGAACACCGTCAACCATCCCGGCAACGCCGTTCTGGTCGCTATGGCTCGCCGGTTGCAGGGACACCTCGGCTGGCCGGTCACCGCTGCTGACCCTGGCTTCACGCTCCTTGACAGCGTGCACGCTCCCGTCGACCCGGTGGTCCTCGAGGCGCTCGGGCTCGCGGACGCTCCGTCCGACGCTGCGTCCAGGGAAGCCAAGGGTGATTGGGTGGTCGACGGGGAGCGGGTCCCCGCCGAGCACATCGCCACCGCCCAGATTGCCTGGTACCACCAGAACCCCGACGTCCTGCATGACGTGCTCATGCGCAGTGCGAACCAGCGCAGGCTGCTGTCGCGCGAGCCATGACGGGTCGCCACGTCGTCGTCGGTCCGGCGCGCCACGGCGTGGTCCTGCACGCGACCCGGCTCGCTGCGGCTCATCCGGCGCTCGAGGCGGCCACGCTGATCGTGCCCGCAGAGACGAGCGGACGCACCCCAGCCGGTTTGGGCGACGCAGTGCCTCCCGGCTCGACCGCGTTCCTGCACGTCACGGACCGGCTGTTCGGGTCGGACCCGGAGCAGAGCGCGCAGGTGATCCGCGAGCTGGGCTCTCGCGCCGTACTCGGCTTGTCGCTGCATGACGTCCCGCAACCCGCCGAGGGTGAGCAGTGGTACCTCCGTCGCCGGGCGGCATATCGTGAGTTTGCACTGTTGGCAACGGTGCTCGTGGTGGCCAGCAACTTCGAGAAGACACTCCTGCTGGCCTGCCTCGATCCGGGCGACGACGCGCAGACGGTGGCGGAGCGCACCCGGGTGATTCCGCTGCCCGTCGAACGACTCCGATCAGCCGGCCCTCGGGTCCACACCGAAGGGAGCGACGTCGCTGTGCTCGGGTATCTCTATCCGGGGAAGGGCCTCGAGGACGTCATCGACGCAGCGGCTCGGCTCCGCTCCCGTTCGCGCCGGGTGACGGTCACGAACTATGGGGCGGCGGCGCAGGGCCACAGCGACCTGGTCGGCGAGCTCACCGCGCGGGCCCGCTCCGTGGGCGTGGAGTTCCTCGTGACGGGATACCTCACGGACGGGGAGCTCGCGCAGGCGCTCGGCTCAGCCGGGGTCCCGGTGGCTCCGCATCGCCACATCTCCGCCTCAGGCTCGCTGAACACGTGGGCTGCCGCAGGTCGTCGGCCGATCGTGCGCCGGGGTGGGTACGCGGACGAGCTCGACGCCCGGCTCCCGGGGGCGGTCGTGCTCGCCGACTCCCTCGAAGTCGCCATCGAGGATGCCCTGGACGACCCCGGATCCACGTGGCTGCAACCGAGTACGGTGCTCGGCCCCACGTGGACCGATGCCGCCGAGGCCCACCTTCGAGCCATGGCCGAGCTCCCGTGACGACCCGTCCCCAGCTGAGCGTCGTGGTGCCGTTCCACGAACGGCAGGACCAGCTCGACCGGTTGCTCGCCGGGCTGGACCGGCAACGACTCGAGCCCGACCGGTTCGAGCTCGTCGTCGCCGACGACGGTTCGCAGCACGCCCCCGTCGTCGGAGCGCGTCGTTATGCGACCCGTGTTGTTCGCCAGCACGACGCCGGGTTCCGGGCGGCTGCGGCGCGCAACCTCGGGGCGCGCGCCGCGGTGGGTGACGTCATCGCCTTTCTCGACCAGGACTGCGTCCCGGCTCTGGACTACCTTCAACGTGTCGCCGCGGCGGCGGTCTCACCCTGGTCACTCGTCCTCGGCCACCGGCTGCACACGGACCTCGGCGGGTGGTCCGGGGACGCTGTCGGTTCCTGGTTGTCCGGCGCCGGGGCCGGACCGCCTATCCTGGACGAGCCCCAGTGGCTTCTCGACGGGTACGCGCGGACACACGACCTCACCGAGCCTGACCCACGCGCATACCAGCTCGTCATCAGCGCGGTGCTGTCGATGCACCGAGACCTCTTCGACGCTCTCGACGGGTTCGACGAGTCGTTCCAGGCTTACGGCGGCGAGGACTGGGAGCTGGGGCACCGGGCGCTGGTCGCCGGCGCCGACACGCAGTGGCTCGCCGAGGCGGTCGCCTGGCACGACGGCCCGGACCTGGCCGGGCGCGCGGCGGACACGAGAGACACGGTCGAGGCCAAGAACGCCGAGACCCTCACGCTGGCGGCTCTCGTGCCCGACCGCGACCTGCGCGGTGAGCACCTCATCTGGAGCGTGCCGGACATCGTCGTGCGCCTGAGCGCCGGTGGTGCGAGCGTGGCGACCCTCCTGGCGAGCGTGGAGAGTCTCCTCGCGGGCTCCGACGCACAGGTCTGGGTCAACGAACCCGACGCCGGGGGGCGCCTGGTGGCGACCGTGACTGATCCCCGCATCCACGTGGGTGAGCCGCAGCCGGATGTCCTGGCCCGGGCCCGTTACCAGGTCGTCTGCGACCCCGTTCTGCTCGACGGCACGACGCTGAGAGCGTTGTGTCGGCTCGCTCCGGTTGCCACGCCGGGACTGCGGCTGACCCTGCGTCGAGACGACACCCGGTCGGCGCGAGGGCTGCCGCGCGTCGCCGACCAGCCCTGGCCCGTCGACGCCCATGTGCGACGGCTGCGCGACGCCCCCGCGCTGGAACGGATGTGGCAGAGCCGGCCGACATCGGCAGGTTGACGCGATCGTCGAGGTTCTTGCCGAACCGGGTTGGGGCGAGGACGATCTGGCCATGCGCAGCTTCCAGGTCGAGGTGTGGTGGGACGGGCAGGCGGTCCCGGGTGTCACCGGCGTCACGCCGCTGAGGGACACGGTCGAAGTCGTGACCTACCGCGAGGTGAACGGCGGGGTCTACAAGATCCCCGGTCGCGAAGACGTGGCCAACGTGACCCTCTCGCGTGGGGTGTCGGAAGATCTCTCGTTCGACCTCTGGGCCCGAGGACCGTTGCTCAAGAAGGATATCGAGCTGCGCCTGCTCGACGCCTCGGACGGGCTGCAGGTGACATACCGGCTCTTTCGATGTTGGGTGAGCGAGTATGCCGTCGCCGCAGATGTCGAGGCCGGTGTCGTTACGGAGTCCTTGTCCCTGAGCGTCAACCACTGGGAGCGGGTGACGCTGCCGGTGGACCAGCTGGCCGACGGCCTGGCGCGCGGACGGGCCGGTGAGGTGCGTCGGGTACCGCTCGGCAGCATCCTCACGGGTGACACGGACGAGACCCAGAAACGCCTGGACGTGTTGCTCGCCGAAGCCGAGAGGTCCAATACCGTGCTGCTGCTCGACGAGGCGGATGCCCTGTTCTCGAGGCGCACGGATGTGCAGGACGCTCATGACCGATACCAGGCGACGGAGCTCGACCAGGTCCTGGACCGCTTGGCCGGGTCGACAGCGGCGGTGGTGGTCGCGCCACCTCACCTGGGAACCCGGGACCAGGGTTAGACCGAGAGCGAGTCAGGACCGGACCGGGCCGACCACTCCACGGCGGGCACGTAGTTGGAGACGTTGGCCATCCGGCGCTGGATCGAGGCGATCTCGCGCACGGCCTCCGAGACGACGGTGCGGTCCATCGGCGACATCCGGTCCATGACGAAGACGTCCGAAGGGTCGTCACCGTTCTCGCGCTGGAGCAGCTGGTAACGCAGCCGTAGCCGTTGCAAGAGCTCGAACACCTCGACCAGGGTCGTCGCCTGGTCATCCGGCAGCATGGCCGAACCGGCTGCGACCCGGAGCCGCTCGACCGTGGGCAGGGCGTGAGAGCCGACGCTCAGGGCTGCCCAACGGCCGATGTTCACGATCGGCAGCAGCGCGTGCTTCTTCAGGTCGAAGTCCGGGCGCCTTCTCAGGACGTCACGCATCGAACGCAGCCTCGCCCGGCTCGACAGCGACTCCTCGAGGAGCATGCGCAGCGTGCCCGGGTGCCGACGTAGCTCTCCGAAGACCTCGGCGACCGCGGGCAGCCCTGGGTCGCCGAGGATCGGGCGGCCGTCGACGAGCAGTGACGTCATCATGGCCCCGTTGTTGTCGGCTGGGGCGGACAGCCACTGCTCACCGGCCGCCCGCCAGTCGGAGTTGGTACGTGCGAAGAGCTGCTGCTGCGCACGGGCTCCGTGCTCGTCGCTGCGCAACCCGGCACGGGCCAGAACCTCGTCGACCTCAGCGAACGCGGCCCGATAGCGGTCGATCTCCTGCGCGCTCACCGAGTCGTCGAAGGCCACGGCGGAGTCGACATCGGACGTGAGCAAGGCCTCCCGGCGTCCGTTGCTCCCGAGCGAGAGCCAGGTGAAGGCGTCGACCGAGAGCTCCGGACGCCGTTCGAAGACAAGCGAGATCGCGCGGCGTACGACGGCGTCGACGACCGCGGAGTAGACCGCGATCACCTTGCCAGACGCCAGGCCTTGCGAGAGCAGGTCGCCGAGCATGGCCGGAGCCCGTCCGGCTCGCGAGTGCAGCTCCTCGATGGTTGTCGCGCGTCGGACCTGCTCGTTGAGTGAGACCCCGGCCGTGGAGGATGAGACCATGAAGTCCCGCGGCGTGATCACGCCCCGCAGCTCCCCCGCCCGGTCCGTGACGAGCAGATAGTCCGCCTCCCGGTCGAACATCAGGATGAGGGCCTCGGCAGCCGAGTCGCCGAGCACGACTGTCGACGCCTTCGACTGCATGACGGTGCTCGCTGCAGCCGATGCCAGGACACCTTCGACGAGGACGTGCCTGCGCAGCAGGGCATCAGTGACCAGCCCGAACCGTCCCGGCCCTAGGCGCACCGCGGCGTAAGAGCTGTTATGGTCGGTCATCCGGCGCGCTACGTCGCCCACCGGGGTTGTCGGCTGCACGACGAACGGCGCCTGCACGATCAGGTCGTCGACGAGGCTGTAGGAAGCAGACGACATCGTGCGTGCGCCCGCCGAGGAGAGTGTCTCGGCGAGGAACCTCGCCCCTCGCCGCGACCCGAAGGCGGGGGCGGCGACGACCGCCGGTATGCGTGCGACCGTCGCGTCGCTCGCGGCGACCGCGCGTGGACCGACCGATCGTTCCGTGAGCATCGCGGAGAACCCGAAGACCCCTCCTGACTCGAGACGTTCGTCGGGTGCCTCGCGGATCGCCTCCACGGAGTTCCATAGCTCGACGACACCCGACAGCACCACGAACACCTCCACCGTGGCGTCGGTAAAGGCGTCGAGGATGAGGTCGCCCCGCGAGAACCGTTGAAGGACGGCGGCGTTGGTGATGGCCGTCAGGGCCGCGGGCGACAGCGAGTCGAAGGGTGGTGACGAGACGAGGACCGCGGACAGCTCGGTGGTCTCCACACTCGTCATGCTGTCACGCCGTCGAGTCTTCGGTCCTGACCCCCATCTGCCGGGGGACTGATCAGGCACTCCCAGGAGTCGGTGGGCTGGGAATCGCGTAGCCGGAAGGGCCGACGGTCGCGTCGAGCGCCTTGTTCCACGAACCGTCGGCGATGTAGGCCTTGAGCGCGTCGTTGACCTTGGTCACCATGGCCGAGTCGCCCTTCTTGAGGCCGACTCCGTAGCGCTCTTCGGAGAAGCCTTTGCCTACCACCTTGAGGATGCCCTTGTACTGCGGCTCTGCCGCGAACCCCGCAAGGATGACGTCATCGGTCGTCACGGCATCGACGTCGCCGTTCACCAGAGAGGCGACGCAGTCGGAGAACTTGCTTTTCGGGGTGAGGGTGATCTTGCCCGCATACTGCTGGGTGACCAGCTGGGCAGACGTCGTACCCGCGACGGAACAGAGCTTGCGGCCGTCGAGGGTGTCGGGGCCGGTGATCTGCACGTCGTTACGCCGGATCAACAGATCCTGGTGGGCGACGAAGTAGGGGCCGGCGAAGTCGATCTTCTGCTTGCGCGCCTCGGTGATGGAGTAAGTGGACAGCACCATGTCGACCTTGCCGTCGATCAGCAGGTTCTCGCGGTCGCCGGGGTCCGCCTCGACCCAGGTGATGTTGGCTTCCGGTACCCCCATCGACTTCGCGATGTAGACCGCCGTGAGCACGTCGAAGCCCGAGTAGGTGTTACCGGACTTCAGACCGAGACCTGGCTGGTCGAAGGAGATCCCGATGGTCAGGGACGAGGCGCCAGCACTCGTCGCGCCCGGGTTGGCCGTGACGCCCGTCGTCCCGCCACCGCTCGAGCACGCGGCGAGCAGGCCGGCCGCCAGCCCGGTGGAAACCATCGCGACGACCCCACGACGGCGGAGCGTGCGCATCGGTCCGCTCCTCACGACTTGGTCTCGGGGTTATGCACGTGCGGCTCTAGAACGTCGGGGTCGAACGCCGGGTCCGGGTCCAGGTCCTGCGGACCCACCCCACGTCCGTACGTCGGACCGGTGTCCGACCAGACTGCTTTGAGCCGGTCGCCGGTGTTGGCAACAACCTTGGGCCGCACGAACATCCAGCCGATCTGAAGGATCAGGGCGATCAGCGGGATCCCGAACACGACGACGAGGAAGTCGGTCTTCTTCCAGAAGTAGGGCGACGACTGCCACCCTCCAATGGCGAGCCCGAACATGACCAGCACGAGGAAGACCAGTCCGATATAGCTGGTCCAGGGGTACCCTGGCATCTGGAACGGACTCGCTGGGATCACGCCCTTGTTGACGAGCTGCCGAAGCCTGATCTGACAGAGGAAGATCGTCCCCCAGGTGAACAGCACGCCGAGGGCGGCGGCCTCGAGGGCCACCTCGAACGCGTTCGGGGTCAGCGCGTTGAGGACGGCGCCGAAGACGTAGACGACCGAGGTCATGACGATGCCGGCCCACGGCACACCCTGGCTGCTCATCTTGAGCGTGAAACCCGGCGCCTGCTTGGACATCCCCAGGCTGCGCAATACCCGGCCGGTGGAGTACAGGCCGGAGTTGAGGCTGGACATCGCGGCGACGATGAGGACCGCCTGGATGATCGCGCCCATCCACTGGGCGCCCATCCGCTCGAAGATCGTCACGAACGGGCTGATGCCCGACTTGAAGTCGCTGGTCGGTAGGATCGAGACCAGCAGCAGGATCGACCCACAGTAGAAGACGCCGATCCGGAAGATGACGGCGTTGACCGCCTTGGGCACCTCTGCTCTGGCGTCCTCCATCTCGCCGGCGGCCACCCCGACCATCTCGATCGCGGCATACGCGAACACGACGCCGGACATCACGAGAATCGGCCCGTACCAGTTGAACCCATCCGTGGTCGGCCAGAAGCCACCCGGGTTGCTCCAGAGGTTGCTGAAACCGGCCTGGTGCCCGCCGACGTCGAAACGGCCGATGACGAGGACCAGTCCCACGCCCAGAAAGATGACGATGGCCCCGACCTTGGCGACCGCCGCCCAGAACTCGAACTCACCGAACGCGCGGGCCGACAGCAGGTTGATCACCAGCACGACGGCCAGCGCGATAAGCACCGTGGCCCAGGTGGGCATCAACGGGAACCAGTACTGCACGTAGAGGCCGACGGCCGACAGCTCGGCGATGCCGGTCAGCGCCCAGTTCAACCAGTACATCCAGCCAGTGATGAACGCCGCACGTTCTCCGTAGAACTCGCGCATGTAGGACACGAACGCGCCGGACGTCGCACGGTGCAGGACCAGCTCGCCGAGAGCCCGCATGAGGAAGTAGGCGATCACACCGACGAAGGCGTAGCTGAGCAGCAGCGCTGGTCCGGTGCTGTGCAGCCGGGAGGCGGAGCCGAGGAAGAGGCCGGTGCCGATCGCGCCGCCGATGGCGATCATCTGCACGTGTCGGCGGGTCAGCGTCTGTTTGTAGCCCACCTGCTCGGCATCCAGCGAGTTCTGCGGGGCCTGTGGCGTGGAAGGGGATTCGGTCGTGGTCATTGCACTTCCTCACGTCGTCGACGTAACTGAACCCGCGGCGGCGCGTGGTCTTGGCCGTCAGGGTGCAAAGCTGGCGAAGGGCTTCGGTGATCCACGCCGGTCAGGCTGTCCAGTGGTCTGACAACCTGGGTAGCCGAAATCATGCTGCCCATTTCGTCCGTTTGGCAAGACTCGTGGCCGATCATTCCGATTGGTGGTCGGTGAAGGCTGTGTGAGCCGCAGCGTGGTTCGCGAGGTGCTGCGGTCCTGCGGGGCCCTCGGCCTGACGGTGACACGCGGTGGTCGGGGACGTTCGTCGTGGCGACCCACCCGTCCCGACCTCGTGTTCGAGGGTTAGTCGGCGGCCCACCTGATCGAGGCGTATCGACGGGGCTGGACGCCTCGTTCCACCTCACCATCGCCCAGGCCTGCGGCAACCCGGTCTTCGCCGACGTCGTGTCCAGGATCGCCCCCGCGCTTGTGGGGCAGTCACAGCTGCTCGACGCGCAGGTGAACCGCCGGTCGTCTTCGCTCGCGGAGCACCGGACGATCGCTGCGGCCATCGCGCGCGGCTCTGCCGTCCAGGCGGAGGACGCGATGAGATATCACCTCGATGAGGTGCGGGACGCCCTCTCGTTCTCGCTACCGAGCACCCGGCGTTGTCATGTCGGTGCGCAGGTTCGCCGACCACTTTTCCTCGACCCGGCCGTAGCGCCAGATCGCGACCGCGCCGATCCAAGCGACGAAGAAGAGCGCGACGATGGCGTAGCCGGCGTAGTCGAGCGGGATGTTGGCGATGTCGGCGAGCGGACCACTCTCGATCTTGGCCTGGTCGGCCAGGACGCCGATCAGCTCGATCGTGCCGATGATCAGGGCGACGGCGACGGAGATCGCGGTGATGGTCAGGTTGTAGTAGACCTTGCGGACCGGTTTGAGGAACGCCCACCCGTAGGCGCCGTTCATCAGGACCCCGTCGATGGTGTCCATCAGGCACATGCCGGCGGCAAACAGGATCGGCAGGACCAGGATGGCGTAGAACGGCAGGTTGAACGCGGCTGCTCCGCCGGCGAGGACCAGGAGCCCGACCTCGGTGGCGGTGTCGAACCCGAGCCCGAAGAGCACGCCGATGGGGTAGATGTGCCACGGTTTGGTGACGGACTTGGTCAGGCCGCCGAGGAAGCGGTTCATGAAGCCGCGCTTGTTCAGCTGGTCCTCGAGCTCTTGCTCGTCGTACTCTCCGTGCCGCATCTTGCGGAAGACCCGGACGATGCCGACGAGGACCACCAGGTTGAGGATCCCAAGGATCCAGAGGAAGACACCGGATACCGAGGCGCCGATGATGCCGGTGATGGAGTGTAGCTGGGAGGAGCCGTCCTCGACCTGCCCGGCCAAGGCCTTGATCCCGATGGACAGCAGGAACGCGAGGCCGAACACGATGGTGGAGTGGCCGAGGGAGAACCAGAAGCCGACGGACAGCGGACGGCGGCTGACGCCGGCCGCTGCGCGGTCGGCGAGCAGCTTGCGCGTCGTGTTGTCGACGGCCGCGATGTGGTCGGCGTCGAAGGCGTGCCGCAGCCCGAACGTGTAGGCCAGGACACCGACGCCGATCCCGAAGATCGGCGTGTCACCGCCGAGCTGATAATGCTGCGGCACCACCAGAACGAGCAGGATGCCGAACCCGAGGACGTGCAGGAGCAGGATGAACGCGCACATCCCCCACAAAGACCGCCGGTCGTCCCGGTCCATGACGGCCAGGAAGTCCTTGAACCGCTGACCCGTTCCAGCCGGGGCCGTCGACGTCGACGTGCTGCTCATTCCGGTGCCCTAACTATTGCGAAGTGTTGGCAATAGGGACTCTAGATCAGGTTCGACAGTCACACCACAGAACACTCGGATCGGTTACGACAAGATGAGTGACATGACCGACGCCATCGACCTCCTCGTCGACAGCCGACCACACCCCCGTCGAGGTGGCGGGTGACGGCCAGCTCGACCCCCTGCGCCAGGCGTTCCCCGGGGTCTGAGGTCACCGCTCGCTATCGGAGGTATCCCGGAGGGAGGGCGTTGCTCTTTGCCGTCATGAAGCGCTCCCTAGCGGTCCTGCTTGCCCTGGCGGCGTCGCTGCCCCTGGTCTCGTGCTCGACGTCGCCGTCGGCAACGCAGGTCTCGCCGTCGGCAACACAGCTCTCGCCGTCGTCAACACAGCCATCGTCAACACAGCCGTCGTCGTCGGCGCCGCCGTCAGCGTCCTCGTCGAGCGTCACGGCCCGACCCTCTTCGGCGAGCGCCGGCGGCTACCCCGCGGCTGACGTGTGCGCATACCTGACACAGCAGCTCCCCGCCCTCAAGGCGATCGGTACACCGGTGGGGGCCCACGCCAACCTCGTCGGCAACCTTTTCGGGTTCCTGCAGAGCCACGCCATCCCCGCCGACAGCGGTGCGCTCGACGAGGCCACCAAAGCCGAGTGTCCGCAGGTGCGCACCGAGGTCCTCGCGGTCACCGGGCTGACGAGCTTCGCCGAGCTCTGACGGCTCGGCCCGAATCTCCGGGCCGGTGGGGTGCATCCGTATGCCCCCCAGCAAGGGAAAGGGGGACAGAGCACGTCGTCCTGAGACGCGCTCACCCACCGAGAGGATTCGTTGATGAAGCTTCGTCGCTCGTTGGCCGTCACGGCCGCCGCCGGACTGGCCGTTCTCCTCGTCGCACCATCCGCCACCGCCGCGCCCACCGCCAAGGCTGCTCAGACCCTGGGTAACCGAAGCCTCGCGGCCGTCCTCACCGCCAACGGAGGCGGCCAGTTCGACTCGAACCCGTTCGACTACGACATCCTGACCCAGGCCGTCCTCGCGGTGATCAAGGCGAAGCCCAACAGCAACGTCGCACTCCTCGCAAACGGCAACGTGGCGCTGACCGCGTTCCTGCCCAGCGACTTCGCGTTCCGTGATCTGGCCCGCCAGCTGACCGGCAAGTACATCTGGAGCGAGAAGGACGTCTTCAACACACTGGTCTCCACCCTTGGTGTAGACACCATCGAGGCCGTCCTGCTCTACCACGTCATCCCGGGCGCCACGATCGACTCGAAGACCGCCGTCAACTCCAATGGCGCATCCCTCGCCACCGCCCTCCCGGGCGCGTCGATCAGGGTGCAGGTCGTGTCGAAGTGGCTGGGACTCGTCAAGCTGGTCGACGCCGACACCAACGACGCCAACCCTTACCTCAACCCGTTCGCCCTCAACATCAACAAGGGCAACAAGCAGATCGCGCACGGCATCACCGCGGTGCTGCGCCCGGTGGACCTGCCCTGACCCACTCGTGACCCCGGCGATACCACCCCGTCGATACCACTGATACACAGGTGAAGCGCGCGGGTGGGCGACGGTCAGCCGTCGCCCGCCCGCGTCATCTCGCCGTCAGCCCGGCGGGCATCGTCTCGGGCGTCCTGAACGGACCGGACCGCCATCGCCAACGCGACCGCGAGCAGCATCAGGGCCGTCACCAGCGACCAGCGCAGGGCAACCCCCGCCGCGGCGGCACCCGAACCGGGGCCTTTCAGCACCTGGTAGGCGGTCATCAACAGGGCGGCCCCGATGGCCGCGCCGATGCGCTGCCCGGTCTGGGGTGCACCTCCGGCGAGACCACCGCGCCACCGCCGAGACCGGCGAGATCGACACATCGAGCAGCGACATGAAACCGACCAAAAGGGTGACCACCAGGATCCGCCAGCGATGCACGTCGGGTTCGTAGTCCGGTGTGTCTCCGCCTGCGCCGGGCTCTCGCGGCGCGTCCCGCGGATGGACGTCGACCGACTCCTCACTCACCCCCCAACACTGCCCCACCTTGTATGCCGGCGCGCGGCCCGGTGGTCAGCCTGCCGCGAGCGCCACCGCGCGACGCAGGCCCGAGGCATACCCCTGCTACTTCCAGGCGGCCGTAGTGTTTGTCAGCATGCGCGTGGTGGTCATCGGCGGTACTGGGCACATCGGCACCTACCTGGTTCCGAGCCTGGTCCGGGCAGGGTATGACACTGTGGTCATCAGCCGCGGATCTCGTCGGCCCTACCGCGACGATGCCGCGTGGCGGGACGTCGAGATGGTGTCCTGCGATCGGGAGTCGGTCGAGCAGGATGGTCAGTTCGGTTCGGTGGTCGCTGGTTTGCGGCCCGACGCGGTCGTGGACCTGACCTGTTTCACACTGGCGCAGGCGCGTCAGCTCGTCGACGCCCTAGACGGTCAGCACGTCGTGCACACCGGCAGCGTCTGGTCCTACGGGCCGAGCGCCCTGGTTCCCACCACGGAGGATGCGCCCAAACACCCTTACGGGGAGTACGGCGTCAGCAAGCTCGCCGTCGAGCAGTACCTGATGGGAGAGCAGGATCGGGTGCGCGCCAGCGTGGTTCATCCCGGGCACATCAGCGGCCCGGGCTGGTTGCCCATCGGCCCCGCCGGCAACCTCGACCCCGGGGTGATCGACTCGCTGCGCGCCGACGGCTCCTGCCTGCTGCCCGACCGCGGCGGCGAGACCATCCATCACGTACACGCCGAAGACGTAGCAGGACTGCATCAGGCGTGCCTGGACCAAGCCGACGAGGCCGCCGGGCAGAGCTTCAACAGCGTTTGCTCCCAGGCGTTCACGCTGCGCGGCTACGCCGAGGTGGTGGCTCGCCACTTCGGTCGTGAGCCGAGGCTGGAGTTCGTGCCGTGGGACGTGTTCGTCACCCGCGTCGACGCGGAGCACGCGAACACCACCATCGAACACATCGGGCGCGCACCCTTGTACTCGATGGAAAAGGCCCGCACCGTCTTGGGCTTCCTGCCACAACACGACGTGACCGACACCGTCCTAGGGTCCATCGACGCCTGGGTCGTCGCCAATAGAAACTGATGCACCCAACCGCCAACTACATTCTCTCGCAGGCAGATCCGTAGACAGTCTGTGCTTAGGAGCGCAACCGAGCGAGGTGAAGGGTGATGTCCGCATCCACCGCCACCCGCTCGGGAAGCACGGTCAGGGTCCGTTTGCCAGGCTTGGTGGTCTGGAATGCACGCGCTTCTGACAGTCCTACAGCAGGGGAGCCGGATCGTTAGGACCCTAGATGTAAGCGCCGTTGATCAGCCTGATGGACGCTCGGGGATGAGTGCCCGCGCGTCGTACGCGACGTCCGCCAGCGTTGTCATCACCTCGAGTGCGTCCGCCCCGTATGTCTCGAGCGTCAGTTGGATCGCGGCTTCAGGGCCAATCCGCAGCACCATTGCTAGGGTGACGATGTCCGCTCTGTCGCGTGCTCGGCCTGCGGCCAGTTTCATTGCCAGCAGTAACTCGAGTGACGCCAGTTGCACGCGCAACCCCGGGGAGTCAGGAGGCGTGAAGACGTCCGCGGGAAGTGGCGGGAGGAAGGGGAGCGCACGAGCGTTGAGCCATCCCTCTGGCAAGCCGAGCTCATCTGCCATCTGGGCGACGATCTCGGCCACCCGGACATCGGTCGTGATGCCGTCGATGTCTTGAGTACGGCGGTCTACGTCGGGAAGGTGGAGCGAGATCGCGGCCCCTCCGACGACGTAGACAGCGGCCGCGATCCCAGCGGTGCTCAGACGTCGGTCGAGTTCGTCTAGCAGTTCGCGGATTCGGCTAGCGTCGAGGTCGAAGTTCACGCGGTGACCAGTTCGCGCTCGTTGATCTCGATGCCGAGCTTGGCAAGGCCAACGTCCAACGGCCGTCCCTCCCTCACTGGCAAGGGCGTCCAGGGCTCGGGTAGCGGCGTGGGAGCAGCGAGCCAGCGGGGGATCGGCCGCCCATCACGGGCGGTTTCGCGCAGCATGGTGTAGGCCAACGTCTTCCAAGGACCAGTTAGACGCGACGTTGGGGTTCCCGTGGCCCAGATCGCGCGACGAGTCGGCGTGCTCAGCCCGAGGGACTGGTCACGTCCTTGGAGCAGCATCCGCATTGCCCACATCGGATCGGACTCGGCGTGCTCGGCGGCCGCGTCGATGACATCCGCGGCACGCATCCACTGACGGTTGGCCGCCTGCTGCGCTGCGTTTTCGAGGTCGAGCAGGACCATTGCTGAGGGGATGGTGCGCTCGGCCAAGTAGTCCCCGAGTCTGGACGGCGTGCACCCGATGGCATACGCCGCCTGGCTGCGGTTGAAACCAGCACCCTCGATCAACGCCATCAGTCGCGCACGTAGGCGACCACCCGGCATCATGTGAGTGATTGTATGTCCAAATTTGGATATCTACACGCTTGGCGAAAACCTGAATGAGAGCATCTACGAACCTGAGTCAACCGACCCGCGGCTAGATCCGAGCGAGCGGAACCGCTCTCAGGGCGGCAGAGTCGGACGATCCGGCGCGGCCCTCACCTCATCAGCGCGGAGCGTTGTACCAAGCATGGGGTCACCGTGGCTGCCGCGGGCCCTGCACGATGCTCCGACGCCCGATGATCAGCCCGATGACGATCAGTGCCAAGCCGGCGAAGATCGGGAAGAAGTAGCTGCCCTCCTGGAAGACTCGGACAAGGCCCACGATCTCGAACACCGCTCCAGCCACGAGAGACAGCATCGCGACAAGGCCTAGGTCGTTGATGTGACGCATGCGCCCGGGGAGGTTTTCGCTGGCCAAGTTCGCACGCTGGCGCGTACGCCTTGCTGAGGCGGCGGCAGCACGTGGTCAGGACGTTCGGGCTGACGATTCCGACACGTTCACGAGACGCTCGCGTCCCGCTGCGGCGGGAGTGGGCAGGTCACACGCCCGCAATGACATCTCCCGGAGGCTCCTCGGTCCTGTCACCGCAGCGGCAGCGGGGGCTCCAGCCACCAGGGGGACGTCTCGACCTCGACCGACGTGACCCACTTGACCCAGTGGTACCCGCGCCGCCCCGGCACCACGAGACGCACCGGCGCGCCGTGCCCCGCGTCCAGAGGCGAGCCACCCACCGCCGTCGCCAGGAGCAGATCCTGAGTCAGCGGCAGCCGTCGCTGGTATCCGGTGTCGCTCGTGACGACGATCGTGGTCACCCCAGACCCGACCAGTCGGGCGACGCGCATGCCACTCCACGTCTGCTCGGTCCACCATCCGCCTGTGCAGTCCAGGACGGCGGTCACCTCGTCGTGGAAGGCGGCCAGCTCGGTCCGGCTCCACGTCCTCGTTGCCCCTGCGACGGTGGTCGTGAGCCGGTATGCCTCGGCGTCAAGCGCCGGCACCGCGTCGAAAAGCCACGAGGTGGAGGGGATGGCGTCGACCCGAGAGGAAGCCAGCCGGAGCGAACCGGTCGCCCGCCGGGTGCCGGACCCCGTTGCTATATAACCGATTCCCTGCACGACGGCCGTCGCGACACCCGCGACGCCCAGCACCAGTCCGGCGCTCAACAGGGCTCGGCGGGACTGGTCGACGCGTCGGACCCGCACCGGTCGCTGACGTGTGTGCACGACGGTCACCACGGTGGCGAGGATCCCTGCAGTCACGTGCAGCTGCATCGTGGTGATGCTTGTCCCTTGCAACGACAGCCCCACCACGTGGGCCAGCCCGCTCGACAGGGCAACCAGCACGACCCAGATCAACGCGACTGAGGTGGCCCGCCCGGGTCGGGTGACCCGCGCGAGCCCTCGCTGCACGACCCGGCGTTTCCACGGGACAAGAACGATGATGGCGAGGGCTGCCGCGCCGTGGAAGACGGCGACCGGCCAGACCGGGCTACCGCTCCCGAACAGGAACATCAGGAACCCGGACGCCGTCGCGGTGGGGACCAGCACCGCGAGCGCGAGGTTCGCCCACCGGCCGGTCATGCCCCACGGTAGGCCGGTGTGCCGCTAAAAGCGGTATGCCGGTGCAGAGTCAGCGCGGCAGCAGCGTGGACTCCTGGCCGTCGATAGCGACCTGGACGTTCTTGGTGTCGTCGATGCCGGTTGGCACGGCGACGGTAGACGTGGTGGGGGAGAAGTCCATGGTGCACGGCCGGTCTTTGGCAGCCGCCGTCGTGACCGTCAGGGTGTTGCCGCCTTCAGTGGTGACCGCGGTCGGGAACTTCGGGCAGCCGGAGCTGCCGAAGGTAACGACGAGGAGCTGTCCTTTGTCTCCCCACGCGAC
>NZ_JBDTKA010000150.1:0-32678 GCF_039935575.1 Lapillicoccus sp.
AGTGACTTCTGTTCGGCGTGCACGCCGAGGAAGATGGCGATGATGCCGGCGATGAGCATGAGCGCTGCTCCCACGTAGTAGCCGGGTGCTAGCCCGGTGATGTCCTTCCCAGCGGTGGCGTTGTCGATCAGCCCTCCGAAGTAGAGCGGCCCGGCGATGCCGCCGGTGGCGGTGCCGATCGCGTAGAAGAACGCGATGCACAGTGCTCTGGTTTCCATCGGGAAGACCTCGCTCGCGGTGAGGTACGCGGCACTGGCGCCTGCGGAGGCGAAGAAGAAGATGACCATGCCGGCCAACGTGAGCGTGACGGCCGTGAACGAATGCAGAAAGACACCGGAGACCGCGAGCAGGACGCCCGAGATGATGTATGTGGCTGAGATCATCCGGACGCGACCGATCGAGTCGAACAGCGGCGACAGTGCCAAGGCTCCGATGAAGTTGCTGGCGGCGAAAGCAGCGATGTACCAACCCACCGCCTTCACCCCGAAGAAAGTGCTGAGGGCGTCGCCGAAGGTGAAGAAGAAGGCGTTGTAGAGGAACGCCTGTCCGACGAACAAGGCAAAGCACAAGATGGTGCGCCTCGGGTATGACGTGAAAACGGTCTTCGCGATCAGCGGAAGACCGATGGTGTGCCGCTGCCGGATCGTGATCGACTCGCCGACTGAGGGCAGCTGCTGACCGCTCTCGTCCTGCACCGTGTCCTCTATCTCACTCACGATCGTCTCGCCCTCGTCCTCCCGGCCGTGGATGAACAACCAGCGTGGGCTCTCGGGCACATTCCGGCGCACGAGCAGCACCACCACAGCGAGAACGGCGCCCAACGCGAAGGCGCCACGCCACCCGTAAGCAGGGTTGACGGTGCCGTTCGTGAGAGGGACGGTGATCATGGCGCCCGCAGCCGCGCCGACCCAGAACGACCCGTTGATCGCGATGTCGACCCGGCCGCGGTACTTCGCTGGGATCAGCTCGTCAATGGCAGAGTTGATCGCGGCATACTCGCCACCGATGCCCGCGCCGGTGATGAACCGGCAAGCGAAGTACCAGACAGGGTTCATCGAGAAGGCCGTCAAGACCGTGCCCACCAGGTAGATGCCGAGGGTGATCATGAACAGCTTCTTGCGACCGAACCGGTCCGTGAGCTGACCGAAAACCAGAGCACCCAGACACGAGCCGGCCACGTAGATGGCACCCGCCAGACCGATCTGAGAACTGGTGAGGCCGAGTCCGGTCTTGGCGTCCTTCAACACGTCCGACAGCGACCCGACGATCGTGACCTCGAGACCGTCGAGAATCCAGACCGTGCCCAGGCCGACGACGATCAGCCAGTGCCAGCGAACCCACGGCAGCCGGTCCATCCGCGCTGGGATGTCGGTCGTGATTCGACGCAGCTCAGCCTGAGGCGACATCCGCTCTCCTTCGTGGATCCATCACACCTAGGACGAAGATCCTGTACTTCCCTGCCGGGACGTGGATCCGAGTACTCCCACACCACACGGCGGGAGGCCCCCCGACGGTACTGTTGATCGTCGCTCTCCACCACCGCAGACCGGGTGTCCCGTTGCTAGCGGTTCCCACAGGTGGGGCGGGGCCTGCCACCGGTCCACCCGAGGCCCCCTCCAGCACCCTGCTTTGCCGTTCCGAACCATCTCAGGCACGCGTCTCCCAGACGCGTGGCCGCCGAAGTTCATCCGGAAGAGTGTCGGGCCTGCTCCGGGTTCGACTGGTGGGGGCAGGAGAGCCTTTCTTGACCCAGACGCGAGTCGACCGTTCCTCTTCTCGCCGCAGCGCGTCGAAGTAGGCACGGCGAGGGGATGGGTGCAGAACCCCGCGACCACTGGGAGGCCGGGCCGGCCCACGTCATCGGCGAACCGGTTTAGATCGGACCGTCGAGGCCGGGACTGCCGGACCCAGACGCCGTCACTCGGGACCGGCGGGCGTCCCCGAAACACAGTCACATCCCGCGGACCGCTCGCTCGCGAGGGTGGTGCGTCCTACCACCGCGAGTGGCAGGGAAGTCGTGCTCGTCGTGGTGTTCTATTCCGAGGCCGACGGTGCGTGAACTCCGCCCGATGACTCGGGGGCGAGCGTTCTTTCGGCATCGCCTACCAGGGGACGACCTGACGGTCCTCCCACAGCACTCCGGTCTGGGCGCCGTCGGCGGACCGGCCGGCCAACCACAGGGCGGTCTCGGCTCCCTGTTCGGCAGAGCGGGGCGCGCTCGCCCCGCCCAAGTCGGTGCGGCAATGGCCAGGGCAGGTGGCGTCCACGAGAACACCTCGCATACCCATGCCCTGCTCGTGGGCGAGGTTGCGTACCAGCGCGTTGACGCCGGCCTTAGCCACCCGGTAAGGAGCCAGCCCACCGGCGTTGCCCGGGCCGCTCATCCGACCGAGGCAGGCGCTCACTGCAACCACCCGGCCATGGCGCCGCTCGACCATGCCCGGGACGAACGCCGCCATCGTCCGCCAGACCCCGTCGAGGTCGACCGCCATCACCCGGCGCCACTCGCTTTCGCTGGTGCGCAGCGTCTTTGCGCTGCGCGCGCTCATCACCCCGGCCGCGCAGATCAGTACGTCGACGGCGGCCAGCGGGCCCAGCCGCTCGGGCAGGGCGGCCACTTCCTCGGCGCTACCGACGTCGCAGCCCACCCCGACCGCGTCGATCCCGTCCGCCACCAGCGTCGCGGCGGCCGCCCCGGCAGAGTCTTCGCCGCGGCCGACCAGGACCACGGTTGCGCCGCGCGCGCCGAGCCCGCGGGCCGCGGCCAGCCCGATACCGCGACTGCCGCCCGTTACCAACGCCACCTGCCCGTCGAGCCGTCCGTCGGGCTGTCCCGCGAGTCGCGCGTCCTGCGAGGTCATGGGTCCACTATGCGTCTCGCCACCCCCCGTCATCGACGCACTGCGGACGCTTCACATTTATCACCTAGGACAGGCCCCGGGTGGGTTCGGAGGCCGCCTCCGTCAGGACGCCGGCCACGGCCCGGAGGTCGTGGGCGAAACGTCCGAGGAACAGCCCGTCGACGGTGCCACCCAGATCGGGCAGCAGTCCGGGGCCCGCACTGCCGCCGTAGATGATCGCGGCGTCGTCGAGGTGGTCGCGCAGCGTGGTGCGCAGCCGTTGGCACACCTCGCCGACGTATGCGGTGGGCGCCGGCTGAGCAGCACCGATCGCCCAGTACGGCTCGTAGGCGACGATCATCCGCGGGACCGGCGCAGCCGCGCCCGTTTCGGGGACAGCCGAGCGCACCTGACGCACGCAGACGTCGGCGGCCGCTGCGGGGTCAGCGCGTTCGGGTTCGCCGACGCAGAGGATCGGGACGAGGCCGTTGCGGAACGCGGCGCGGGTCTTCGCGGCGACGACGGCCTCGGTCTCGCCGAACTGGGTGCGGCGTTCGGCGTGCCCGACCACGACGTGGGTACAGCCGATCTCGGCCAGCTCGGCTCCGGAGACCTCACCGGTGTAGGGACCGCTGTCCTCGGTCGCGAGATCTTGCGCGCCGACCCGCATGCGGGTGCCGTTGGCCGCCGCGAGCACAGCGGGGACGGCGACGAAGGTGGGGAGGACGACCAGGTCGGTGGTGCCCGTCTGGACGCCCTGGTCCGCGGCGGCCAGGGCGGCCAACGCGCGGCAGTAGTCGACGGTGCGGGCGTGGCTGAAGTACATCTTCAGGCTGATCGCCACCGTCGTCCGTGCCGGCGTGCTCATGGACGGCTCTCGTATGCCTCCAGCTCGGCGACGTTCGCCCGCGAGTGCGAGGTGGGGTCGAACTCGTAGGTCAGCCACTCCCGGACCAGGCGGCGGGCCAGCTCCAGACCGATGACCCGCTGGCCCATAGTGAGGATCTGGCAGTCGTTGGACAGGACGGATCGTTCGACGCTGAACGAGTCGTGGGCCACGGTGGCGCGGATCCCGGGCACCTTGTTCGCGGAGATGGCCACGCCGATACCCGTCCCGCAGAAGAGGATTGCCCGGTCCGCCTCACCGGCGGCGACCTTGGTGGCTGCCGCGATGGCGACGCTGGGATAGGTGCCGGCCTTGAGGTCGCCGGCTGGGACACCGAGGTCCTCGACGCTGGCGACATGGGGGTCTTGTCTAAGGTCGGCGAGAATTGCCTCCTTCAGCTCGAAGCCGGCCGCGTCGCTGCCGACGAGGAGTCTCAGGTCCTGGGGCATGGAGGTTCTTTCGGTGAGGTCAGGCGTGGGCCGGCGACAGCACCGGCAGGAGGGTGCGCATACAGGCGGCCAAGGAGACCGCCCCGGGGTCGGGCGTCCCCAGGCTCTTCTCGGCCAGCACCCGAGAGCGGCCCATCCGGGCGGCGATGTCGGCGGTCGCCGCGGCGGCCTGCTCGGCGGCGTCGACCGCGGCGGTCCAGGCGGACACCAGATCGGCGTCGGCCTCGAACCGGGACTGGAGCGTCGTCGCGAACGGCTCCAGGGCGTCGACCAGCGTCTTGTCGCCGACCTGTGCTGCGCCGATGGTCATGACCTCATCGCGGGCGTGGACGACGCCGGCGACGATGTCGGCGCCGGTGACGACAGCGTCAGCGGGCAGCCGGTCGGCGACGGCGAGCAGACCCGCACCCCACAGGGCGCCAGACGTACCACCGCCCCGGTCCGCCCACGCCTCCGCGCCTTGCCGCAACACGGTGGGGGCATCGGCACCCGCGTCGGTCGCCGCTTGCGCCGCGGCCAGACACGCGGCGGCGCCGCGGGCCATCCCCCGACCATGGTCACCGTCCCCCGCAACGGCGTCGAGGCGGCCGAGCTCATCCTCCATCCGGGTCAGCAGGCCGTCGAGGGCGGTCAGCGCGGTCAGCACGCACGACCCCGCCTGTCGGCCAGCCTCAGTGGCGGCCGGAGCGACCGCACCGGTATGGGCGCTCTCCGGTACGGGCGTCGGGTCGAGCGGCTCCGGCGTGGTCCGCCGGAAGGCCACGCTGTCCGCGGGAGCCAACCAGAGACGTTCCAGCTCGTCGTCCAGCCAGGTGACGGTGAGCGAGCAGCCGGCCATGTCCAGGCTGGTGACCAGCTCACCGACCTCCGGGGCGACAATCTCCAGGCCGGCTTGCTCGAGCAGGTGACGGACGGCGTTCCAGAGCAGGAACAGCTCCTCGTACTTGACGGCGCCCAGGCCGTTCACGAGCACCGTGACCCGCGATCCCACGTCGGACGGGGTGTCAGCGAGGATCTTCTCGACGAGCTGGGCGGCCAGCTCGTCGGCGGTGGGCCGCGGGCCTTCGCTGATGCCCGGCTCACCGTGGATGCCGAGGCCCCAGGCGACGCTCTGGTGCGGCACCGTGAAGAGTGGTTCGTCGGCCCCGGGGAGGGTGCAGCCCTCGAACGCGACCCCGAAGGACCGCGTCCGGGCGTTGGCTCGGGCGGCAACCGCCGCTACACCGGCCAGGTCGTAGCCCTCCTCGGCGGCCGCGCCGGCGGTCTTGAAGACCACGAGGAAGCCCGCGACCCCGCGTCGTCGATGCTCCTCGCCGGCGGGAGCGCTGGCCACGTCGTCGGTTATCGGTAGCAGCTCCACGGCAATGCCCTGCGCCCGTAGCCGGGCCGCAGCGCCGGAGAAGTTCAGCACGTCGCCGGCGTAGTTGCCGAACCCGAGCCACACGCCGGCGCCCTGGTCGACGGCTGCGCAGATGTCCATGACCTGCCGGGTAGACGGCGAGGCGAACACGTCACCGCAGACCGCCCCGTCGGCCAGGCCGGTGCCGACGACTCCCGCGAACGCCGGATAGTGGCCCGACCCGCCGCCCACGACCACAGCGACCTTGCCGGGCGCCCGCCGGGTGGCCCGGACCACCCCGCCGGGGGCGGCCCGGACCCGGCCGGGGTTGGCGCTGACGAGACCCGCCAGACTCTGTGCCGCGAAGTCCTCGCGGGCATTCAGGACCAAGGTCACGGTTACTCCTTCGAGATCAGCCTGGTGGACGCCGTGCCCGGGGACGGCTCAGCGCGACGGGGCCGAGGCCGCGTCCACCTCGTCTAACCTACCGGCCTCGACCTCGTTGGCCCGTTTGAAGAGACCCGTGAAGGCGAACAGGACCGCACCAACGACGGCCCCGACCGCCAACGCATACAGGCCCGCGTTGCCGCCGACGTTCTCCTTGAAGAAGTCACGCATGTTCGGAGCGAGGAAGCCACCAAGGTTGCCCAGCGAGTTGATCAGCCCGATGCCCGCGGCAGCGGCGTACCCCGTCATGTACTCGGTCGGCAGCGTCCAGAAGATCGGCTGCATCGCAACGAAACCGATGGCCGCCAGGGACAGCCCGGCGATGGCGAGGACGGGAGTGCCGCTCAGGGCGCCGGAGATGACGATGCCGAACGCGGTGACGAGCAGCAGCGTGGTCCCGATCAGCCGGTGCTTGCGGGTGCGGTCCGCCAGCCCTGGGAAGAAGGCCACCGAGGCCAGCCCGAACACCCAGGGGATCGCGGTCACCAGCGCCACCTGGAACCCCAGTTTCTGACCGGTGATGGCCGTCACCTGGGTGGGCAGGAAGAAGGTCACACCGTAGACGGCGATCTGGATGCAGAAGTAGATCAGCGAGAAGTACCAGACCCGCCAGTTCCCCAGCGCCGCCCACACCTTCTGCGGCCCGTGGCCGGAGGCCTTCGCAGTGTCCTCGGCGGCAACGGTCTCGACGAGGGCCTGTCGCTCGTCCTCGGGCAGCCAGGCGGCGTCCTGGGGCTTGTTGGTCAGGTAGAAGTAGGACCAGACGCCCACGGCGATGGCCAGCAGACCTTCGACGAGGAACATCCACTGGATGCCCCGCAGGCTGAAGGCGCCGTCGAGCTCGAGGAGCCCACCGGACAGCGGGTTGCCGAGGATGCCGGCAAGCGCGATGCCCATGTAGAAGTAGCCACGTGCCCGGCTGAGGTGGCGGGCCGGGACCCAGTAGGTCAGGAAAAGGATGACACCGGGGAAGAAGCCGGCCTCGCACACCCCGAGGAGGAACCGCAGGATGTAGAAGCTCGTCGTTCCCGTCACGAACATGAACGCCACCGCCACGATGCCCCAGGTGACCATGATCCTGGCGAGCCACCACTTGGCGCCGACCTTGTGCAGCAGGATGTTGCTCGGCACCTCGAAGATGGCGTAGCCGACGAAGAACAGGCCCGCGCCGAAGGCGTATGAGGCGGCGCTGATTCCGAAGTCGGCCTGGAACTCCTGCTGGGCGAACGAGACGTTGCTGCGGTCCAGGAACGCGATCACGTACATCAGCAGAAGGAACGGAATGAGGCGCCGGAAGACCTTCTTGGTCGCCAGCTCGCTCAGGTCGAAACGCCGCCGGGCGTCCGTCGTGGCCGTGTCCGTCATCGATGTCTCCTTGGTGGGTGGGCAGGTGCGGTCGAGGAACGGGGTCTGCCCTCGGCGGGGCGGTGGAACCACCCCGGTCAGTGCTTATCGGGCATGTCAGTGCATGTCAGTGCATGTCAATGCATGTCAGTGCATATCAGTGCATGTCAGTGCATGTACTTGCCGCCGTCGACCTGGATGGTTGCGCCGTTGATGTAGCCGCCGCCGTCGGACAGCAGGAAGACCACGGTGGCCGCGATCTCGTCGGGTCGGCCGACCCGACCCAGCGGGATGCCGGCGGACATCGACGTCTTGCGCTCGTCGGTCAGCCGGCCGCCCATGATCTCGGTGTCGATCGGGCCGGGCGCCAGCACGTTCACCGTGATGCCGTACTGCCCCAGCTCGCGCGCCCCGCCGTGCGCCATCCCCACCACGGCCGCCTTGGCGGTGGCGTAGACGCCCTTGGAGAACGTGCCGCCGCCGTCGAAGGCGGTGATGGACGAGGTGTTGACGATCCGCCCCACGCCCTGCGGGATCATCCGGGCGGCCGCCGCCTTGAGCATCAGGTAGGAACCGGTGACGTTTACCGCCATGACCCGTTCGAACTCGGCGAGCTCACACTCGTGCAGCGTGGCGGTGCAGGCGATGCCGGCCAGGTTGACCAACGCCACGACCGGCGGCAGCTCGGCGTCGAGCCGCTCGAACAGCTCCTTCACGGACGCCTCCGAGGCGATGTCGGTAGGCACCGCGAGGACACCGTCGTGGCCCGCGTCGCGCAGCTCCGCCTCGACCTCCGCGAGCCCCTCGGCGTTGACGTCGACGAGGGCGACGTGCCAGCCGCTCTCGGCCAGCAGCCGCGCCGTGACCCGTCCGATCCCGGCGGGGCCGCCGGCTCCCGTGACGACGGCGGTGCGCTGGTCAGGCAGGGCTCCCGAGGCGGTCGTGGCTGGTGCGGGGGTGGTCATGCGCTGCTCCTTCGGTGACGTGCGGTCGGTCGACGACGTGCGCTCAGTCGATGATGGTGGCGAGGATGTCTCGGATGTAGGCGCGGTTCTTCCCGATCACGGTGATGGCATCGCTGCCATAGTGCTCGCAGAGGAAGGCACCCTTGAAGCCGAGACCGATGGCCTGCGTGATGGCCGCCCGGTAGTTGATGAGACCGAAGTCCATCGGCACCGGGAAGGTCATCACCTGGCCGGTCTGCGGGTCCTCGTCCCGCAGGTAGTTTTTCACGTGCCAGTAGTTGGTGTGCGGAAGCAACTTGTCGAACATGTTCTGGACCGGCTCGAGGGGCCGGTGCAGGCGGACGAAGTTGCCGATGTCGGGGTTGAGGCCGCAGGCCGGGTGGTCCACCTCCTCGAGGAAGGCGACGGCGCCGTCGGCGGTGCCGACGTAGGTGTCCTCGTACATCTCCAGGGTGATCTGCTGGCCGTTGTTCTGCGCGTGCTCGGCCAGCTCGCGAATCAGCGACGCGGCGCGGGCGCGGGCCTCGGGCGATTCATCGTCGTGCCAGCCGTCTTCAAGCCAGAACCACAGCGCTTTCTCCTGCGCTGGTGTGAAAGCCTGGAAGAAGCCGAAGCTGACCAGGGGTATGCCGAGCTCGGCGGCCTTGTCCAGCAGCCGGTGGCTGTAGGCGATGTACTCCTCGCCGCGTTCCGGGTCCATGACGCTGCGGCGCGATGTCGAGATCGCGGGGATGGTGAGCCCGGTGTCCGCGAGGACGCCCTTGAAGTCGGACAGCCGCTCTGGGGTGAGGTCACCGACGCGGACCCAGGTGTCAGTGGGGTCGACCTCGGTGAAACCCATCTGGTGGACACTGCGGAGATGCGTTGCCCACTCCTCGGGTTCGGCGTCGTGGATGGGTCCGCCCTTGGAGTCGAGGCTGCCGAACGGCAGCATGGCGGCAGCGATCGGCCACGTCTCGGCGGTGTAGGCAGCGGTGTTCACGGGGTATCCCTCTCGGTCGCGACGTGCGTGGATGGGACGGGACGCGGGTCGACGGACAGGGCGCCCAGCGGTGCCGGCCCGAGCTCCCGCAGGAGCTGACCGAGCCGGGCGTATGCCGTGTCGCGGTAGCCGATGAGGGCGGCCTGGTCGCCGGCGGGGATGACGAACCCCCCGCCCTGCTTCACGCCGTACTGGCCACCCTCGACGAGCTCGGTGAGGACGGCCGGTGCGGCCAGACGCTCGCCGTAGTGCTCCTCGAGGGTGCGAAAACCGGCCTGGTAGACGTCGAGGCCGGCCATGTCGGCGATGGCGAATGGGCCGAAGAACGGCAGCCGGTAGCCGAACGTCGTGCGCACGACGGTGTCGACGTCCTCGGCCGTGGCGACCCCCTCCTCGACGAGGTTCATCGCCTCCTTGAGCAGGACGTACTGCAGCCGGTTGAGGACGAACCCTGCTTTGTCGTTGACCCGGGCGGCGAGCTTGCCAGTCCTCGCGACGAGGGCCTCGACCGAGGCCACGACGCTTTCGTCGGTACCGGCGTGCGCGATGAGCTCGACGCCGGGGATGAACGGAGCCGGGTTTGAGAAATGCACGCCAAGGAACCGCGCGGGGCGGGTCAGGTTGGTGCTGAGGTCGCCGATGGGGATCGTGGAGGTGTTGCTGCCGATGATCGCGTCCGGGCGGGCGGCGGCTTCGATGCTCGCCAGAACCGGGCCTTTGACCTCGGGTTGCTCCAGCACCGCTTCCTCGACGAGGTCGGCTTCGGCGACAGCCTGCGACAGGCTGTCGGCGGGATGCAGGTTGGCCCGCACCCGTTCGGCCGATCCCGGGTCAAAGAGCCCCCGGGCCTCGAAGTCCTCGGCCTCTCGGCACAGCCGGTCGAGGTGCCTCTGGGTGAGCGACGGCTCGGCGTCGGCGATCGTCACGTGCAGGCCGGCCAAGGCGAGGACCTGGGCGATGCCGCCGCCCATGTAGCCGGCGCCGATGACGGCGACCCGCTCGATCTGGCGGGTCCGCTCGCTCTGCTCGGTCACGCTGGACGACCCTCCTGGCGGGGCGAGACTGTGGTGCGAACCGGGGTTTGTCCTCGAGAACGGGCCGCTGTCGGCACATCACTCTTCTAGGGTGATCATCGAACGCTATAGGATCGATGCAAGAGGATCAAGAGGTAGGCGCGGCCCTCGCAGGCCGTTACCCGTCGGTCAATGCTCGCGAGCGGACGGCGACGAGGTGAGTCTCCATCGACGCCGCCGCGGCCGCCGGATCGCCGCTGCGGACCGCATCGAGGATGGCGGCGTGCTCGACGACCGCGAGCTCGACGTCGATCGCGCCGCGGTTCATCAGCTGGCGAAGGCGGTGCACGTGCGGGGCGAGCGTCTGGGCCATGTGAAGCAGGTAGGGGTTGTGACTGTGCCGCAACAGGACGAGGTGGAACTCCCAGTCGACCGTGTAGTACGCACGCAACGTCTCCCACTCGAGGCGGCTCGGGTGTCGCGTCATCATCTTGAGCACCCGCTGGGCCGCTCGACGATGCTGGGTGCTCACGGTCTCCAGCTCCGTGATCACCGCCGCCGAGAGGGGCACCGCCCGCCGGACGGCGGCGACCTCGACGACCGCCCGGGCATCCATCAGCTCCGCCATCCGAGATGGCGTGAGCGGCGGCGAGACGCGATACCCCTTCAGCGCCGCACGGGTGACCAGGCCGGTGTGCTCGAGCTGGCCGAGCGCCTCCCGCACCGGGGTCGGGGACACGCCGAGCTGCCGGGCCAGGCCGTCAATGGAAAGCGACTCGCCCGAGGCCACCCGCCCGGCGAGCAGCATCTCCAGGATCTCGTCGTAGACGCCGTCTCGCAGAACGCGACGCTGGACGACGCCGCCGCGAAGGGCACCCACAGGGGCTATCGTCATACACCGATCCTATAGCCTGCACGAAGCAGAATCGGGAAGCAGCCGCGGCGTGCCCGCGGCGTTCCGGCCCCACATCGTCACCGCTAGCCGGCCCACGAAAGGCTCCACCCTTGTCCGAGCAGAGGTTCAGCATCCCCCAGCCGCCTTTCGCCGGCCCGGTGGCCGTCGACGAGCTGCTGGCCGACCAGCCTGCGGTACGCCAGGTCGGCACCGGTCTCGCCGAGATCAGGGCCGGCCGTCGCCTGGTGGTGCTCGACGACGACCCCACTGGCACCCAAAGCATCTGCGACCTCCCGGTGCTCACCAGCTGGTCGGTCGATGACGTGCGCTGGGCCTTGCAGCAGCCCACGACCGCATTCTTCGTGCTCACCAACACTCGCAGCCTCTCAGCGGACGATGCCGCGCAGCGCAACCGGGAGGTAGTGCGCGCGGTCGCCGAGGCCTCCCGGCTAGAAGGCGACGTGCCGTACGTGATCTCGAGCCGGAGCGACTCGACGCTGCGCGGGTACTTCCCCCTCGAGACCGATGTTCTGGCCGCCGAGCTCGAGCGACTCGGCAGCCCCGTCGACGGCGTGGTCCTCTGCCCGGCATACATCGAGCCCGGCCGGCTCACCGTCGACTCGGTGCACTGGATGCGAACCGACGAAGGCATGATCCCCGTGGCCCACAGCGAGTTCGCCAAGGATGCGAGCTTCGGCTACCGCAACTCGGATCTGCGGGACTGGGTTGAGGAGAAGACCGAGGGTCGGATCCCGCGCGAGACGGTGGCCACGATCACCCTGTCGGACATCCGGCTGGGCGGACCGGAGCGGGTCCAGGACATCCTCTCCGGGCTCAACGGCGGCCAGCCGGTCGTCGTGGATGCGGCGGAGGACGCCGACCTCCAGGTCGTGGCGGTCGCACTTGTGCGCGCCGAGGCGGCCGGGAAGTGCTTCGTCTACCGCGTCGGGCCGTCCTTCGTCCGCGCGCGCAGCGGCCAGCAGCCGACGCCGGCGGTCGACGCCGACCGGCTCGCGGCGATCCTCGCCGACTCCACCTCCGACCTCGCGGACGACGACCGGCCTCACGTGCGGCACGGCCTTATCGCCGTCGGCTCGCACGTCAGCCTGACCACCCGCCAGCTCGACGATCTGCGGTCCACGGGTCGCATTCGTGAGCTGGAGCTGGACGTCCCCACCCTCCTCGAACCCAGCACCCGAGACCGCCATGTCAGCCAGGTCGCCGTCGAGGCGGCAAACCTGTTGCAGGACAATGGTTCCGACGGCGACGTCGTGATCCGGACCAGCCGCACCCTCGTCACGGGCGCCGATGCGAGCGACAGCCTGGTCATCGCCCGGACGGTGAGCGCAGCGTTGGTCGGCACGGTGCGCGAGATCGTCGCGTTGGTCAAGCCGTCGTTCGTCCTCGCCAAGGGAGGGATCACGTCGTCAGACACCGCCACCGACGGTCTGGCGATCCGGCGGGCGTGGTCTCGCGGCACCATGCTGCCGGGCATCGTGTCGTTGTGGGAGCCCGTCACCGGCCCTGCCCAGGGCATCCCCTACATCGTCTTTGCCGGCAACGTCGGTGACGACCGCGCTCTCTCCGCGGTCGTTGACACACTCCGCAGCATGTGACGGACCTCCCACCCGGAGGCGTGGGAGACCGGCGAGCGCGAGATCAGTCAACCCCAACGAAAGGCAGCACGAGAACCTTGACGAACACCGACAGCCCGCGCATCGCCGTGATCGGCCTGGGGGCCATGGGCCTGCCCATGGCCACCCATCTCGCGACGAGGTTCACCGTCACCGGCTTCGAGCCGTATGCGCCTCGCCGCGCCGAAGCGGAGGCCGCTGGCATGACAACGGCACGGACCCCGGCCGCGGCGTGTGCGGAGGCCGACATCGCGCTGCTCGCCGTCCGTGACCAGGCGCAGGCGGAGACCGCGATCTTCGGTGCGGATGGGATAGCCGCGACCCTCGCGGAGGGGTCTCCGGTGATCCTGACCAGTACCGTCGGCCCGGACGCCGCTCGAGATCTCGCGGATCGGCTTGTGGGCGCGGGCTACCCGCTCGTGGATGCGCCGATCAGCGGGGGCCCCGCCCGAGCCGGCAAGGGAGACCTGCTTATCGTGGTCGGAGCCGAGGACGCGGTCTTGGAGACCGTGCGACCGGTCCTGGACCACCTGGCGTCCACGCTGACAGTCGTCGGGCCCCGCCCGGGAGACGGTCAGTCGCTCAAGACCATCAACCAGCTTCTCGCCGGCGTCCACATCGCGGCTGCGGCGGAGGCGATCGCGCTGGCCCGTGGACTCGGCCTCGACCCGGCTCTGGTGATCGACGCGCTGTCGCAGGGCGCCGCCGGCTCGTTCATGTTCGCCGACCGCGGCCCCCGGATGCTGCAGGCATACACCGGTGGCGCGGAGGTGAAGTCGAGAGTCGACATCTTCGTCAAGGACATGGGGATCGTCACGGGCGTTGGCCGCACGTCGCATGTGCCGCTCCCGCTGGCCGCTGCGGCGCAGCAGCTCTTCCTCATCGCCGAGGCCGCCGGACTCGGCGCCAACGACGACTCGAGCGTGGTCACCGTGCTGTCGCCCGACACGACCGGACGCGACGCCGAGGTCTGACCGGCGAGTCGCACGGTCCTCAGCGGCAACACCAGACTCAGAAGGGGGCCCAGGCTCACGGCGCCTCATCGAACTTGACCGGGCACTTCGCCGCTGGTGGCGGCTTCGACGGCCGGCACCGCGCTTCGATGACGGGACCGGCAGCCAAAGCTGCACCGGCTCTGATGGCGGTGGCCGTCTCGCGCTGTTGCTCTAACGGGTCGGGGCGTCGAGCGCCGCGGCCACCCGCGCGTACGACCAGACCAGCCCGGCGATGTCCACGACCCGACTGTCTGCGGTGACTACACGAGGGGCCCGGTCCGTCTGGACCAGGCCCCTCGGGTTGACTATTTCGCCTACTTACCCCACACCTTCTTGTAGATGTCGCGGAAGCCGCTCGGCGGGTCGAACACGTCACCACTGGGCACGTTGGCCTTGGTGATCAGACCGGGCGCCGCGACGAAGCCCGAGGGCTTCTCCCCCGCGAGGGCTCGGTTCACCTCGTCAACGAGCTGCCACCCCTGCAGGGTGATGGGCTCCGCCACGGTGGCCGCCTGGTGGTTGCTGGTGCGGATGCGCTGCATCTCGGCCGCGTCGCCGTCACCGGCGGCCACCGACTTGGGCGGGCCGTCCTTGGGCTTGCCGGCGTCCTCCAACGCCCGGGCGGCGCCACCGAAGTAGTTTCCGTTGATGGCCATGAGGTAGGTGAGCTTAGCGCCGTTCTGCTGCAGGAGGTTGGAGACCAGACCCGGCATGCGCTGGTCGGCGGTGGCGATCGGCGAGTCCTCGAAGCTCAGCACGGAGCACGTGGTGCAGGCCTTGATGTATGCCTCCATGGCCCGCGCCTTCGTGACGGCAAGCTCGTACTGGCCGTCGGTGAAGATGGCCACCCCGGCCTTCCCGTCGGAGTCGGCGACGACGTAGGCAGCCGCCCGCTGCGCGACCTTGAGCGGGTCGGTGGAGACGTTGGTGACCATGCCGTTGCCGGGGCCGGTGAGGACGCCGGCGTGCCACCCCACGACGGGGATACCGCCCTCCGTGGCCTGCTTGATGGCCGGCGCCTGCTCTGTGGGGTCCAGCCCCCCGAGGATGATGGCTGCCGGCTTGGCGGTGATCGCCTGGTTCATGGCGTCGGCGTTGCCTTGGGCGCTGCCTTTGCCGTCGTAGACCGAGACCGTCCACCCCATCACCCCGGCGGCCTCGCTCACCGCCTTGGCGGTGGCGTTGTGGCCACCGTTGGCGAGGTCACCCGCAACAAAAGCGATCTTGGCGCCGGGTCTCTGAGCCTTGGGGCCGGTGCTGGGTGGAGTGAACCCCTCGGAACCCGCCAGGCTCTTGGCCACCAGGTCCTTCGACGCCGCGACGATGTCGCCGCTGGGGATGATGGAGGCGAACTTGCCTGCGTCGGCGGACGCCGACGTCGACGCGCTGCCCGCCGAGGCGCCGGCACTCGGGCCCGCCGCAGCGGACCCGGTCCCGACGCTCTGGCTGGAACAGCCGACCAGCGCGAAGGACAGGGTCACCCCAAGAAGCGCGGCGGCGGGCCGCAGACGGGGACGCAGGGCAGTGGTCATGGTTTTCCTCCAGTAGGTAAGCGGTCGGTCGGCTGATCGGTCGGCTGGTCGGTCGGGGCGGCATGGGCGGGCGGGTCACTCTCGGTGGGCGCGTGGTCGGCGTCGGCGGCCCGGGTGTCGGCGGCGGTGTCGACCGGGGTCACCGGTGCGGCCTTGGCCTGGGCGACCCGTCGGCGGCTCGTGAGGGAGGCGATGGTGATCGCGGCCACGAGGGTGAGCCCGTTGAACAGCGGCTCGAGGTAGAAGCGTCCGGGCAGGAGCTGCTGCAGCCCGGAGATGCCGATGGTGGCGATAGCCACCCCCACGACCGTGCCGATCGCGTTGGTGCGCCCGGGTCTGATCGTGGTTGAACCCAGGAAGGCCGCAGTGAGCGCGGGCAGGAGGTACTCCGGGCCGATGCTCGACTCGGCGACCCCGGAGGCCCTCGACGAGATGAGCACGCCGGCCACGGCTACGAGCACACCGGAGGCCACCATCGCCCCCACGACGTAGCGCCGGCGCGGGATGCCGGTCAGCTCGGCAGCGCGCGGGTTGGCCCCCACGGCGTACAGGTAGCGCCCGATCGGCAGGTGGTCGAGGACGACCCAGAGGACGACGCCTAGGAAGACGGCGAGGATGAAGGGTCCGGGCACCGGCCCGAGCGACCACCGCGACAGGCCGTCGAACGCCGCCGCCCGCATGCCGGTGGAGTCGGTGATCTGACGGCCACCCGTATGCCAGAAGGTCACCGCGTAGATCACTTGGCCCGTAGCCAGCGTGGCGATGAACGCGTCCACCTGGGCCAGCTCCACGAGCAGGGCGTTGACGAGGCCGATCACGGCCCCGCCGAGAATGCAGAGCAGGATGGCCAGCCGGTAGTCCAGGCCCATGAGCTGGAACGACAGCGCCATCACCTGCCAGAGGCCGACCCCGTAGCCGATCGAAAGGTCGATCTTTCCCGCGACCATGGGGATGGTCACCGCCAGCGCCAAGATCAGCAGCACCGACTTGGAAGAGGCCAGGAGGCGGAAGTTGAGAACGGTGGCGAACGTGTCCGGCAGGGCGACCGCGAAGATCACGAACAGCACCGCGGTGAGGACCACGAGCCCGTAGACGGTGGTGAGCTTGCGGTACCAGGGAGCTCCCCGGGGTGGCTCGAGGGCGGTCGACTTGACCGAGGTGCTCATGCTCATGGGGTCTCCTGAGGTGATAGCCGAGGGTCGGCCGGGCTCGCGTCCCCGGGTGGGGGGTCCGTCCAGTCCCCTTCCGCCCCGGTGCTCCGGGTGCGCTTGAGCCCGGAGGCCGCCGCCACCAGGTTGCCGATCGTCAGCTCAGCCCCGGCGAACTCCGCCACCACCGTGCCCCGCTCCATGACGAGGGCCCGGTGCGCGATCTTGGTGACCTCCTCCATGTCGGTGGAGACCACGACGGTGGCGGTGCCGGCCCGCGCCGCGTCCCGCAAGAGGGCGTAGATCTCGGACTTGGCGCCGACGTCGACGCCCATCGTGGGCTCCTCCAGCACCATCACCCCGCGTCCGACACTCAACCAGCGCGCGAGCACGACCTTCTGCTGGTTTCCCCCGGAGAAGGTGTCCAGTGCCATCTCGGGGTCATCGGGTCGCACGCCGAAGGCCCGGATCTGCTGGTAGGCGTCCCGCGCTTCGCCCCGGCGGTCGAACCACTCGAACAGTCGCCGTCCCCATACCGACGGGTTGAGGAAGAGGTTCTCCCGCACGCTCATGCCGGGTGCGACGGACTCGGTCTCACGGTTCGACGTGGCGAACCCGACACCGGCGTCGACGGCGTCCCGCGGCGAACGGAAGCGGCGCGTCCGGCCGTCGATCGCCATGCCCCCGGACTCCACCGGCAGGGCGCCGGCGATGGCCCGGCCGATGGCCTCCTGACCGGCCGCCCGCAGGCCGCAGAGCGCCACGACCTCGCCGCGCGCCACGGTGAGGCTCACCGGGCCGGCGCCGCCCACGACCAGACTGTCGAGCGCCACGCGGACCTGCGCGCCGGGCGGGTCGAACGACGGGTTGCTGGTCGCCCGGCCCACGATGAGCTCGACCAGCTGAGTGTGTCCGAGGCCGGCCACGGGTCGGTCGGCGACCACCCGCCCGTCGCGCATGATCACGGTGCGGGAGGAGATCTCGTAGATCTCGTCGAGGCGATGCGAGACGTAGATCATCCCCACCCCGCTGTCCCTGAGACGGCGCAGCACCCCGAACAGCCGGTCGACGTCGGTGGCCGGCAGGGAGGCGGTGGGCTCGTCGAGCACGAGCAGGGCTGGGTCGGAGACCAGGCCGCGGGCGATGGCCAGCAGGCTGCGCTCGGTGCGGGGCAGGTCGAGGATGCGGGCGTCCGGGTCGATCCCGCCGCCGACCTGGTCGAGGACCCGCTCGGCCTGGGCCTGGAGAGCGGGAGCGTCAATGAGACCGAGCTTCGTCGGGTAGCCCAGCACTTGGGCGATGTTCTCGGCAACCGTCATCCACTCGATCAAGCCCAGGTTCTGGTGCACGAACGAGACCTTCGCGCGCACACCGGGCGAGTCGAGGTCGGCGCCGTTGAGCACCATGGTGCCCGCATCCGGCTTATAGACGCCGGCGAGCATCTTGATGACGGTGGACTTGCCAGCGCCGTTCTCGCCGAGCAGGGACACGATCTCGCCGGCTTCCACCGAGAAGCTGACGTCCTGCGCGGCGCGGGTCGCGAAGAAAGTCTTGTCGAGCCCCCGGACCACCAGCAGCGGCCCGCTCACAGCTGGTCGGCCCGGAGCAGGTTGTCGGCCAGTGTCCGCAGCTCGGTCACCAGGCGGGGCCGGTACTCCGGGGTGGCCCGGCGCGAGATCATCGTGACGCTGACTGCGGTGGGGGTCGGGGTGGTGGTCACGGCCACCCCGAGGCAGAGCACCCCAGCAACCCCCTGCTCGTCGTCGATCGAGTAACCACGCTCGCGGATGGCAGCGAGGTCTGCCCGGAGCGCAACCATCGTGCGGTGCGACCGTGCCGTGGGCCTCGGCAGCGTGGTGGCCATGGACAGCCGCCGGTCGAGCTCATCGGGCTTCAGAGCCGCCAACATGGCCTTGCCAAGGGAGGTCACGACCGCGGGTGTCCGCGAGCCGATCTCGTTGACGAACCGGACGGGCTGAATCCCGTCGTTGCGGGCGACGTAGACCACGTCGATGCCATCGAGCACCGCGAGCAGGGTGGTCTCCCCCGCCAGGAGGGGGAGGCCGGCGACCGTCCGGCGGAACTCGGTGACCATGGTGGCCGAGATGAGCATCGAGTGGCTCAGCTCGAGCACGCGGTACGCCAGGTGCCAGCCCCGGGATCCGCGCCGCACCATGTTGGCTGCCTCGAGGCTGACCAGCAGGTTTGAGACCGATGACTTTGCCAGGCCGAGGCGGGCGCTGATCGCCGTGATGGTGAGGGCGCCAGGGCTGCGGCCCATCAGCGCCAGGACGAGCCCGGCCCGGTAGGCGGCGGGCGATGGGACCTCGGGCTCCTCGCCCCACTGCACCGGTGTCGGCTCGACCTTGACCGGGCGACCCAGCATGCTCGGACGCACGATGGGCGGGAGGGGGTTGGCCGTCATACCGCGTCCGCCAGCACGTGGGAGGCGTCGCGAACCTCGGTGCGCAGCAGGTAGATTCCCGTGCTGGCGGCGACGAAGAGGTCACGACCGTCGGGTCCGCCGAAGCAGAGGTTGCCGACCACCTCTGGGATTTCGACGATGCCCAGCCGCTCCCCGGCCGGGCTGAACACCTGGACCCCGATCGCGCTGGAGGTCCAGATGTTGCCGCGTTCGTCGACCTTGAAGCCGTCGGGCAGGCCGGGGCTGACGACGGCGAACACACGCCCGTTCTTGGCGCTCGCCCATCGCTGCTGGGGGTCGAGGTCGTAAGCGCGGATGTGGTGGTTGCCCGTGCGGTCGGTGCGCCGAGCCGCGGAGGTATCGGAGACATACAGGAGCGTCTCGTCGGGCGAGAAGGCCAGCCCATTGGGTTCTTCGATGTCGCTCACGACCGCCCGGAGCGTGTCGCTGCGGGGGTCGAAACAGAAAACGAAGCGGTCTCCGTACTCGGGCTCCCCCGTATGGCCTTCACCCGGCACCGTGATGCCGTAGGTCGGGTCGCTGAACCAGACCGTGCCGTCAGAGCGGACGACGATGTCGTTCGGGCTGTTCAGCCGGTGGCCCTGATAGCGGTCGATGAGGATGCGGGTACTGCCGTCGGTATCCTCGACCTCGACGGCCCGGCGCCCGTGCGAGCACTGCACGACCTGGCCGCCTCCGAAATGGGCCCGACCGTTGGTGAACTCGACTCCGGCCCGGTGCACGCTCATCTCATTGGTAACGGGGTCGTAGGCCATGATGCGGTTTCCGGGGATGTCGCTCCACCGCAGCCGGCCGATCTCCGGTACCCACACCGGGCCTTCGGACCACGTGCATCCGTCGGCGACCTTGCGGGGCTGCGCGCCCGCAGCCACCAGTCCCTCGAGACCGACCTCGCTCATTCGACCTCCTCATCGCCTGCGGAACTGAAACACGCGACCTCGGCAGTGGACAAGTCGAAAGTTCGACCGGCTGAACAGTGAGGCCCTTGAAGCAGGTCGGGTCCGCACGATATTCAGCCTGCTGGACTTGAGTCGGCAATCACTCACTGGTTCAGCAGGCTGGCCGCCGTCGTGGGCAGACGCGGACGGGCTCCCTAGGGTGAGTCCGACCACGACGCGACGAGGGGACCGACCAGCATGGGCACAAGCGGCGAGCCGACGACGACACGCTTTGGCCACGTCGTCGTGGGGGGCAGCGTGCTGGCGCTGAGCCAGCAGACCCCCGGGGGACGCACCGACGACTACGCACTGGGGCCCGCGCACTGGACCCGCCAGCTGAGGCGGCTCACCCGCGCCGGTTTCGCCCACGTCGACCTCATCGACGGCTGGCTACCCGTACCGACCATGAGCAGAACGGAGTTGGAGACGCTGGGCGGTGTGCTCGCCGATGTCGGCGTGCAGCCTCTGGGACTCAACATCTCTCGCCACAGCCTCGTCGACCCCATGCGCGGCCTTGAGCACCTCGAGTACTCCATCCAGGCGGTGGATGCGGCGGAGGCTCTGGGCATCCCGTTGATCGGCGTGGGATTTCACCCTCGGTTGGTGCCCGAGCAACGCCACACGCGGATGTTCTGGGAGGTGGAGGTACCACCCGATGACCGGTCGGACGCCACCTGGGCTCTGGCTGCGGAGCGACTGGGAGAGCTGTGCTCGTACGCGGAGCAGCGACAGGTGCAGGTCAGCATCGAAATCTACGAGGACAGCCTGGTCTGTACTGCCGCCGATATGGACCGGATCATCACGAGCGTCGGCGCGCCCAACCTGGGGATCAACCCCGACCTCGGCAACACCTTCCGCTCGGTGACACCACAGCGGGAGTCGTGGCTCGAGACGATCCGGGGGGCCATCCCCCACATGGACTTCTGGCACGTGAAGAACTACACCCGATCCAGCCTGGGCCCGAGCGGACCCTTCGCGGTGGCCCCAACCACGGTGGGCATGGGTGGCATCGACTACCGGCTCGCGGTGTCCGAGGTCCTGGCGGGTGGCTTCGCGGGGCCACTCGTCGTGGAGCACTACGGGGGTGACGCCGTCGAGATGCAGCGGCTGGGTCGCGAGTACTTGGTCCGGCTGGTCGACGAGCTGATGGAGGAGGAGAACGCATGACGACCTCGTTGGGCCCGGCCATTTTCGTGGGCCCGAAACACGTGCCGGTGCTGGAGCAGGCGGTCCGGGAGGGTGGTGGCCACCTCGTGCCTCTAGCCGATGCGGAGGGCATCGTCTACTACGGAAGCGACGAGGCCGGCGAGATCGTCGGGATGCTTCATCCAGAGGTGCGGTGGGTGCAACTGCCGCATGCCGGGGTCGAGCGGTGGACCGGCAACAGCATCATCGACGACGACCGGCTCTGGACCAGCGCGGCTGGGGCGTACGCGGGTCAGGTTGCCGAGCATGCGCTGGCGCTGATGCTGCTCGCCGCTCGTGGGCTGCACACCCTGGCGCGCGTCGACCACTGGACGCCCAAGGTCACCCGCCCACTGGCCGGGAGCACCGTCGCCCTGGTCGGGGCCGGCGGCATTGCCCGAGCCCTGGCCGACCAGCTGGCCCCGCTGAAGTGCAGGCTCCTGGCCGTCAGCGATTCGGGGCCGTTCCCCAACGCTACGCGCACCGTGGTGCGCGCGGACTACCGCGAGGTGCTCCCCGGGAGCGACTACGTCGTGATCAGCGCCCCGTCCACGCCGGCTACCCACGGCATGATCGGTGCGACCGAGCTGGCCCTGATGAAGAAGGACGCCTGGCTCGTCAACGTCGCCCGTGGCGAGCTCGTGGTCACCGATGACCTGGTTGCGGCGCTTCGGGAGGAGAGCATCGGCGGGGCCGCCCTCGACGTGACCGACCCGGAGCCGCTCCCCACCGGTCACCCGCTGTGGTCCCTCCCGAACGCGATTATCACCCCCCACGCAGCCAACCCGGAGGGGGCGTACTGGGCCACCCTGGCCGAACGGGTGCGCGAAAATGTCCGCCGGCTGGCGTCAGGCGAACCGCTCCTCGGCCGGGTCGACCCGCATCAGGGGTTCTGAGCCTCAGGGCTGGGAGGTAGGGGATGTGGTCTGCGGCCCCTCGGGGAGGCCGGCCAGCGGGCGTTGCACCTGGCCAGCACCAGGCCGCGGCTGCTGTGCCCGGCCTGCTGACCCCACCCCGGCATCGCGGGGCGTGAACAGGTCAGTCGATGGTGGCGGTGGTCCCGTCGTCGTTCACCAGGAAGCCGACAAAGTCCGTGTTCGGCCCCCACCATGCTGCGGACTCAGAGCCGTCGACGAACGCGGCGGTAGCGTAGACGTCGGCCCAGAGCATGTCCGGTCCGACGACGGTCGCGGACAACAGTCCGGCTGCTGGTCTGCCGCTATCGGGGTTGATGATGTGTTGGCCGCGGGCGGCCGTGCCGGAGGTGGCGACAGCTCCGGCACGCATCCGCAGCGTTAACAGCGCGCGCGACCGGTCACGGGGATCTTCGACCGCCACTACCCAGTCCGGTGTGTCCGTTCGGGCGCATCCGAGCACCACGTCTCCCCCGGCCGAGATCAGCAGGTCGTGCGACCCCACGGCCGCCAGCCGTGCGGTCAAGGCGTGGAAGGCCCGCTGAACGGCCCACCCCTTGACCAGGCCGGTCGGGTCGAACTCGGGTATGCCGTCACGTCCGGGAAGCCACGCGGAGAACGCGCCGCGGGTGCGTCGACGGGCTTCGTCGCAGAGCTCGGCCACCTCGAGCAGCAGCGGACCCGAGTCTTGAAGAGCGACCTCGCCTCGGCGGACCCGGCTGACGAGACTGTCCGGTTTCCAGGTGCTGAACAGCTCGTCATCGAGGCGAAGCGATGTGAACGCCGACTCCACAGCCTCCTCGACGTCGGGGCCGGACGCCGCAGGACCGCGCACGTGCACACTCAGTGGAAGGCCCATGACCTGGGTGACGAAGGCTCGACGCGGGTGGTCGGCCTCAGAAGCAGCCTCACCGAAAAGGGGTAGGGCGGCCGGGCCTGCACCCGGCCCCGTGGACCACACGACAGGTGTGGCCGTCGGCCTCGTCACGGCCGCGGTCACAGGTGCGCCTGGTCGATCGCGGACTGCAGGGACTGAAGGTAGCCGTCGCTGGTGACTGTTGCTCCGGACACCGCGTCGATGTTCGCACTCTGTGCGGTGACGACCTCCTGGTTGAGAGTCGGTACGGCGTAGGCGTTGATCTGCTGGTCGCGACCGTTGTTGTGCGGGTACTTGACCGCTTGCGCTTGCGTGATCTTGCCGTCCTGTACGGTGATCTGAACCTGCACGGCACCCCAACGGGTGTCGACGGAGCTCCCGGTAAACGAGCCCGAGGACCCCGCCGGAGCGGCCGGGGCGGCCGGCGAGGATGTTGATGGAGCAGGCGATGCGGTGCCTGTGCTGGGGGTTGATGGAACCGTCGAGGTTCCCGACGTTGCCGCCGGGTCTGGAACGGTGGGCGTTGCGGTTCCAGCTCCGGCGACCGTTGTGCCACCGGACACGGCCATCCGTGAGCTCGTGCTGGTGTGGTAGCTGAAGAGCAGCACGAGCCCGCTGATGGTCCCCATGATGGCCACCGCGATCCTGCGCATGTGATTTTCTCCTGGTCGGGCGTTTAAAGATGTCGGTCGGTCGCCTCGGTGCCCCACGCTGGGTTCTACCAGCTGAAACGTTCGAGGTGGATGTGCGCCGGAGGAACCCCTGCTGCCAGAGCCGCGTCGCGGGCCGCGTCCATCCAGGCCGAGGCTCCGCAGACGTAGACGTCGTGCTCCTCGATATCGGGGACGAGCTCGTGCAGGGCCTGCACGTCGCTCAGGTGGCCGGCGGTATGCGGGAGCCAGGAGGAGCGGTCGGACACTCGAGGGCCGACGATGTAGAAGACACGGGCGCCGTTGGCCTCGGCGAGTGCGTCGATCTCGCTCCGAAA
This sequence comes from Lapillicoccus sp., assembly GCF_039935575.1. Classification (GTDB taxonomy): domain Bacteria; phylum Actinomycetota; class Actinomycetes; order Actinomycetales; family Dermatophilaceae; genus Lapillicoccus. The sequence continues at coordinate 23,818 of NZ_JBDTKA010000150.1, forward strand.
GACCAGGTCCTGCGCGCTGCTGGCGCGGTAGAGCAGGGTGACGTCACCGGGGCCTTGAGGTAGGTCCTCGAGCAGGGCACGCAGCGGGGTGATGCCGACGCCGCTGCCGAGCAGGGTGACCTTGCGACGGGTGCGCACGCCGCCGTGCAGCCGGCCATACGGGCCTTCGACAACGACGCGGGTTCCGGCTCGCAGGTTCGACAGGACGTGGCTGTCGTCGCCCAGGTCCTTGACGCTGATCCTCAAGGTGTCACCGGTCGGAGCGGCGGACAGTGAGTACGGGTGGCCCCGGCTCCAGCCCGGACCTGTGAGGAAGCGCCAGGTCAGGAACTGGCCCGCGGCAACCGGCAGCCGGTCGAGGTGGCGACCCCGCATCCACACCGAGACCACGTCCGGGGTCTCCCGGACCACGTCGATGACTCGCAGGTCGTGCAAAAGCGTGCGGTACAGCGGGACACCGAGGCGCCAGACGACTACCGCGGCGGCCGCGGCGGCCCACAGCGACCACCAGTAGACCGTTGCGACGGTGCTGGTCATGAACTCCTTGCCCGACCACAGCTGGTGGGGCAGCGCCAGGCCGACACCGAGGTAGGCATATAGGTGCAGCAGGTGCCACGACTCGTACCGCAGCTTCCGGCGGGCCTTCCTGATGCTGGTGACGGTCACCATGACCAGCAGCACCGTGCCCGCGACGGCGAGCAGCATCCCGGGATAGTCGACGACCAGCTGCCACGCCTCGAGGAACACGTTGTTCCGGTCCTGGGCTGCGTATCCGATGATGATCGCCACGATGTGGGCGACCAGCAGGTTGAACGACCAGAACCCGACGAGCCGGTGCTTGCGCGCCAGCTCGTCCTGCCCGTAGGCCCGTTCGACTACCGGGATCCGCGCCATCAGCAGGACCTGCAACAGCAGGAGGTCAGAGGCAAGGAGGGCGCTCAGCCGACCCAGGCTGGTCAGGCGCGGCCCCCACGAGCCGAGGTCCTGCAGTCCTCCGCCGGCTACCCACAGCGCCGTCACGACCAGGACACTGGCCCACGTCGCCGCGCCGACACCATCGCGCCACCAGCCCCGCACCGCGCGCCGGCTCCCCCTCCTGGACATCCCGGCGGCCTGGTCGGCCGAAGGCTCAGCTGCGCGCCGGGCTCGCTGCTCGGCAGTCACGGACATCGGTGCGTTCTCCATCTCGAGGTCGGACCGCCTGGTGTGGCCTGGTTCACTCACTCTCGGGACCGGGCCTGTGAATTTCTTATGCCTGTCTTCAGCGAGGCCCATGACCTGCGGCTCGGTCCCTCCACGTTGCTTCCAGATCAGCCGTTCGAACGAATGCCACCACGCGCCACCACGATGTGATGGTCGACGACGTGCCCACAGCCGAAGGGGTTGTCGCTGCGCTTAGGGACCGCCGCGCCAGTGGTCGATGCGGCGGTGGTCCGGGGTGAACCCGTGGTCCACTCCCCACAGGACCGCCTGGGTGCGGCTGGCGACGTCGATCTTGCGGTAGATCGAGCGGATGTAGGACTTGACCGTGTTGGGGCTGAGGTAGGTCTGCGCCGCGACCTCGGCGTTGCTCCGACCCTGGGTGATCAACGCGAGGATCTCGGACTCACGGTCGGTCAGACCCTCCTGTCGGCCGGGCCAGTCCAGCCCGTTGACGCTCCGCGAGCGTCCCGGCGGGTCGCTGACGACAACCTCGCCGGCATGCACGGCCTCGAGGGCCGCGATGAGCTCGCGCGCCGGCAGCGCCTTGGACAGGTACCCGCGAACCCCTTGGCGCTGCGCGCTCGCGATGAGGTCGGGGTGAAAGTTCCAGGTATAGACGACCACCCGCCGTGCGCTGGGGTTGCGGACGAGGACACCGATCTCGTGGTGGTCGGACTCGGGTTGGGCGAACGAGTCGTAGAGCACGATGTCGACAACGTCGGATACCGGCTTGTTGGTGTCGATCTCCGCGATGATCACCCGCTCCCTGTACTGGTCGATGATGTTGGCGACACCCATCAAGACCACGTCGTAGTCGTCGACAAGAGCCACGGTGATCGGTCGGGTGAGGGTCGTGGTCACATCCACGACACTAAACCCCCCTAGGGGTGTACTGCATCCGCCCTAGGGGTGTGAAAGTCGAGTCATCAACCGCACTCGACCGAAAGGCACACCATGCTGGGTCTCATCGTCACCATCATCCTCGTCGGACTGATCGCCGGCGCACTGGCCCGGCTGATCGTCCCCGGTAGCCAGGACCTGTCCATCGCGATGACCATCGTCCTCGGCATCATCGGGTCGTTCGTCGGAGGCTTCCTCGGCTACCTGTTCTTTCACAAGGACGCGGCCGACGGCTTCCTGCAGCCAGCCGGTCTCATCGGGTCCGTGATCGGAGCGATCATCGTGCTGTTCATCTGGACCCGCGTCGGTGGACGACGCTCGGTCAACGGCTGACGCAGCGCTCCCCCGCACGTCGGTCGGGTCGTCGTAGGGGAACGACCCGGCCGGCCACGGTCCCTGCTGGGATCTTGGGCTCAGCCGGCCGCAACACGACGGACCTCGCTCCACCGTCTTCGCCAGCCATCCGGTGCGACGGTGACCCTGCACATGGGGAAGCCACGCCTACCCTCGGGTTCAGCTCCTGGGCGCTCACCTACGTCCCTCCCGATCGACGGACCCAGGTCACCGCCACGATGAGCCGCATTGCGGGGTATGGCGACTGGGTCGACCTGCTGACACCTCCCTCTCCTACGAACCTACTGTGACGCCAAGGGGTTCGAGGCAGCATCGGCCGCCTCGGCGGCCATGGTGTGCAGGACCGCGTTGATCAGTCCCAGATGGGTGAACGCCTGCGGGAAGTTGCCGAGGTGGCGACCGCTCTCGGCGTCGAGCTCCTCGGCATACAGCCCGAGGGGGCTGGCCATCGAGAAGAGCTTCTCGCACAGCCGCCGGGCCTTGTCGATCTCGCCGATCAAGGCCCAGGACGAGACCAGCCAGAACGAGCAGATCGTGAAGGTGCCCTCCTCGCCGGACAACCCGTCGTCGGTCGCGTCCACGCGGTAGCGCAGGACGAGGCCGTCCTCGGTCAGCTCGTCGGCGATGGCGTTGACGGTCTTGACGAGCCGCTCGTCGTCATAGGGCAGGAACCCGACGAGCGGGATCAGCAGCAGGGACGCGTCGAGAGCCTGTGTGGCGTAGTGCTGCACGAAGACACCGCGCTCGTCGACCCCGTTCGTGAGAACGTCCGCCTTGATCTCGTCGGCGGCCTTCTGCCACTGCTCGGCACGCTCGAACTGCTCCCGGGTCCTGGCGAGCTTCGCTCCGCGGTCGGCGGCGACCCAGCACATGACCTTCGACGCGGTGAAGTGCTGCGGTTCGCCGCGCACCTCCCAGATGCCTCGGTCCGGCTCGGGCCAGTTCTTGATCGCGGTGTCGACGAACCGGCACAGGATCACCCAGAACCGGTCGTCCAGCCGGTCCTGCGTGCGGTGCTCTGTGTGAAGGTAGACGGAGTCGAGCAGGGCGCCCCAGACATCGTGCTGCTTCTGGTCGTAGGCACCGTTGCCGATCCGAACCGGCCTGGACTTTTGGTAACCGTCGAGGTGGTCGAGCAGCTCCTCGGTGAGCTTCCGCTCGCCCCCGACGCCGTACATGATCTGCAGGTCCTCTCCGGTCCCCGCCACGTCGGCGATGAACGAGAAGAAGTCGTCGGCCTCCCAGTCGAAACCCAGCCGGTCCATCGCCCACAGGGTCAGGGTCGAGTCCCGGATCCACGTGTAGCGGTAGTCCCAGTTGCGCTCGCCGCCCGGGTCCTCCGGCAGCGAGGTCGTCGCCGCGGCGACGAGCGCACCGGTGGGCGCGAACGTCAAACCCTTGAGCGTCAAGGCACTTCGCTCGAGATGGCTGCGCCACGGGTGGTCCGGGAAGTGCCCGCGAGCCAGCCAGTGCTGCCAGTGGTGAGCCGTCCATACCTCGCGGTTGTATGCCTCCGCGAACGTGTGCGGTGGCTCGTGCTCGGACCACGACATCGCGACGAAACGGGTCTCGTCCTCCTTGATGAGGGTCCGCGCCGTGGCCCGGTTGCCCTCGAAGCCGAGGTTCATGTCGGTGGTCAACCGCAGCCTCGGGTCGTCCTCGCGGCCCTCGGCGACCGCCTCGTGGTAGGCCGCCCCGCTGTAGCTCCAGATCGCCGGTATGCGCCCGTAGTCGAAGACGGGGCTGCAGTCGAGCGAGATCTGGACCTCGCCGTTGACGCACCTGACGGTGCGCAGCAGGACGTGGTCGCAGTCGTAGTCCGTTGGGGCGCGCCGGTGGCTACCCGACCGGTTGCCCTCGTGGTGCCACGGGCCGATGAGCAGGCAGTCGCGCACGACGATCCAGCCGGTGGGCGTCCCCCAGCTGGTCTCCAGGATCATCGTCCCGGGCAGGTAGCGACGAGCGGACGGGACGCGCATGTCGGCCGGCCCAAAGCGAAATCCGCCGGCGTCGCGGTCCAGCATTGCCCCGAACACGCTCGGACCATCAAGGCGTGGGAGGCACATCCACTCGATGTTGCCGCTCGGCGCGACCAGCGCGGTGACCTCGCAGTCCGACAGGAACCCGTAGTCCGCGATGGGCGGGTAGGACGAGGTCGCCTCGTGCCGACGTACCGAGTCAGTCGTCATGGTGAGCCGTCACCGTCACAGGTCCACCTTCTGGGAGTCTCCAGACGTCGGGGTGTTGCCGGTCACCCGCGCCTTGACCATATCCAGAGTCATCGCGACCTTGCCAGGGCTGTCCCAGTACTGGGCCGAGACGCCGTCCACCTTGATCAACGCAATGTTCGGGTCATCCTGACCCCCCGGGAACCAGGCCTCCACAAACGAGTTCCACAGCTCCTTCATCTTGGCGGGGTCCTGCACGACGCTGGCGCTCCCGGTCAGCGACAGCCACGAGCTCGAGCCGGAGTAGCTGACGTTCACGTGGGGGCGCGCGCCAAGGTTGCGGACTGTCTCGGAGTCCTTGCCCGCGATGAACCAGGCGTCGCCGTCGAACTCGGCCTCCTGGGTCGTCATCGGAGCCGCATGAAGCGCGCCGTCCTCGGCGGTGGTCACGAGCATGCAGGTGCGGACGTCCTTCATAATCGAACGGATGGTGGTCATCTGGTCGTTGTCATTCATGGTGAGCCTGTACCCCAGGCATACGGGCTCAATCGCGTTCTCAGGGTTTCTTCACAATTCGGTGACCATCGGTGGCGGAACCGTCCTGCCCGAGCCTCTGACGGGTAGGTTTCAGCAATGAGCGACGCACCCCAGCGAGACGGCCAGCCGATGGTGCAGGTCGAGGGCGTCAACAAGCACTTCGGCGACCTGCACGTCCTACAGGACATCGACCTTACGGTAGCCAAGGGCGAGGTGGTGGTGGTCCTCGGGCCGTCCGGATCGGGCAAGTCGACCCTGTGTCGGGCGATCAACCGGCTGGAGACCTTCGAGACCGGCACGATCAAGATCGACGGGACGCTGTTGCCCGACGAAGGCAAGGAGCTAGCCCGGCTGCGCGCCGATGTGGGCATGGTGTTCCAGAGCTTCAACCTGTTTGCTCACAAGACGATCCTCGAGAACGTCACCCTGGGTCCGATCAAGGTGCGCAAGAAGAAGAAAGCGGAGGCCAACCAGAAGGCCAACGACCTGCTCGAGCGAGTCGGGGTGGCGCACCAGGCCGCGAAGTACCCCGCCCAGCTCTCCGGCGGTCAGCAACAACGGGTGGCCATCGCCCGTTCGCTCGCCATGGACCCCAAGGTCATGCTCTTCGACGAACCCACCTCGGCTCTGGACCCCGAGATGATCAACGAGGTCCTCGACGTCATGACCGAGCTGGCCGAGTCAGGCATGACGATGATCGTCGTTACGCACGAGATGGGCTTTGCCCGCCGAGCCGCCGACCGTGTCGTGTTCATGTCCGACGGCGAGATCCTGGAAGACGCGACCCCCGATGAGTTCTTCACGAACGCGCAGTCCGAGCGCGCCAAGGACTTCCTGGGCAAGATCCTCACCCACTAGATCTCGCCCACGTGGCGGGCGGGACATCAGTTCGCACACGAACTTGCACAAGAACGGACGCCGGACGGGTGGCCGGCGCACCAACTAGGGAGGAACAACCAGCATGAGAATCACCAGGAACAGACGGTTCGGGGTGGCGGCGGTGGCTGTCCTCGCAGCGACGGGGCTTGCTGCCTGCGGAAGCGGTACCCCTGGCGGGTCGCCCGGCGCTGGCGGCGGCGGTGCGAGCGGCGCTGGCGGCGGCGGGACGGCTGTCAAGGTCGGTATCAAGTTCGACCAGCCCGGACTCGGCCTCAAAGAGGGCTCGACCTACTCCGGCTTCGACGTCGACGTCGCCAACTACATCGCCAAGGAGCTGAACTTCACCCCGACCTTCGTCGAGTCGGTGTCCGCCCAGCGCGAGACGCTCATCTCGAGCGGCCAGGTCAAGTACATCGTCGGCACCTACTCGATCACCGATGCGCGCAAGGAGAAGGTCTCCTTCGCCGGTCCCTACTTCATTGCCGGCCAGGACCTGCTGATCCGGGCCGACGACACCTCGATCACCGGACCGGACTCGCTGAAGGGCAAGAAGCTCTGCTCGGTGAAGGGATCCACGTCGGCAGCCAACGTGCAGAAGAAGTTCGGCGCCGACATCCAGCTGCAGGAGTACGGCACCTACACCCTCTGCGTCGATGCCCTGAAGTCCGGAGCGGTGGACGCGCTGACCACCGACAACACCATCCTTGCCGGTTACGCCGCGCAGGAGGCCAACAAGGGCAAGCTCAAGGTGGTCGGCACGACGTTCTCCACCGAGAACTACGGGGTCGGGCTCAAGAAGGGTGACACCGCCTTCTGCAAACAGGTGACCGATGCGCTCACCAAGTTCATCAGCTCGGGCGAGTGGCAGAAGTCGGTTGACAAGAACCTCGGCCCGGCCGGGTTCAAGCCGGGCACGGGCAACCCGCCCACGCCGGCTGCCTGTTCCTGACACGGCCCGACGGGGGTATGCCGATCGCTCAGCCGGGCGGGCGGCATACCCCTTGCCCTGGTCGCCACGCAACCCCGACCTGAGAGGAACGAGCGGGTATGGGTGAGCTCTTCGCCGAGTACAACATCTTCGGCGCCTTCGGTATGACGATTCTGCTGAGCGTCTGCTCGGCGGTGGGGGCGCTGGTCCTGGGCACGATCGTGGCGATCCTGCGGATCTCACCGGTGGGTCTGCTGCAGAAGGTTGGCGCCTTCTACGTCAACACGGTCCGCAACACCCCGCTCACGCTCCTCATCATCGCGAGCAACATCGTGATGATCGTGAACCTCGGCCTCAACTTCAGCGACGACCTCATCCGCAACAACATCATCTGGGCGATCGTCGCCTTGTCGGTCTACCACGCCGCATTCGTCTGCGAAGCGCTGCGCAGCGGTGTCAACACCGTGCCTCAAGGGCAGGCTGAGGCAGCCCGGTCGATCGGCCTGACCTTCGGCCAGAGCTTGACCGACATCCTTCTGCCGCAAGCTTTCCGCGGGGCCATCACCCCCCTCGGCAACACTCTCATCGCCCTGATCAAGAACACGACGGTCGCGACGGCCATCGGGGTCGCCGAGATCAGCGGACTACAACGCACGATGCAGGAGTTTCGACCCGACCTGGTGCTGCCGATCTTCCTGGTGGTCGCCATCGGGTTCGTCATCCTTACCCTGCCCGTCGGTCTTCTCTCGACCTATCTGTCCAACCGTTTGGGGGTGAAGAGGTGAGCGAGTCGATCCTGTTCGACGCCCCGGGCCCGCAGGCTCGTAACCGCCATCGGATCGCAGCTGTCGTCGGCGCAGTCGTCATTCTCGCCGTGGTGGTGTTCGTCCTGGTCCAGCTCGGCAGGAAGAACCAGCTCGAGGCCGACAGGTGGACCCCGTTCCTCACCACGGAGATCTGGCGGTACTACCTGATCCCCGGCCTGATCAACACCCTCAAGGCGGCCGCGATCTCGATCGTGCTCGCCGCGGTCTTCGGGCTTGTCTTGGGGGCGGGGCGGCTGTCGCCCCTCGCCCCGGTCCGGTGGGTGTCAACCGTCGTGGTCGAGTTCTTCCGGTCGGTGCCGGTGCTGATCATGATGCTGGCCGCGTTCGCCTTCTACAGCTTCAACAACATCTTCGTCTCTGACATCAACCCCCTAGCCGCGGTGGTCACCGGCCTCACGCTCTACAACGGCTCCGTGGTCGCCGAGCTGCTGCGCTCGGGTGTGGGCAGCCTGCCGAAGGGTCAGGGCGAGGCGGGTCTCTCCATCGGGCTGACCCAGGGTCAGACCCTGCGCGCCATCCAGCTGCCACAGGCGATCACTGCCATGCTCCCGGCGCTCGTGGGGCAGCTCGTGGTCGTGCTCAAGGACACGGCGCTGGGCCAGATCATCACCTACCCCGAGCTGCTGAACACCTACCAGCAGATCGGCTCTTACAAGTCCAACCCCGTCCAGGCGATGGCGGTCATCGCGGTCATCTTCATCGTCATCAACTACGCCCTGACCACCGTAGCGGCGCGGCTGCAGTCGCTGCTGCGCCGTCGAGGTCGGCCGACCGTTGGCGGCATCGGTGGGGCACAGGTCATCCCAGTGGACCCCGCCGCCGGCGCCGTTGGTGCGGGCGGGCCGGCCCGCGCCGCTGAGGGTCGGTCCCGTCTCATGGACCGTCGAGATGGGCTCCCCCGGTTGGACTCGAACCAACAACCTGCCGAGTCATAATCGGCCCGGTTTACACCGTCAGCCCGCGACCCTTTCGTGCTCAGATCGTTGGCATTGTTGGTGGTTCCCGGAACCGGTGTCGGCGGCCATGAGTGCCCTCATGAGTGCCCTTGCGGTTGGAGGGCACTCG
>NZ_JBDTKA010000151.1:0-7607 GCF_039935575.1 Lapillicoccus sp.
TGGGTGCCCTCCAAGCGAGACTGGGTGCGTAAGCGTCGGCTGCTCGAGGGGCGCCTGGCCGAGCTCAGCGTCGACGAGCGTGGCAGGTTGGATGAGTCGCTCAGGAACGAGTGGCGTCGCGTCGTCGGCACGACCCATTTCGACGTCGTCGTCGACTTCAGCGGCTACTCACCCCTCTGGACCTATCTCCTCTCGGTGGCGCCGGCCGGCCGGTGGGCCGTCTTCCAGCACAATGACCTGGCTGCCGACCAGCGTCGTCAAGTGGGGGGACACCGACCGCACGAGAAGAACCTCGCGGGGGTGTTCTCGGCCTACGCGCGCTACGACCGACTGGTGTCGGTGTCCCGGTCATTGCGCGACATCAACGCGCGCAAGCTGGGTCATCTCGCAGAGCACTCGCAGTTCACTTTCGCTCGTAACGCCGTCGACCATCACCGGATCCGATCGGCAGCACTCGAGCCTTTCGGCACCGAGGTGCCACTGGGTGCTGATGACGTCTTCTCCTTCGTCAGCGTGGGGCGACTGTCTCCTGAGAAGAACCACGCACGGATGATCTCGGCCTTTGCCGAGGTACACCGCGCTCACCCAGAAACCCGGCTGGTGATCATCGGAAACGGACCTCTGGCGTCGGCTCTCGAACAACAGGTTGCCGCCTTGGGGCTCATTGAGGCGGTGCACCTCCTCGGGAGCAGCGACAACCCGTGGTCTCTGATGGCGCGATGCGACTGTTTCGTGCTGTCGAGCGACTACGAAGGCCAGCCCATGGTGATCCTCGAAGCCCTCGTGCTTGGTCTGCCTGTCGTGACCACGGGCTTCGACTCAGTAGCATCAGCATTGCCCGAAGGTGTCGGTCGGGTGGTCGACCGGTCGGTCGAGGGTCTGGTCAGAGGGATGGACGACGCTCTCACCGATCTGGTGCCCGCTGGCACGTTCGACCCCGTGGCGTACAACGAGGAGGTCCTGAGTGAGTTCGAGCGTGCGGTCGGGCTGGTCAACGATCGGAACACAGGAACGGCGGGCGGTTCGGCATGACCGGCAGGTCAGCACGAGCCGCGGAGCGGGATGCAACCACCGTTGAGGATCGCGCCATCCGGTACGCATGGCACAGCACGATGGGACCGACTGTGACACTCCCCCTTGCCCGGCCCATCTGGCGCCACCTCGAGGAGCCAGGGCATGACGTGCCGTGGAGCATTCCGGGGGTAGGCCTTGTCTGAGATGGCCACTGTTCCAGACGAGGTACCGCCACCTCTTGGCCCCGCGTCGGGAAAGCCGACGGCACTCGGCCGCGGTGAACTCATGCTGGCAGCCCTCGGTGCCATCGTGGTGTCGAGCGGCTACGTAGGCCTGGCCGCGTGGCACGGAGCGCTGGGCGCGGCGAGGAATGACGACTGGGTCTACTACCGGTTGGCGTTCAACTTCGCGACCACGGGTCGCTTGTCCTTCGACCCCTACACGAGCACCATGCTCGTGGGCCAGGTGGCGATGGCTAGTCCGGTGGTGGCGGTGTTCGGTCAGCAGATCGCGCCCCTGCAGATCGCTGTTGCTGCGCTCTCCGCCCTGACCCTGTGGATGATCTACCGCGTGCTGCGTGACCTCCTGGAGCCCTTCTGGGCCTTGTTCTGTGTCGCCTGTCTGGCCGCCGGGCCGATCTGGGGCAACGTCAGCGTCACCTTCATGTCAGACGTGCCGGCGATGGCGCTGATGGTGCTGGCCCTCTTGGTGGCCGTCCGGGCCTTCCGGGGCCCTGCGATTCGCTGGGGCTGGCTGATCGGCTCGCTCGCGCTCTGTCTCGCCGCCTTCACCGTGCGCGAGTACTCAGCGGCTGCGGCCGGCGCCATCCTGCTCACCCTTCTCATTCGGGGGAGGCGCTCGGTCCGGATCGTGCTGGTGGCGTTCGGGGCCGGCGCCCTCTGGATGGCCGTGGCGGTAGCCCTCTTTCTGTGGCGGGCGACGCTGGTGACCGGCGACCGGGCTTTGGCAGCAGGCCCGTCGACGGACAAGCGGATGGCCGACGTCATCGTCGGTTTCGTCACGACGCTGGGGTTCCTGCTGTTTCCCGTGGTCGTGGCGGTGATCGGCCGCGGCCTGGTGCGCACCCTGCTCCGCTGGGCGCCTCTGCTGGTTGTCCTCGTGGCGGGATTCACCTGGGCCGCCCTGAAGAACGTCCCGCTGTTGACCGGCAACTACATCCGCCTCGGGGGGTCCTACTCCGGCACCTTGACCGGTTCCCCACCGCGGGTCTTCAGCAAGGAGGTGTGGTGGGTCCTTGTCGCGATGGCGAACGTCTCGACGGCCGTGCTGCTCACCCTCCTCGTCGCCCACGTGGTGTCGTCACTGCGTCGACGGGCGACTCCTTCCATCACCTCAGCCGCCGATGGTGACGAGGCGGCTCCAGCGGACACTCCAGCTTCCCTGACCCTGTTCTTCTGCTTCGGACTGGTGACCGTGCTGCTGGCGATCGGCGTCTGCCTCTTCACCGGTGGACGCCCCCTCGACCGTTACGTTCTGCCGGCGGTTCCCTTTCTGGCGGCGGTTGCCGCCTACACCGCGCGACGGTTTCTGCGCTTCTCCGCACGACCGGTGCTGGCGGTGGTCGCGGTACTGGCCATGGGAGGGGTGGGCCTGGCCCAGGTCGACGCGTCAGCCACCTTCGACGGGGCGAAGTGGCGGTTGGGCCAGCAGGTGACGAAGCTCGGGTACGAGCCGGCCACCATCGACGCCGGTTACGAGTGGTTCGGCTTCCACCAGCCTGGCCGGGTGGTCTACCACCCCGTCCGGTCGACCTACCCGTTCTGGGTCACCGACCTGTTTCGAGACGCCCAGCTGTGCGCGTCCGGGCGCTTCGCCCCCCGGCCGGTGCGGGCAACGCCCTACGCCGGCGAGATCTCGCGAGTGACCCAGCGGAGCCTGCTCGGGGTGAGGTACACGCTCTACGCCCGAACGGCCGACCGAGGCTGCCGTCGCTGAGCCCGGAGCCCGGGTGTGTGGTCGATTCTTTGGTGGTCGTGCCCGCGCGTTGCTGACCGAGGGGCTTGCAGGGCTCCAGATCCGACCTACCGGCCCCAGATCGCGTCGACGACTCGGGTTGCGGCCGAGCCATCGTCGCGCGGGGCGAATGTCTCCTTGAACGACGCATAGCGATCGACAAAGTCTGTGGAAACCCGATCGAGGCTCGCCAGTGCGTCGAGCACCTCCTCGGTGGTTGAGAGCAGAGGCCCGGGAGCGATGTTCTCGAAGTCGAGATAGAAGCCACGGGTCTCGCCGGCGTACTCGGCCAGGTCAGGAACGAGGAACAACATCGGCCGCCCGGTGTTCACGTAGTCGAACATCACCGAGGAGTAGTCGGTCACGAGCACGTCCGCCACGATCATCAGGTCGTTGATGTCGGGGTAGCGCGAGACGTCGAGGATGTTGGCCGCAGGCACGCTCGTCAGCCCTGGCGTGTTGCTATGGCCCCTCACGAGCAACGTCGACTCCCCGCCGAAGGCTGCGGCCACCTTGGCGAGGTCGAGGTGGTTGACCAAGGCGTACCCACCCGTCGCGGTCTTGACGTTGTCGCGCCACGTCGGTGCGTAGAGGACAAGCCGCACGTTGTCGGAAACGCCCAACCGGTTACGAACAGCGGCTCGTCGCCTGTCGTCGGCCGAAGTGAGTGCGTCGTTGCGGGGGTAGCCGAGGTTGAGTACCTCGCCTGGGTAGTCAAAAGCATCGGCCAGCGCCTCGGTCGCGAAGTCGTTCTGGGCGAGCAAGACGTCCCAGGCCTGTGGCTCACGACTCATGAGGTCACGGTAGCTGAGTGACAAGTTGGTCATCGGCACATGCTTGCCGATGCGCTTCAGCGGAGTTCCATGCCAGGTCTGGAGGTAGAACTGGTCAGGGCGTTTGCGGTACCAGAAGGGGAAGTTGTTGTTGTTGACCAAGTGGGACGACGTGTGGAGCAGCTTGACGTGCTCGGCACTGCCGATCACCACGGTTTCAGTGCCCTCTGGGGTGACGGCCAGACCATCGGCGACTTCCCAGATCAGCCTGCTGGGGCACCCGCGTGAGCGCAGTTCGTCGTGAATGGCCAACGGGGAGTCCCCGGCGGATCGACCGCCGAAGGTCGAAAAGAGCACGGCGTCGTGCAGCGGACTACGGAGCAGGGCAGGGATCCCATCCCATAGCCGCTTCTGGCCGATTTGTACCATCTCGGTCTCGTCGAGCACCGAGCGGGTGTTGACCCACAACGCTCGCGCCTCCGTGGTGACGGTGAATCGGAAGGCGAGTCGTTCACCCTTGGTCCAGTGCAGGAAGTGTGGGCTGACATCGATGACCGCTGCAGGTCCGACCGAGATCCACAGGCTGCCGGCGGGCGTATCGGCCGAAGCGAGTAACCGCAGGGACCAGCCAGCGGTCGGCCGGGCGACCTCGTGACCGAAGAGCGAGGTCGTCACCGTGAAGGTGGCGGTGAAGGACGAGGTGTGGGGGTCGTGCTGCATCGAGTCGGGCTGCCAGAGGCCGTGGTCCGAGACGAGCGCCAGTGCAAACGGCTGGCCAAGGGGGGGCTCCGCCTGACCGTGGACGGTGAAGGCACGGGCGTCGGCTGCCACGTCGACCTTGGTGACGCTGGCCTGCATCTTGCTGTCGAGCAGTCTCAAACGACCCGTCGTGAGCGTGGTGAGACGCAGGCGCCGCTCACCGGCGTCCGACGCCAGGTCGGTGCTCGAGCCCTCGAAGTCGACCGGAAGGCGTTGATCACCGACGTGGGCGCGAATGCCCCACACGAAGCTTTTCCTGGGGCGAGCGCCCAGCGGTAACGGCGGGAGCTGAAGCGTCGCGCTGAACTGCCCATCGACCATGCTCGTGCTCGCCTGTCGAGTGAGTCCGAACACGCTACAGGAGGCAGAGATGTGAGTGATGGGGGCGCCGTCACGCTCTACAGCTGAGACGGTCAGCTCACGGTCGCGGACGGTGACCGCCGTGGCGATCACGCGGGGTCGGTAGAGATGGAAGTGCAACCCTCGACCGTTCGTAAAGATGGGAACGAGGCGTATGCCGTCGACCAACTCCGACACATCGAGACGATTGGCGGTCCAACGTTTGTCCCAACTGGTTACCGGGCTGCTCCAGACCCGACCCGCGATCTCGAGAGTGAGCTCGAGCGCCCAACCGGGATGGAGCAACGGGTCGTCGTCCATGGCTGGGACCTCTTGGCTGATCCACTCGCACAGGGCAGCGCGGTTGATCCTGATCCGGAAGCCAGACGCAGCCTGCGACGCTGCGCTGTTGTTCGCCAGCTCGTCGAGGGTGGCGTCGCTGAACCGGGTGAGCCGTAGAGGGGGCGTCTGCACTCGATCGTGCTCATCGAGAAAGAAAGCTGTCAGCGAGCTCTCGAAGTGACCGACATCGACACCTGGCACCTGCGCCATACCGCTGACCTCGATGTCGGGTCCGCACAGGCGGTAGCCGAGCAGGGTCACCGTCATCCGGTCGTCAGTCGGACCCGGCCGCAGGTCTGCCGGAGTGGGTCTGAACCGCAGCTCGTCCAGATAGAGCGGTCGGATGACCGTCGGTGTCGCGAGGAGGTCCAGGAGGGCGCCGTCGCCGGACTCGGAGCGATGCCGCAGCGCCACGCAGACGTCGTCGCGCTGATCGTCCTCGACCAGTCGGGCGAGCAACCGATCCTGAACGTTGACCCCCGCCCAAGCGGCTTCATCCATGTCCTTGGTCACGTCGCGCACGCCCGAGACCAGGGCGTTCCAGTACTCGGGCCCGGTTCGCGGCACCTCGTTGTAATAGGCCCGCAAGTCCAGACCTACTGACTTGGACTGCCACCTCTCGACGACGTGGGGGTTGGCCCACCTCGTGAGCACCTCGTTGACGTGGCCCATCACCGTCAGCCGGTCGGTCAGGTCGAGGATGCTTGACTTCTGCTGGGTGATCGAGCTGCCGTCATCGCGGACGTACCAGGTGTAGACCACCTGGTGCAGCACGTCGAAGGACCGGGCAGCCGCATACGCCTTGGCCATTGGTTCCTGGTCCTCATAGCGGATGCCCTCGGGGAAAGACGTGACGACCCGGTCGAAGAAGTCACGGCGAAAGAGCTTGTTCCAACTGAACACGTCGGCCAGAATCTGGGGAAACTCATCGAGGTTGGTCGCGCTCCGAGTCCGACGGTGCACGTCCTTGGCCCAAGCGGGTATGAAGCGGTTCGATCCCTTGCGGCGCTCGATGTTGCCGACCGCGAAGTCCGAACCCGTCTCCGCTAGCGACTCCACCATCGTGCGGTAAGCGTGCGCGGGCAGCGTGTCGTCGGAGTCGGCGAAGGCGATCCACTGCCCAGTCGCCCTTCGGATGCCGGTGTTCCGGGCGGCCCCCAGGCCGGCGTTCGGCTGCTCGATCACCGTGACCCGTCGGTCCCATCGCGCGTAGCTCCGGGCGATCTGGGCACTGCGGTCGGGGCTGCCGTCGATGACAACGATGATCTCGAGGTCGGAGTAGCTCTGTCGAATGATGCTGTTCAGGCAGCCAGGGAGATAGGCCTCCACGTTGTAGCAGGGCACAATGACCGAGATCGTGCCCTGCCGTGACCGGCTGGTGTCGGACGAACGGAGGTGTTGTCGCAGGGCCGGGTGGAGGCGGACCGTCAGCGCGGCCAGCCGCTGGTGCGGCACGGCACGCATGAGGGCTCTATAGCCACGGCTCGCCCCACGTTTGACGACTCGGCTCGGCTCCACAGACGTCTCCTACTTCCTCGAATGGACGAATCCCCGCATCCCGGTCAAGCAGGGAAGGCACCGCAGTCTTTCATGGCGCACCGTCGACCCAGGTGGTGTCGTCCGGGGAGAACGCGGACGCGCGCTCGTCCAGCGCTTCCGGCGCAGCCTGAACGTCGTCGCAATCAGTAGCGCCTAGACTTCCAGTCGATTCACCCGAGATGACCAGAGAGTAGGACGACAGCCCATGATCCTTGCGCCACAGGTGAAGGGGGTCATGGCTCGTCGTGAGGTGCTGGCGACCCTCGTGCGGCGGGACCTCACGGTCAGGTACGCCGGTAGCCCGATCGGCTATCTCTGGACCATCATCGACCCGTTGGCGATGTCGCTGATCTACTTCGCCGTCTTCGGCCTGATCTTCAAGGGCCGCAGTGCCGGGTACCAGCCCTACGTCCTGTTCATCATCATCGGGGTGCTGGTCTGGCAGTGGTTCTCCCAGTGCGTCAACGAGACGGCGCGGGCCCTGCAGGCCGAAGCGCGGCTCGTGCGGTCGAACAACCTGCCCCGCGAGCTCTGGGTGGTACGGGTCGTCATCGCCAAGGGAATCGAGTTCATCCTCTCGCTGCCGGTGCTCGCGGCCTTCACGCTCTTCTTCGTCCTCAAGGGTGAAGCGCACCTGCACTACCGGTTGCTCCTGCTGCCGTTCGCCGTCGTCATCCAGTTCCTGCTCAGCGTGGGGGTCGGCCTGATACTCGCCCCTGTCACAGTGCTCTTCAACGACACCGCACGGATCGTGCGGATCGCGCTGAGGGTCGGCTTCTACGCCACCCCGATCATCTATGGCAGCCACGCGCTGCCGGCCACCGCCCGCGACGTGCTGATGTTCAACCCGATGACCGGCATCCTCGA
>NZ_JBDTKA010000152.1:0-39556 GCF_039935575.1 Lapillicoccus sp.
CGATCCTCGACCGGGTCACCTGGCGGCTCGCGCCGGGGGAGCGGGTCGGCATCGTCGGGGTCAACGGAGCCGGCAAGTCGACGCTGCTGCGCGCGCTCACCGGTGAGATGCCGCTCGACGGCGGACGCCGCAAGCAAGGCAAGACCGTGTCGATCGCCCACCTGACTCAGGAGGTTCGCGAGCTCGAACGGTTCGAAGCCTGGCGCGTCATCGCGGCCATCGAGGACGTCAAACAGTGGACCACCCTGGGCGGCAAGGAGATCAGCGCCGGCCAGCTCGCCACCCGGCTGGGCTTCACGGGTGGGCGTCAGCAGACGCGGGTCGGTGACCTCAGCGGTGGCGAACGGCGCCGGCTGCAGCTGACCCGGCTGCTGTTGACCGAGCCCAACGTGCTCATCCTCGACGAGCCGACCAACGACCTCGACATCGAGACGCTCACCTCGCTGGAGGACGTCCTCGACGGATGGGCCGGGACGCTGCTCGTCGTGTCGCACGACCGCTACCTGCTCGAACGCGTCGCGGACCGCCAGGTCGCCCTCCTCGGCGACGGCGCGGTGCGCGAGCTGCCAGGAGGCGTCGACCAGTACCTCCAGCTGCTTGCCCAGGCAGGGGTGGCCTCTACAAGTGCATCGGGGGCCTCGTCTAGATCCGGTATGCCTGCAGCACAGTCGGTTTCGTCGCCGGCGTCGGCCAGGTCAGCTCAAGCCGGCTCGGCGGATGTCCGAGCAGTCCGCAAGGAGATGGCCCGGATCGAACGCCGCCTCGCCCGGCTCGCCGACGACGAGGCCAGGTTGCACGCGGACCTGGTGGCCCAGGCGTCGGATCACAAGGCGGTGCTGGCTCTGGACGCCCGGCTGCGCGCCCTCGTCGACGAGCGAGACGGGTTGGAGATGGAGTGGCTCAGCGGCGCCGAGCAGGTGGGCTGAGCGCTGGGTCACCTGCTGACCGCGGGATAGGTTTGACGTCATGGCAATGTCCCTGCACCACGTCCAGGTCTCGTGCCCGGCAGGCTCGGAGAACGCGCTGCGCGCGTTCTACGTCGGCGTGCTCGGGATGACCGAAGTGGCCAAGCCTCCCGCGTTGCTGGCCCGTGGCGGGGTCTGGTTCCGGGGCGGGGACATGGCCGGGGCGGCGGAGATCCACTGCGGTGTCGAGGAACCCTTCGCACCCGCCCGCAAGGCCCACCCGGGGGTGGCCGTGGACGATGTGGACGCGCTGGCCGCAGCGGTCTCGAGCGCCGGGGGGGACGTGCGCTGGGACGACCAGATCGTCGGGCTGCGGCGGTTCCACACCGAAGACCCGGTCGGCAACCGCCTCGAGTTCCAGCAGGCTTCCTGACCCGTCTGGGCTCGGTGGAGATGCCCACGCCAACCTCGCATCTGCACAAGTTGTGGCACGATCGACCGATGTCGAAGTGGACACCGCGCGGTCGACGTGCTCGTATGCATACCGCTCGTTATGCTGCCGGGTTGGCTCTGGCTACGGCACTCGCGGGCTGCATCGGTTCCTCCTCGCCACCTGGGGGGACCTCCACCGGGTCGGTCAGCCAGTCCTCCTCGGCCGGCTCCACCGGCGCGCTGCCGACCGCCGCAAGCCCGTCGTCAACGTCGAGTGGGCCTCCGACCAGTGCCATGGGACGACGGTGCGGACGGCCTGATGTCGAGGCGACCAACGAGACTGTCGACGGCCCGGATGGAGAAAGGCTGGCCTTGGCGTCCGTCGGGACTGGGGCCACCGTTGCGCTGCTGCTGCACCAGACCGACCGGATCGGGTCCTGCGGTTGGTGGCCTTATGCCAACTTGTTGGCGCAGAACGGAATTCGCGCGGTGATGCTGGACTTCTGCGCCTACGGCAAGTCCACCTGCGACACCTCCAGGCCGTGGGCAGGCGACTACGTCGACCAGGTGGTGCGGTCCGTCGCCCAGCTGCGCGCCGGTGGGGCGACGCGCGTGACGCTGGTCGGCGCGTCTATCGGTGGCACCGTGGCATCGCTCGCCGCTACCCCGGCCAAGGCCGACGCGGTCGCGAACGTCAGCGGCTTCGGGTTCGGCTCCATGATGACCGGGCCTTCGATCGCCGCGCTCACGGTGCCGGTCCTGGGGGTGGGATCGCACAGTGAGGAAAGCGACAGCGTGAACCTGCAGTCTCAGGTCGCTGGATCGGCGAGCCCGACGAAACGGTTCGTGTGGGAGGAGTCGGGCCATGGTTGGTCGCTCGTCTTCGACGGCCCGTTTGCCGACTCGCCGCCCAGCGCCGTCGGTCGCACCGTCATGGGCTGGGTCAAAGGCGACTACACGATCTGAACCGGCCTCCGGGTCGCTCAGGTGTCGAACCGCTCCAACAACGAGCGGAGCAGGCCCGCCAGGGTGTCTCGGTCGCGTGCGGGCAGCCCTGCCAGCAGGCCTCGTTCGCGATCGAGCAGCTCGGCGAGGGCGGCGTCGACGACGTCGCGTCCCTCACCGGTCAGGGCGACGATGACCCCGCGGCGGTCGTGCGGGTCGGAGCTGCGCGCGACGAAGCCGCGCGCTGCAAGGCGGTCGATCCGGTTGGTCATCGTGCCTGATGTGACGAGGGTCTGGGTGACCAGCCGGCCGGGCGAGAGCTGGTAGGGCTCCCCGGAGCGCCGCAGTGCCGAGAGCACCTCGAACTCCCAGAGCTCGAGACCTCGCTCCGCGAATGCGGTGCCGCGGGCCAGATCGAGCAGCCGGGCCAGGCGCGAGACGCGGGACAGCACCTCGAGGGGCGCGACATCGAGGTCGGGTCGCTCGCGCGCCCACGCCGCAACGATGCGGTCGACCTCGTCACCGGACGAGACGGAGGGGTCGCTCACCTTGCGAAGTCTACGCACCGTCAAGTATCTTGATATCAAGATACTTGCTGGACTCGAGGAGGGGCGATGACGTGGGACCCCCGGCAGTACGCGCTGTTCGGTTCCCATCGCGGCCGCCCCTTCGCTGACCTGCTCGCCCGGGTCGGCGCCGCCGATCCCGCCGTCGTCGTCGACCTAGGGTGCGGTGACGGCCCGCTCACGCTCGGGCTCACGACCCGGTGGCCAGGCGCTCGGGTGGTCGGCATCGACTCCTCACCCGAGATGCTCGAGGCCGCGCGTGGTCACGACGGGCAGAACCGGGTCGAGTGGGTTCAGGACTGCGCCGAGGACTGGGACCCGGCCTCGGTCGGGGCACCGGTCGACGTCCTCGTCACGAACGCCACCCTTCAATGGGTGCCTGGCCATCTCGACCTGATGACTATCTGGCTCGACGCCCTGGCGCCGGGCGGCTGGTTCGCTATGCAGGTGCCGACGAACTTCGACGCACCCTCGCACGCCTTGATGCGTGAGGTGGCGGCGCGGCATACCCGATCCGCCGACCTGCTCCCTCGGTTGATGCGTGCGGCCGACGTCGCCGACCCGGGCACCTACCTCCGGACGCTGGCGACGGCCGGTCTGGAGCCCGACGTCTGGGGCACCACCTATCAACATGTCCTGGACCCCATTGGGGCACAACGGTCTCCGGTGCTCGAGTGGGTCACGGGCACGGGCCTGCGACCGGTTCTCGACGTACTCACGGACCGGGCCGAGCGGCAGGCATTCCTCGACGACTACGTAGCCGAGCTCGACCGCGCGTACCCACGCGAGGCATACGGGGTGGTCCTCGGTTTCTCTCGGCTCTTCGTCATCGGGCACAAGCCGGGCTGAGTATGCCGCCGGCCGGCCTCGGTCAGCGGCGCTCGGAGAGGCGGGGCTTGGCCTCCAAGCCACTGAGCCCGTTCCAGGCGAGGTTGACCAGGTGGGCGGCCACGTCGGCCTTCTTGAACTTGCGGGAGTCGAGCCACCACTGCCCCGTGAGGGCGACCATGCCGACCAGCATCTGCGCATAGATGGGCGCGGTCTTGGGGTCGAGCTTGCGCGACTTGAACTCTGCGGCGAGCAGATGCTCGACCTGGGTCGCGACGTCGCTGATCAGGCTGGCGAAGTTGCCGGTCGACTGCCCTGCAGGAGAGTCTCGCACGAGGATCCGGAAGCCGTCGGTCGAACCCTCGACGTAGTCCAGCAGCGCGAGGGCGGCGGCCTCGAGCAGCCCGCGGGGGGTGGTCTCGGCGCGCAGCGCCTCGGTGATCCCGTCGAGGAGGGTGCGGATCTCGCGGTCGACGACCACGGCATACAGACCCTCCTTGCCGCCGAAGTGCTCGTAGACCACGGGTTTGGACACGTTGGCCTTGGCGGCGATCTCCTCGACCGAGGTGGCCTCGAAACCCTTGTCGGCGAACAGCTTCGCCCCCACCTCGAGGAGCTGCTCGCGCCGCTGTGGACCCGTCATCCGGGACCGTCCGCCGGAGCTGCTCTCGCGTGGGCTCATCCCCCATTGTGCCGCGCGCGGCGGGCGGTGCCGCGTCGGGCGGCTAGCGTGATGCTGGTGACGGTCCGGACACCTCGTGGGTATGCGTGGGTGGCGGCTGCCGCTGTCTCGCTGACGTTGGCCTGCTCCGGGTGCGGGACCCAGCTCGCCTCGACCGTGAACCCGCCTACCGTTGCCAGCTCCACCTCCCCGACCGTGGCCGTGACCGCACCACCCGCCGGGGAGACTCTGGCCGCTCCTCCGTTGTTCTCGGCCGCACCGGGCCCGGCCTCTGCGACGGCTGCGCCCCGAGTGACCATCACGCCCGTTGCTGGTTCGACCCCGAGTCGGTCGACACCCATGCCGGCTCCCTCGCCCCCTGCGTCGGCCGCGAAGCCGGCACCCGCTGCGGGACCGGTCGGACGATCCGACGCCGCCTCCACCGCCCCAGCCGCTGGCGCGCTACGGATGGTCCAGGCGCCGATCCCCTTTCCGGACAGCCGGAAGCAGGAGATGGCGGCGTACTCGTTGCGCCACTACGGCACCGCCAGCTGGCAGCTGACCCCGACGATGGTGGTGCTGCACTACACAGCCGGGGGTACGGCTGCCTCGACCCGCAACGTCTTCTCCGCTGACACCCCGAACGCTGGAGAGCTGCCCGGCACCTGCGCGCACTTCGTCGTAGACAAGGACGGGACGGTCTACCAGCTGGTGCCCACGACGGTCCGGTGCCGGCACACGATCGGTCTGAACGACCAGGCCATCGGCATCGAGATGGTCCAGGAGGCAGGGCCGTCGTCGTCCTGGGCAGACCAGCAGATTCTCGGTAGGCCGGCCCAGATCGGCGCGGCGCTGGCGCTCGTGCGACAGTTGCAGTCGACCTACGCGATCGCGACCGGCAACGTCGTCGGCCACGCGACCGCAAACTCGACCCCTCAGTTCCACGACCTCACCGGCGCCCGGAACGACCACACGGACTGGCTGCCTGCGGATCTGGCGGTGTTCAGGTCACGACTGTGACGTGACTGCCTGTGACGTGACTGCCTGTGACGTCACCATTCCGGCCACGTGGAGCAACCAGCGCGGATACATTGACCGGCGACGTTGTCGGGCAGCTAAGGGGGCGAACGGGTGCCTCGCATCATGACCATCTACGGCACCCGCCCGGAGGCGATCAAGATGGCGCCGTTGATCGGGGCCCTGCGTGAGCACCCCGACCTGCAGCCGACCGTCGCCGTCACGGGACAGCACCGGGAGATGCTCGACCAGGTCAACGATCTGTTCGGGATCGTCCCCGACCACGACCTGGACCTCATGTTGCACGGCGCGACGCTGCCGCAGCTGAGCGCCCGTGCGTTGCTCGCGACCAGCGAGCTGCTCGAGGAGACTCGTCCGGACGTCGTCGTCGTGCAAGGAGACACCTCGAGCGCGTTCGTCGCGGCTCTGGCGGCGTTCTACCAGCGCGTCCCCGTGGTCCACCTGGAGGCCGGGTTGCGCACCGGCGACATCTACTCGCCATTCCCCGAGGAGGTTAACCGCCGACTCACCGCCCCCATCGCCACGCTCCACCTCGCACCCACCCCGACCTCTCGACGCAACCTCGAGCGTGAGGGCGTCGACCCGGTGAGCATCACGGTGACCGGCAACACCGTCATCGACGCGCTGCGCACGGCGCTGCGAATGCCTATCGACTTCGAGGATGGCCGGGTGGGCGCGCTCGTCCTGTCGGGTGCGCCCTTCCTGCTGGTCACGAGCCATCGGCGGGAGTCGTGGGGTCAGCGGATGGAGGAGGCCATGGCGGCGCTGCGTGACGTGGCTCAGCGGCATCCCGAGCTGCAGATCGTGCTGCCGATGCATCGCAACGCGATCGTTCGCGAGGTCATCGAGGAGGTGTTCCACGGTGTTGCCCAGGTCATCCTGACCGACCCGCTCAGCTACCACGAGTTCGCGCATGCCCTGCAGGCGTGCCGCCTTGTGGTGACCGACTCCGGTGGAGTGCAGGAGGAGGCGCCGAGCCTCGGCAAACCGGTGCTGGTGATGCGGGATACGACGGAGCGGCCCGAAGCCGTCGTCGCCGGCACCGTCAAGCTGGTGGGGACGGACCGCGAAGTCGTGCGCGAGGAGACCCTGCGACTCCTGGAGGACGACGAGGCATACCAGGCGATGGCGAACGCGACCAACCCGTACGGAGACGGCCAGGCGGGCGTTCGAGGTGCGGCGGCGATCGGGCACCTCCTTGGGCTCGGTGAGCGACTCCCCGAGTTCGCCGGGGGCCTCTGAGCCCCGCCCTGGTCGCCATCGACCAACTAGCGCGACGGCTAGGCTGGGCAGTCGTTCGGCCACCGGCCGCGCATTCCCCGGTTGGTCTGCTGGCAGGGCCCGCCTGACTTTGAATCAGGATTAGCGACGATGGTTCGATTCCATCCCGGGGAGCCAACTCCACAGGTCAACGGCCCCTGATCCTCGATCGACGCCTGTCCGTGGGTCTCATCTGCTGAGGATCTTCTGAGGAGAGACTCGTTGGAGACCCGATCTGGTCGACCATCGACGTGAACAGGGACCCCAGCTCGCTCGCCCGATCGCGAACCACATGGGCATACACGCGGAGGGTGATCGCTGGGTCTGCATGACCCAGACGGGCGGCCACCACGTGCACCGGCACGCCCATACGGTTACCCGCGCAGCAGACGTCGCAAGAGCGAGGCTTGCCAGATGGGGGCGTATCAGGGGCCTGCTAAAGCGCTTCCCCCTCATCAGGCAGGAGGACCAACAGGTCGATGTGGACTCCCAAGAGGGTTCGGACGCGCAGGTAAGCCTCGCGCAGATGGGTCCCGTCGAGGCTGTCCGAGACGTCAGCGATGGTGACGTAGACCGGATGCGTCCCCGGTGGGATCGACGTAGTCAACGGGCTGTCCAGGGTGACGAACGGATCGAGCGCACCGAGGACCCCGCTGGGCGCGTGTAGTTCTCCCGGTTGCACGACAGCCAGGTCGCAGTCCCGAGAGTGTCGAAGACACGAACGCCAAGATGCCGTAGGTCGCAGTCACGATCATGAGGTGGGTGAGGTGCCGGGGTACCTGAGAGGCTGGGTTCGTGACGTCAGGTTCGGAGTCGTTGCTGGCGGCGAGGCAGATGTCGGCCGTCGACGTTGCTACGACCCTCGGGGAGGTCGGGTCTCGCGGTACGGATGGGGTGGAACGTGCGGCGTTGACAGCCGCCCTGCTGTCGAGCTTCACCCCGGCGGACGCCTCGCTGATCCGTGAGCTGACTCGCCGTGAGATCGTGGCGGTCCGCGATGCCGACTCCGGCTGCGGCGACGTGCTGCTCGCCTGTTGCTGGCTGCTGTTCATGCTCGGCCACCTCGAAGACGCAGCACTCGTTTGGAGCGCCAAGACCGTCAACTTCGATGCGCACTGCTATATCGACTCGGTCTTTCTCATCCCCCAGGGCGCGGAAGCGACGGCCGAGTTCGCCCGGTCCGAAGGCCTGTCAGATCTGGTCGACTGGGTTGGGGGCGAGTGGATGCGCGACACGAAAGACGCCGGGCAGATGTGGCGGTCCGGCTCGTTCTTCGCGCCCGTGCCCCCGGCTTCGGCGTCTGTGGCGGAACTGTCGACGTGGATTCGGCAATGATCCCGCCGCTGCGGCCGGTGCGCGCAGCATTCCGCGTTGTTCCGGACTCTGATGTCTGCGGCTTTTGACCCGATCCCGTCGCCACAACCCGTGAACATCAGAGTCCAGTGCGCGACCGGCCCGGTTCTGCCTGACTGACCGGCAGGTAGCATCACTACCGGCCCCGTGGCATACCGGGAGAGACTCCTCAGCGAGGCCATCCCCTGCCGCAGACCCCGGGAGACCCTGTCCGTGAGCACCCCCCGTCCGGCCGCCGTCATCGTCCTCGCCGCAGGTGAGGGCACCCGGATGAGGTCCCGGCTGAGCAAGGTCCTGCACACGATCGGGGGACGCAGCCTGATCGAGCACGCGGTCGCCGCAGCGCGTGGCACCCACCCCGACCATCTCGTGGTGGTCGTCCGGCACCAACGGGACGGCGTCGCGCAGCAGGTCACGGCGCTCGACCCGGACGTGCTCGTCGCGGACCAGGACGAGGTGCCCGGGACCGGCAGGGCGGTCGAGTGCGGGTTGCAGAAGCTGCCCGACGACCTCCAGGGCACCGTGCTTGTCACCTATGGGGACGTGCCGCTGCTCACCTCACAGACCCTCGCCGACCTCGTCGAGGCCCACACCGTCGGCGCGGCGGCCGTCAGCGTGGTCACGGCCCACCTGGCCGACCCCACCGGCTACGGCCGGGTGCTGCGCGACGCCGACGGCGCGGTGACGGCCATCGTCGAGCACAAGGACGCGACCGACGAGCAACGGCAGGTCGACGAGGTCAACTCCGGCCTGTATGCGTTCGACGTGGCGCTGCTGAGGAGCGCGCTGGCCGAGGTGGGCACCGACAACGTGCAGGGGGAGAAGTACCTCACCGACGTCGTGGCGATCGCCCGCGCTCGAGGGCTTTCGGTCCGGGCGCACCTCGTGGCGGACGTCTGGCAGACCGAGGGGGTCAACGACAAGGTCCAGCTGGCCCGGCTCGGAGGCGAGCTCAACCGACGGACCGTCGAGGCGGCCATGCTGGCCGGGGCGGTCGTCGTCGACCCGGCGACGACGTGGCTCGACTCGACCGTGTCGATCGGGGAGGACACGGTCATCCACCCTCACACCCAGATCCACGGCGCCAGCACCATCGGGACCGGCTGCACCATCGGCCCGGACACGACGCTCACCGATGTCGAGGTCGGTGACGGGGCCAGCGTGGTCCGCACTCAGGCGCTGCTTGTGGTCGTCGGGGCCGGCGCCAGCGTAGGTCCTTTCTCGTACCTACGGCCCGGTACCGAGCTCGGTGCACACGGCAAGATCGGCGGGTTCGTGGAGACCAAGAACGCGCAGATCGCGGCCGGTGCCAAGGTGCCCCACCTCACGTACGCCGGTGACGTCACTGTCGGCGAGGGCGCCAACATCGGGGCGGGCACGATCTTCGCGAACTACGACGGGGTGGACAAGCACCACTCCACGGTGGGCGCGCACACGTTCGTGGGAAGCAACTCGGTGATCGTCGCCCCCGTCGATATCGCCGAGAACGCTTACATAGCAGCTGGATCCGCGATCACTGAGAGTGTCAAGACCGGTGAGCTCGCGGTGGCCCGCGGGCGGCAGCGCAACGTCGAGGGGTGGGTCACCCGTCGACGGGCTGCCGATGCGGCGGATGCGGCTGATACGCCTGACTCAGCCGATGAGGGGAGGCCGTCATGACCGGCATCATCAAAGTCACCCAGAAGAACCTCATGGTCTTCTCTGGGCGGGCGCACCCCGAGCTGGCCGACCAGGTCGCTGAGGAGCTCGGGATCGACCTGGTGCCCACGAGCGCCTACGACTTCGCGAACGGCGAGATCTATGTGCGTTACGAGGAGTCCGTGCGCGGGTCCGACGCGTTCGTGATCCAGAGCCACACCGCGCCGATCAACGAGTGGATCATGGAGCACCTGATCATGGTGGACGCGCTCAAACGCGCGTCCGCCAAACAGATCACGGTGGTGCTGCCGTTCTATGGCTACGCCCGCCAGGACAAGAAGCACCGGGGCCGTGAGCCGATCTCGGCGCGCCTGATGGCCGACCTGTTCAAGACCGCCGGTGCCGACCGGCTGATGGCGGTCGACCTGCATACCGCCCAGATACAAGGCTTCTTCGACGGCCCGGTCGACCACCTCATGGCGATGCCCATCCTCGCCGAGTACGTCGAGCGGCACTACGGTCACCAGCAGCTTGCCGTCGTCTCGCCCGACGCCGGCCGTATCCGGGTGGCCGAGCAATGGTCCGAGCGGCTCGGTGGCGCCCCGCTGGCCTTCATCCACAAGACTCGCGATCTCAACCGTCCCAACGAGTCTGTGGCGAACCGTGTCGTCGGAGGTGTCGAAGGGCGGATCTGCGTCCTGGTCGACGACATGATCGATACCGCCGGGACGATCACCAAGGCCGCCGACGCATTGGTCGCCGCGGGGGCGGCTGGCGTGGTTATCGCTGCCACCCACGCGATCCTGTCCGGTCCGGCCGTCGATCGCCTGAAGAACTGCACGGCGGCGGAGGTTATCGTCACCGACACGCTGCCGATCGCTGCCGACCGCGAGTTCGACAAGCTGACGGTCCTGTCGATCGCACCGCTGATCAGCAGGGCCATCAAGGAGGTCTTCGAGGACGGCTCGGTCACCAGCCTCTTCGAGGGCCAGGCCTAGAAGAACCCGGCCGGCGTATGTGGGCCACAACCATGCGCCGAGGCGTCACTCATCGTGCGACAACCGCCGTTTCCGCCACGGTCGTCCGCCGAGGCGTCACCTCTCGTGGGAGGCGACCAGAACGGGAGCATGGCCGGTCTGGCGGGCGCGGTAGGCAGCGACGTTGGCCCGGTTGCCACATCCCCCGTCACAGAACCGGCGGGAGTGGTTCTTGGACAGGTCGACGAAGACGTCGTCGCAGTCGAGGGCGTCACACTCCTGGAGCCGGTCGAGCCCACCGGTGCGGATGACGTCGACCATGGCCATCCCCGCCTCGACGGCCATCCTCGTGGCGAGCGGCGCGTTAGCCGACGTCGCGTGCAGGTGGTACTCGTAGGAGCCGTGGCGCACCAGCTGGGGGAGTGCCTGGCCCTCTCGCAGAAGCAAGTTCACGGTCGTCACCGCGTCGTCCTCGCTCAGGAACCAGATCTCGCGCAACCGCGGCCGAAGCGCGCGAACCGCTTCCAGCTCGCCGGCGCGCCCCCGCCCCGCAGCCCGAACCCCCGTCCACGCCCACTGCTCGACGAACGCGTCCAGCTCGGTGGGCGTGGTCAGGCGGTCTACGTCGTCGTCTCCGGGCACCGATCCGGCCATCGTGTTGACCAGCGCCGCGGCACCTCGGAGTGCAGCATCCGTGTCATGGGCGAAATGCATGTTGACTCCTGACAGGCCTAGCAGCTAAAGTCATGAGCATAATCTATTTTGCTCATGACAACATGGACGAGGCAGGGAGACGACCGGTGACCAGCGTGGCTTCGAGCGAGACGCGTCCGCTCGCCACCTCCGTCTCGAGGCGGCGGCTCGACCTCGGCCTGGTTGCCGGCCTGGCGTCAGCTGCGGCGTTCGGCACCGCGGGCCCGGTGGCCAAGGCACTGCTCGGCTCAGGCTGGAGCCCCGCGGCGGTCACGTTGGCGCGCATCGGTGGGGCGGCGGCGATCCTGCTCATACCGGCCCTACTGGCCTGCCGCGGACGATGGCCGGCCGTGCGCGCCCACGCGCCACTGATCCTCGTCTTCGGCCTGCTGGCCGTCGCCGGGGCTCAGCTGTCCTACTTCAACGCCGTCCGCACCCTGCCAGTCGGCGTCGCCCTGCTCGTCGAGTACTCCGGGACGGTCTTGGTCGTTCTGTTCATCTGGGCAACCACACGACGTCGACCCGCCACGACGGTCATTTTCGGCGGGGTGGTCAGCATCCTCGGGCTCGCTCTCGTTCTCGACATCGCGGGTCAGTCCCGGCCCGACCTCACCGGGGTCGTCTACGCCCTGGGCGCTGCGGTCGGCCTGGCCGCCTACTTCCTCACCGCATCACGAGGTAAGGATGTCCTCCCCGCGACAGTCATCGCCGGTCTC
This sequence comes from Lapillicoccus sp., assembly GCF_039935575.1. Classification (GTDB taxonomy): domain Bacteria; phylum Actinomycetota; class Actinomycetes; order Actinomycetales; family Dermatophilaceae; genus Lapillicoccus. The sequence continues at coordinate 12,013 of NZ_JBDTKA010000152.1, forward strand.
GGCATGGTGGTCGCCGCGCTTGCGCTCGGCGTGCTCGGATGCGCCCGCATCCTGCCGATGTCCTTCTCCACCACTCCGGTCACCGTCGCGGGGACAATGACGCCCTGGTGGGCCGCAGTCGGCGAGCTGGTCCTTGTCGCGGCCGTCGCGGCATACCTGCTGGGCACGTTCGCCGCCCGCCGCCTCGGGCCGACGCTTGCGTCCTTCGTCGGACTGGCCGAGGTCCTGGCCGCGGTGTTGTTCGCGTGGCTCCTGCTGGGTGAGCTGCCCCGGCCGGTGCAGCTGCTCGGCGGGGTGCTCGTCGTCGCCGGAGTCGTCGCGGTCCGGCTGGGAGAGCGACCGGCTCGCTGATTTCCCGTATGCCCGCCACTCGCCTAAGATCGGGGAGTTGCCTCGGCGAGGGACGGAGCGTGGGCTGCGCAGCTGCGGCCCGGAGCCGTCCGTGATCGACAAGGTGGTCGTCCGGCGGACGTCCTCCCTTCTCGTTCCGCCCGCGCCGCGTCCCGCGTCGAGGCCCATCGCTTCGGCCGCCTGAAACGACGGCGGCCACCACGACGTCAGGAGAGCATCACCGTGTCCGAGATCAAGCTCGTCGCGCAGGCGCGCACCCAGTTCGGTAAGGGTGCGGCTCGCAAGATCCGCCGCGACCACAAGATTCCCGCCGTCCTCTACGGCCACGGCACCGAGCCCGTGCACATCACTCTCCCGGGCCACGACACGATGATGGCGCTCAAGACCGCCAACGCGCTGCTCGATATCGAGATCGACGGCACCAGCCAGCTGGCGCTCGCCAAGGACGTCCAGCGCGACCCGATCAAGCCGGTCATCGAGCACATCGACCTGGTCATCGTCCGTCGTGGCGAGAAGGTCACCGTCGACGTCCAGGTGCACACCGAGGGCCAGGCAGCGCCGGAGACCGTCGTGACAGTCGAGTCGCAGACCGTCGAGCTCGAGGTGCTCGCGACCGCGATCCCCGAACGCATCACGGTGTCCGTCGAAGGCCTGCGGGCCGGCACCCAGATCCTCGCGTCGCAGCTCGAGCTGCCCGAGGGCGCCGAGCTCGTCACCGAGGCCGAGTCGCTCGTCGTCAACGTCACCCAGCAGATCACCGCCGAGGCGCTCGACGCCGAGCTCGCCGAGGCCGAGGCCGAGGCCGGCATCGAGCACGAGGCCACTGACGCCGAAGAGGCCCAGGCGGCGGAGGCTGCGGCCGAGAGCGACGCGACCGGCGACCCGGCCGAGAAGGCCGCGGAGGCCTGAGGACCGTAGTCACCCTGATCAGCTGAGGGGCCCGTTCCGCGCCGGAACGGGCCTCTCGGCATACTTGACCGCCGTGCCATCCGACCAGCCGCCGACAGGAGCCTGGCTCGTCGTGGGCCTGGGTAACCCGGGCCCGGCCTATGTCGGCAACCGACACAACGTCGGCTCCCTGGTCGTTCGCGAGCTCGCCGACCGGCACGGGGCAGGCGCCTTCAAGGCCCATCGATCACGGGCCGCCGTCGCCGAGACCCGGCTGGGCTCCGGGGGGGCTGGGCTGCCCGCGCCCCGTGTGGTGCTCGCGGTGCCGACCACCTACATGAACGAGTCCGGCGGTCCCGTTGCCGGGCTGCTGCGGTACTTCTCCGTCGACCTCGAGCACCTCATCGTCGTCCACGACGAGCTCGACATCCCCGCCGGGGCGGTCCGGCTCAAGCGCGGTGGTGGCGAGGGCGGGCACAACGGACTCCGCTCTGTCTCGACGTCACTCGGCACGAAGGACTATCTCCGAGTGCGCGTCGGGATCGGTCGACCGCCGGGACGGATGGACCCAGCAGCCTTCGTGCTCAAGGATTTCGGACCGGCCGAGCGTAAGGAGCTGCCCTTTCTAGTCGGTGATGCCGCCGACGCGGTGGAGTCGTTGGTCGCCGAGGGACTCCTACCGAGCCAACAACGCTTCCACGCACCCTGACCTTGTAACAGCCTGAACGTCACCCGCCGATTTGCCTAGTCATTCCGGACTAGATGCGACCTTCGACGGACTACTTTCACCCAACTCCGTCACACCCGGAACTTGTCCTCGATACGTTCCACAGGAGCCGAGGGAGTGAACTCCTGGCGGCGAACGGGTGAATGGCTGGCAGCGGCGCCCCTGGGGGAATGGAAAGGGTCGGTCATGACTGATTATGTGGAAGCGCTCCGGCCACGCACGCAGTCCGTCGGGCTGACCGCGAAGGCCTCCACCGTCGTACGCCGAGGCTCCGGACGCACATCCCTCGTGGCCTACCGGCAGCGAGCAGTCTGTTGTGACCTGCTGGTCAGCGGCGGCATTGCGCTGCTGTTGTTCTTCTTCAAGTTCGGCGCGGGTCTCGGCCAGCGCTCCTGGTTGATCTACGTCGCGCCGGTCGCCTGGGTTGCCGCGATCGCCGCCGCTGGCGGCTACCGCCGGACCATCGTCGGCACCGGTCCCGACGAGTACCGAGCCATCGCGCGCGCGGCGCTGTCCGTCGCTTCGGCCTTCGCCCTGCTGAGCTTCACCTTCGAGATGTCTCTGCCACGGTCCGTCGTCCTGCCCTTCGTCCCCCTCGCCCTCTTGGCAAGCCTGGGGATGCACTCGGTCCTGCGCAAGAACCTCTACCGTCGCCGGCTCAACGGTCGGGCGTTGATGTCCACCGTCGTCGTCGGACGCTATGACTCGGTTGCCGAGATGATCCGGGAGATCACGGCCGAACCCGCCTCCGGCTTGCGCGTTGTGGCTGCCTGCGTCTCCGAACGCGGCGGCGCGCCGACGACCCGCACGACGATCGAGGGGATCCCCGTCCTGGGCTCACCGGAGACCGCGCTCGCCGCCGTCGACGTGCTCGGGGCCGAGGTGGTTGCGGTCTCGAGCAATCCCGACCTGTTCGGCCAGCCGTTGCGCCGGCTGGGCTGGGCGCTGGCCGAACGGGACGTCGACCTGTTGGTCGCCCCTGGGATCATCGAGGTCGCCGGACCGCGTCTGTCGCTGCGACCCGCCGCGGGACTGTCCATGCTGCACGTCGAGCGACCGATCGGTTCTGGAGGTCGCGTGCTGCTCAAGAGAGCGGCCGACACCCTGATGGCCCTCGTCATCACCCTTGTGCTCTCCCCGGTGCTGATTGTCATCGCCCTCGCCGTGAAGCTGGGCGACCGTGGCCCGGTGTTCTACAGGCAGGAGCGGGTCGGCGCCCAGTCCGAGCCGTTCGAGATGTTCAAGTTCCGCACGATGGTGGTCCACGCCGACCGGCTCGTCGACACGATGACGACCGGCCACGAGATCAACGACGTGCTGTTCAAGGACCGCCAGGACCCCCGGGTGACCCGTGTGGGTCGGATTCTCCGGCGCTTCTCGCTCGACGAGCTCCCGCAGCTGTTCAACGTCCTCATCGGAGAGATGGCCCTGGTGGGACCTCGACCTCCGTTGGCCCGTGAGGTCGTCCTCTACGAGTCGGACAGCATGCAACGGCTGCGGGTGCGACCGGGGATGACCGGTCTCTGGCAGATCTCCGGCCGCAGTGACCTGAGCTGGGACCAGTCCATCCGGCTCGACCTCTGGTATGTCGACAACTGGACTCCGCTGCTCGACCTCCAGATCTTGATGCGGACGTTCAAAGCCGTGGTTAGCGGCTCGGGGGCTTACTGAGATGAGTACGGACACCACGACCTCCTCCAGCTCGGACGGGGGGGACCTCGCCGATGACCATGCCCTCTGCCGAGCGCTCGCGGACTCCGCAGGCCAGGTCCTGCTCCGTCTGCGGGCCGAGCAGACCGCGCTGACGCCGGCGGAGCTCAAGGACGCCGGAGACCGAGCGTCGCAGCAGCATCTCGCCGCCGCCCTCGCGCTGCACCGTCCCGACGATGCCGTGCTCAGCGAGGAGGCCGCCGACAACAGCGGGCGCCTGCGGGCCAGGCGGGTCTGGATCATCGACCCGCTCGACGGCACCCGCGAGTTCTCCGAGGTCCCGCGGGAGGACTGGGCCGTGCACGTCGCCCTCTGGGAGGACGGCGACCTGGTGGCCGGTGCGGTCGCACGTCCTGCGATGGGCTCCACCCTCGCGACCGACAGACCGCCCTCGGCACCGGCCGACCACGACGGCCCGATCCGGCTCGCCGTGAGCCGGACCCGGCCGCCGGCGATGGTCACGACCATCGCGCAGCGCCTCGGTGCGGAGCTCGTTCCAATGGGCTCCGCCGGGGTGAAGGCGACCGCCGTTCTGGACGGGACCGTCGACGCATACCTGCATGCCGGTGGCCAGTACGAGTGGGACTCGGCCGCGCCCGTCGTCGTCGCCCGAGCGTCCGGATTGCACACCAGCCGGATCGACGGGTCACCATTGGTCTACAACCGGGAGAATCCGTACCTTCCGGACCTACTTGTCTGCCGCCCTTCCGTGGCCGCAACACTGCTCGACGCCGTTGCCGAGCTCTCACCGAATCCGACCACCAGCGAGGGGACCCGCTCGTGAACGACGTTCCACCCGACCAGCTCCCGGACTACCAGCTGAACCAGCTGAGCGTCCTCGAGGCCGAAGCGATCCATATCATCCGAGAGGTGGTCGCCGAGTTCGAGCGACCTGTCCTGCTCTTCTCTGGGGGCAAGGACTCGATCGTCATGCTGCGCCTCGCGCAGAAGGCGTTCTACCCGGCCCGCATCCCCTTCCCGGTGATGCACGTCGACACGGGGCACAACTTCGACGAGGTGCTGGCCTACCGGGACCAGCGCGTCGACGAGCTGAGCATCCAGCTGATCGTGGCGAGCGTCCAGGAGGCGATCGACAACGGCAGTGTCACCGCTCCGCCCGACGGCACCCGCAACCGCATCCAGACGCCGGTCCTGCTGGACGCCCTCGACAAGCACCGCTTTACCGCCATCTTCGGCGGGGCCCGACGCGACGAGGACAAGGCGCGCGCCAAGGAGCGCGTCTTCTCCTTTCGCGACGAGTTCGGACAATGGGACCCCAAGAACCAGCGGCCCGAGCTCTGGAACATCTACAACAGCCGGATCCACGTGGGCGACAGTATCCGCGTCTTCCCGCTGTCGAACTGGACCGAGCTGGACATCTGGGAGTACATCAAGCAGGAGAGCATCGAGCTGCCCTCCATCTACTACGCCCACGACCGCGAGGTCTTCGAGCGCGACGGCATGCTCTACGCCGTCCACGAGCACAAGCAGCCCGGGCCCAAGGACAAGGTGTTCACCGAGCGCGTTCGTTACCGCACCGTCGGCGACGCGAGCCTGACCGCTGCGGTCCGGTCGGACGCCGACACGGTCGAGAAGGTCATCGAGGAGGTTGCCTCCACCCGGGTGACCGAACGCGGCGCGACGCGCGGCGACGACAAGTTCAGCGAGGCCTCCATGGAGGACCGCAAACGAGAGGGCTACTTCTGATGGACATTCTCCGGTTCGCGACGGCAGGCTCCGTCGACGACGGCAAGAGCACCCTCATCGGGCGGCTGCTCTACGACACCAAGACCGTGTTCGAGGACCAGATCGACGCGGTCGAGCGGGTGAGCAAGGAGCGCGGCGAGGAGCGGGTCAACCTGGCGTTGCTGACCGACGGGTTGCGTGCCGAGCGCGAGCAGGGCATCACCATCGACGTGGCCTACCGCTATTTCGCGACGCCCAAACGCAAGTTCATCATCGCCGACACTCCCGGCCACATCCAGTACACCCGCAACATGGTAACGGGCGCCTCGACGGCAGATCTGGCTCTGATCCTCGTGGACGCGCGCAAGGGCATGGTCGAGCAGAGCCGGCGACACGCGTTCCTCGCGAGTCTGCTGCAGGTCCCTCACCTGGTGTTGTGTGTCAACAAGATGGACCTCGTCGACTACTCGCAAGAGGTCTACGAACGGATCCGTGAGGAGTTCTCGCAGTTCGCATCCAAGCTGCGAGTCGCCGACCTGACGGTCATCCCCGTCTCGGCGCTCGCCGGCGACAACGTGGTGACCCGGTCGGACAACATGCGGTGGTACGAGGGTCCCTCACTGCTGCACCACCTGGAGAACGTCCACGTGGCCAGCGACCGCAACCTCATCGACGTCCGGTTCCCGGTCCAGTACGTCATCCGTCCCCAGTCGGACGAATGGCACGACTACCGGGGGTACGCCGGACAGGTCGCCGGCGGCACCATGAAGAAGGGCGACGAGGTCGTCGTCCTGCCGTCGGGGTTCACGAGCCGCATCAGTGCGATCGAGACCGCGGACGGAGAGGTCGACGAGGCTTTTCCCCCGATGTCGGTCACGGTCCGCCTCGAGGACAACATCGATGTCTCACGCGGCGACATGATCTGCCGCCCGGCCAACCAGCCGACCGTCTCGCAGGACATCGACGCGATGATCTGCTGGATGGACGAGAGCGCGAAGCTGTCCGTCGGTGCCAAGTACGCCATCAAGCACACCACCAGGACGGCCCGCACCATCGTCAAGGGGCTCAGCTACCGGCTGGACGTCAACAGCCTGCACCGCGACGACACCGTTGCCGAGCTGGGACTGAACGACATCGGACGAGTCAAGCTGCGCACGACCGTGCCACTGCTGTGTGACGAATACACCCGCAACCGGTCCACCGGTGGCTTCATCCTCATCGACGAGGCGACCAACCGCACGGTTGCCGCGGGCATGATCTCGGAAGCGTCGTAGCCGTGAACGGAGCCGTCGTGGCTGGGGTGGTCAGCCTTGCTGTCGTCGTCCTCGGGTCCGTCGTCCTCGTGACCACCGCCCCCAGGTGGCCCGAGCCGCGACTGCTGCGGGCGGCCAAGGCCCGTTCAGGCGCGGCGGTCGATGCCGCCGTCCCACATGTGGGCCGGGCGTTCCTCGCGGCGACGGTGGCGCTCGCCTCGTTCTCGGTGACCCTGATCACCTGCTGGTTCCTCGGGAAGCTGGCTCACGCCCTGGAGCCGCGGGTCGACGTACCGATGTTCGCCTGGTTCCGGGAGCGTCAGCTCGACGGGACCTGGCACGCGCTGTGGTCGGAGCTGACGCTGATGGGCAACCGGGCGCAGACGCAGCGGATCGTGGTCGTCGGCGCGATCGTGCTCGCGGTCGCGTGGCGAAAGCGCGGCTTCTGGATCCCGCTCCTCGCCCTGCCGGCCGGCTACATGTTCGAGAAGTTCGGCCAGATGCTGCTGTCCAAGAGCGTGAACAGGGGACACCCGCCGACGACCCTGGGGACCTGGGTCTCCGGTGGGTGCGCCCGGTTGATCATCGTCTACGGGCTGGTGATCTTTCTCGTCCTCGCCTGGCTGGGAGTGCGTCGGCGGTGGTGGGTCGCCGGCTGGTGCCTACTGGGCCTACTCGCCGCGACCGAGGCATACAGCCGCACCTACCTGCTCAAGCACTGGTTCACCGACGTCGTCGGAGGAGTCATCTACGGCACCATGCTGCTCCTGTTCATGATCGCGGCCGTCAAGGTTCTCGACCGCGCCGTGATCGCCCGGAGAGCCGCTGGCAACAATCCGGACGAGCTCGGCGCCGAGGACCTGCCTCAGTCTCACGTCACAATTCATTGACGCACTTGTTAAAGAGTTGGTGCAATCCGCTTTCAGGTTGCTCGGCCGGATGACAACATTCGCTCACTAACCAGCGGCGTTTCTGGGGCGCCGTGGTGTCGTGAGATGAGGACAAGATGAAGGTAACTCGTCGAGGGCCCGTGGCCGCCACCGCTCTCCTCCTGCTCGGCGCGGTGAGCTTCGGCCCCGCCGCCGCCTCCGCCATTGCGTCCGACGCGCAGAACGGCATCGTCACCGACGTCGCGTCGACCGCAACACCACGCGTGATCGGGGGCCAGTGCTATGGCGGTCTGGCCAACGGCACTCTGTGCCGCAAGATCAGCAGCATGGTCAAGATCGGCAACTGGATCTACGCCGGCGGGATCATCGACGTCGTCGGTGATAACAACGGTGGCAACGAGCGGTCGGGCTTCTCCAACCTCATGCGGTTCGACGCCACCACCAAGGCGCTCGACCCGACCTTCAAGCCGCAGCTCTACCGCACTGCCGGCACGGTCTCGGACGGCGCTGTCGACGGCCTGGCCGCTTCGACGGACGGTTCCACCTTGTATGTCGGGGGTGAGTTCTCGACGGCCAGCTCCGGCCCGGGTGCGCCTGGCGTAGTGCGCAAGGGTGTCGCCGCGTTCACTGCGGCAACGGGGGCGCTGAAGACCACGTTCACGCCCACGGTGTGCTCCGGCGGCGGTCCGTGCAACGTCTATGACCTGCGGGTCATCGGCTCCTCCTTGTGGGTCGGCGGAGACTTCACCAAGATCGCGGGCCAGAGCCGCGGCGCACTGGCCAGCCTGGATCCGGTATCCGGCGCGCTGACCTCGGCCGTCACTATCCCGTTCAGTGGACGAGCGGTCCCGACGACCGCCACCAAGATCATCAAGATCAAGGCCAACCCCGCCGGCACGAAGGCCGTCATCCTGGGCAACTTCACGGTGGCAGGCGGGCAGACGCGTGAGGAGGTGGCCATGCTGAACGTCGACGCGGCGTCCGGTGCGGCCACGTCGGTCGCGAGCTGGTACTCGCCGACGGCGTTCCACCAGGCCGTCGTCTCGTGCAGCACCAAGCACTACTGGCCGCGCGACATCGACTGGTCACCGACCGGCGACACCTTCGTGATCGTCGGGACCGGTGGCGGTCACGCGCACCCCTACCCGGCGCCATGTGACGCCTTTACGAAGTGGGCCGACAACAACAGCTCAACCGCCGTGCCGGTTCTCTACAACCACACGAACATCGACACCATCGGGTCGGTGTGCAACATCGGCGCGTACTCCTATGTGGGTGGGCACTTCAAGAACCTCAACCAGGAAGTGCGCCGCAATGGCGTCAAGATCACGCCTCCCGCTGGCACGGCCAACGAGGTGCACTACGGCTTCGGGGTCATCGACAACTCCAGCGGGCTCGCAGTGAGCAACTGGAACCACTCCGACCAGACCGGGCGAGGCGAGGGCTGGCTCGCCGTCCTCTGCGTCCCGGGTTCGGCGGCCACCGGTGGTGGCGTCTACTACGGCGGCGACTCCATCGGCGTGAACGGCAACCCGCAGGTTCAGCGGCTGGCGTACTTCGCAGCCCGGAGCTGACAGACGGGTACACCGCCTCGAGATCGACCGACGGGCGTCGGGTTCGGCTTCGGCCGTCCCGATGCTTCGTTGTGCAGTTGGGCCACAACTCACCGTCGTCCCCGTTCGCGACCCTGCTCAGCTGAGTGAGACGCTCGACCAGGTCACCAGCCAGGAGCAAAGACGACCAGCTGGGCCAGATCGTGTAGCTCGTCGTGTCCATCGACCGGCAGGTCACTGTGGGAGTTGGTGAAGCCCCGAAGAATGGTGGGTCAGGTAGGCGAGTCTGAAGTCCGGTCTGGAACTGAGGAGCTCCTCCAGACCCGGCAGCCTTCCATCGGCGATCGACCGGGCTGACCCGCCGAGAGCCCAGAGACCGACCCCGACTCGGCTTCGTGCTCCAGAGCCGGTGGTCAAGGCCACCGCGCCCTGGTCAGCGCACGGAGGCGGGCAGCGCAGAAGGGGCCTCCGCCAGGTGGCGGGAGGCCCCTTCCTTGGGTGCTGACGTCCCTGCGCTCGGGTGTGCGTCAGTCCAGGTGGGTCAGGCGGGCGGCAGCACCAGGCTGAGCGTGACGTCCCGGACCGACTTGGCGTCGCTCGTCGTCGTACGCGTGCCGGTGTCGCCGACTGCGACGGAGCCACTCGAGTCACCGAGGAGGGCGTCGATCTTGCCGGAACCGCTGCCGTAGAGCACGTCGCGGGACGTGACACCGGCGCCCGGCGTGAGCGAGGCGATCGCCGTCGACCGGTCCGCGAAGTAGGACACCAGCCAGCTGCCCGCAGCCGTCACCGTGACGGCAGGCGCCACGTGTGCGGAAACCGCTGAGGCAACGGCGGTCTGCGCCACGGTGATGGCGCCGGCACCCCGGTAGACCGCCAGCTTGAGGTCGACCTTGGCGAAGGTGTCCAGCGTCGGCGACACGGCCGTGCCGGGAGTGTCCGTCGCCGTGGCGGCGCGCTGCCAGACGGTGGTCGTCGTCGTGGCGGACACGGTCTGGGTCACGAGGTCCCAGCCCGTCGGGCCGGCGGTGACGGAGCCAGCCGCCGAGGTGAGCAGCAGGATCATCCGGTCGCCCGTGGCGGTGCCCGCGGGCACCTGGACGCTCGGACTCTTGCTGCTGAGGTTGGCGGCAGAGTCGCCGACAAACGTGATGTTCGACGGTTGTGGGGTCGAGACCGTGACGCTCGTGGTGGCGGAACCGGTCGCGCCCTGGTTGTCCGTCACGGTGAGGGTCACCGCGAAGGTACCGTCGGCGGCGTAGGTATGCGTCGGGCTCGGGCCGGTGGCCGTGGTGTGGTCGCCGAAGTCCCAGCTGTAGGACGCGATCGTCCCGTCACTGTCACTGGAGCCGGCCGAGGAGAACGTGCAGGCCCGACTCGTGCACGAGCCGGTGGCGGCAGCGGTCGGCCGGACGTTCGCGGGCTGCGCGACGTTGATGGTGATCGCCTTGACCCCGGTTGCGCCCTGGTTGTCCGTCACCGTGAGAGTCACCGTGTAGGTGTTGTCGGCGGCGTAGGTGTGCGTCGGGTTCGGGCCGGTGCCGGTGGTGGTGTCGCCGAAGTTCCAGCTGTAGGACGCGATGGTCCCGTCGCTGTCACCGGAGCCGGTCGAGGAGAACGTGCAGTCACGTCCCGTGCACGAGCCAGCGGCCGCAGCTGTCGGGGGCTGGTTCGGCGTGGCGGTGGCCGTGACCGTGGCCGTGGCGGTGGCCGTCGCTCCCTGGTTGTCTGTGACGGTGAGGGTTGCGGTGTGAGTTCCCGCAGCGGCGTATGCGTGCACCGGGTTCGGGTCGGTGCTGGCGCCCCCGTCGTCGAACGCCCACGAGTACGACGCGATGGGGCCCTCGGCGTCCGCCGAGCCGGTGCTGCTGAACGTGCAGGACTGGTTCGTGCAGGTCCCGGCCGCCATCGCGGTGGGGGGCTGGTTGGTCGGTGAGCTGAGGAACAGCAGCCGTCCGCGGAAGTCGACGCCGTCGATTCCGGCTCCGGTGAGCGTGGTCGGCGTACCGGTCAGCGTGCCGTTGGCAAAGCCTACGGAGTTGAGCCGGCCGTCGGCCGCCGTGACGTAGTAGAGCGTGCCGCCCGTGAGGAAGGCGCCGGTGACCTGCGGCATCGTCACGCCGGACACCTGGCTCTGGACCGGGTAGATGATGCCCGAGTCCGGTGAGAAGGCACGGGAATAGAGGCCGGACTGCCCGACCAGGGTGTAGTAGAGGAACCCGTTCGAGTAGAACATCGACGAGATCGACGAGATCTGGTTGTAGAAGTCCGGCCGCGTGCCGCGGTAGGCGGTCGTCCCGTTAGATGCCGTAGAGCCGGTGGTCACCGTCGACCAGGTCGGGTCGTTGTACGGGTCGATGAGGTTCTCAGCGTCGAGCTGGCCGCTCGTACCGACCTGACGCCACGCGAAGTCACCGTTGCTCTTGCCGTAGAACAGGCGTCCCCCGATGACCGTGGAACCACGGACCGTCGTCGGGTCCAGGACGATCGGCAGCGACATCGGGGCGCTGACGCTCGAGCCGTCGAACCGGAAGGTCGAGTAGGCCGGCGGGGTCGAGCTGCCGCCGGACTTGACGATCTCGATGCCGTTGACTAGCGGGTTCTCGGCCACGTGACCGAAGTCGATGTTGACCAGGCCGTCAGACGTGATGTCGAACGACTTCATCGTGCCGGTCTGGTCGCCCACGTCTTTGACGATGTCGTAGTTCGGGAGCACGGTCTGGCCGTCGATGTTGACGTTGAAGACGCGCTGTCCCTGAGTGGCCGTGCAGGTACACCGGTTGGCGAAGTAGAGGCGCACCTGGATCTGGGTACCTGCCGGGACCGGGAAGGCCCACTGCAGCTCAGTCGAGTCGTTCGGGTCCCAGCGTTCCGAGTCGAAGATGCTGCGCGGGGTCGTCGAGGGGACCGTGGAGTCGACGTTCGGGACGGCGCTCCAGCCGGCGGCGTTGCTGCCGGAGTTGCGGTAGGGGTTGGTGGACCCGCTGTCGTCGGCCCAGTCCGGACCGTCGTCGGTAGCCCCGATCGTCCCGCCCCCGGCGTCGACGCGGTAGAGGATGGAGGAGTTGGTCTGCTGCGTTCCCTGGTAGACGCCTGCCGGGAGGCTGGCCACGCTCTCCGGAGCCATCGTCGCGGCCGAGGAGATGGGGAAGAAGGCGATCCGGCCGCGGTTGTAGCGGTAGTTCCCGATCCACGTGGTGTCGCTGCCGATCCACAGTCCCTCGTTGGTCACGAAGGCGCCTTTCGCACCGGAGCCACGCGGGTTGCGGCCGGGGTTCCAGGCCAAGGGCATACCGGTACGCGCGTCCAGGGCCTCGAGGCCCGGCCGCGGCACCGCGCCGGCGCCGGGCTGGTCGTTGCCGAGCGGGTTGTTGGACCAGCGGGCGTGACCGCCGGCGTAGACGACGTCGCCGGCGATCGCGGTGGAGAGGTTGCTGTCGCCGCCCGCAGCGCTGACCCAGGTCGGTTGCACGTCAGTGCCGGTGGCGTTGGTCTCCCAGCGGGTCGTCGAGTCGCACAAGGTGCCCTGACCGCCACCGCTGGAGGCGATGGAGAACCAGGAGCCGTCGGCCGACATGTCGACGTCGCGGATGTAGGAGTCATAGGCCCACCAGTAACAGGACGGCTCGTAACGGTGGGTGGCCCAGTCGGCCTTGACGACGGAGGAGGTGCCCGTGAGGTCGAGCATGACGACCTGGTCGCGCGGCAGTCCGTCGACGGCGGTGAAGTCGCCGATGGCCACCAGCTTGCTGCCGTCCGGCGTGATGGTCAGGTCGGTCACCCCGGTCGCGCCCTTGGCGGCGCAGTTGCACGGGTCACTCTTGTGGATGTCGTAGTTGTGGGTGCCGGTCACCTTGTTGGTGACAAACGTGTCGAGGACACCGGTCGTCGCGTTCAGCGTCGCTAGGCCTCCGCGCGGCTGGCCGGCGAACGTCGTGAACGTGCCACCGACGAAGAGCCGGTTGCCCACACGCTTGACCGTGTTGACAATGCCGTTCATCGGGTTGGCCTTGAACGTGGAGATCCGGGCTCCCGTGGTCGCGTCGACCAGCGCGAGGCTCTTGGAAGTCGTCCCGCCCACCTTCTGGAACGCACCGGCGATGTAGAGAGTGCTCGGCGTCGGGCCGGGCAGCATGGCGTTGACGTCACCGTCGACCGCGGGGTTGAAGTCCGTCGCGAGCGCATAGGACGGTCCCTGCATCGCCAGGATGCCTCGTCGAGCCGACCCGGCTACCGACGTGAACGTGCCCGCCGCATACATCCGGGTACCGACCTGGGCGAAGCCGAGGACCTCGCCGTCGTCGACGTTCGGGGTGCCCGGCGCAGGTGCAGCCGAAACGGCGGTCGGTAGGGTGATCTGGTCGGCGTGGGCGACAGGTGCTGACAGCAGCCCTGCTGTCGTTGCCAGCGCTGCCAGGGCGGCCAGCCACCCGACGCGGTGCGACTTCATCGGAACGTTTCTCCCCCTCAACGGTGGCGCTCATCACCGGTCGGTGACGTCGCGACGACTCGACAACCCGGTAGCCCCCTACCGAGATAGCTTCAAGTCCCAAAGCAGCGCTTTCGCGCCCGGCACGAGTATGCAGAGGGCTCGGTGATACGGCGGGGAAATGCCGGAAACTCGGGCGTACCCGGGAAAATGCGTCAGCGGCGCCCCTTTTCTGTCGGTCCACCGGCGCGGAAGGGCGGCATATGTAACAGATCAGGACATAACGGCACGCCTGTCGTGTCCACACCAGTAGGCGCAGCAGATGACTAGTCCGTTGGGTCGGACGGAAATCATCCGAGGTGACTACTTTGTCGAAACCGCCCGAAACGGACCGCGATCAATGCGACGATGTGCGCTGTCGTCGCATCTCGGACCCACGCCCACGCGTCGTGGCGATCTCAGGTGTGACGGACAAGATCGGCCGACGGGGATGTGGGCTGACCGAGGACTGACGTGAGCTGACAACCGGCTCGCGTAGGGGCCGAGCCGCGTCGTGACACGACGGCGGCTCTCAGGGGTTGCGAGGGGGTACGCATGCTGGTCGCGGCAGGTGCTGGCGACGGATCGACGGGGCTGATGGCTCGGTCGACGACGTCCGCGAGCCTTCGCGAGCTGACCGAGGCACGTCGCGAGCCGCACCTCGGTGTGGTGCGAGAGCGGCCCTCGCGTCGCTGGCTCGACCGCTTGTTCGCTCCTGGCTGGCCGCTGGCCTGGATGTTCGTGGCCTTCCCCCTCTGGTGGGTGCTGGGCCTGACCGAGTGGGCTCCGCTGGCTCTGACCGTCCCGATGGTGGTCCACCTGCTCAAGCGCCGCCGGGTGGAGGTCCCCAAGGGCTTCGGGTTCTGGCTGCTCTTCCTCGTCTGGTCGCTCGCCGGCGCGTTCGTGCTGAGCGTCCCGGCCTTCGGTGCCGTCATCGACAGCGGCAGCACCCGGATCATCACGTTCGGCTACCGGCTGGTCTGGTACCTCGCCTGCACCATCGTCTGTCTCTACATCCTGAACACGCGCGGCGAGGTGAGCCGAGTGCGTGTCACGCGCATCTTCGCGATGATGTTCATCTGGGTCACCGCGGGCGGTGTCCTCGGACTCGCGGCGCCGAACTTCGAGTTCCCGTCCCTCATGGAGCTGATCCTGCCGTCGGGGCTGACCGACGTGCAGTTCATCTACCACATGATCCACCCGAGTGCCGCCCAGCTGCAGGACGTTCTCGGTTACACCGCGCCGCGTCCCAGCGCGCCGTTCTCCTACACCAACACGTGGGGAGTCAACCTCGCCGTCCTGATGCCCTTCTTCGTCATGGCCTGGTTCGGCAAGGGTGCGGGGTGGCGTCGGGCCTTCGCCCCGCTGGTGATGATCGTTGCGTTCGTCGCGATCGTGATCTCGCTCAACCGAGGGCTCTGGGTGGCGCTCGCCGCGACGGCATTGTTCCTCGCCGTGCGAGCGTGCCTGCAAGGCAAGCCGGCGATCCTCGCGGCTCTTGTCGTCGCGGCCATCGTCGGTGGCGGCATCGTCCAGTTCACCCCCCTCTCCAGCGTGATCGCGGATCGGTTCTCCAGCGAGGGCAGTATCAGCGGCCGCACCAACCTGGGCACCCTGTCGGTCGAGAGCGTGACCAAGACCTCTCCACTGGTCGGGCTCGGCAGCACCCGCAACGTGCAGGGCAACTTCAACTCCATCGCCGGTGGTGCGACGGCCCAGTGCCCACGCTGCAGTCCTCCTGCTCTCGGGACGCAGGGCCAGCTCTGGCTCGTCGTCTTCTGCCAGGGCCTGCTCGGACTCTTCCTTTACCTCGCGTTCTTCGTCCAGACCTTCCTTCGCAGTCTGAGGGCGCGATCCGGACTCTCGGTCGCCATGCTGTGCGTCCTGGTCCTGTCGACAGTGACGATGCCCGTCTACAACTCGCTCGGCACGGCACTTGTCGTCGTGTTTGCCGGGGTCGGGCTTCTGGCCCGCGAGCAGCGCTCGCTTGCTCCCGACGCGGTCGTCCCCCGCGAGGCAAGCCTCGGCTCCTACGGCCGGACCGTCACCTCACACTGGGCGTTGATCCTCGTCTGCACCTTCGTCGGCATCGCGGCCGGCGGCGCGTGGCAGGCGGTGCAAGGCACCCCGGTACGCGCCGTCGTCTCGGTCGTGCTGCCCGAAGACCGGACGACCTTCGCCGACGACACGAGCTCGGACCTGACGATCGACAGCGAGGCCCAGTTCGTCAACACGGCAGCGGTCGACGCGGCCGCGACCGCCGCGACGAAGCCGCTCGGCCCGCGGGAGAACCGCCAGCTGCGCATCCTGGCGACACCGAACAGCCGGGTTCTCCACATCTCCTACATCGCTGACCACCAAGCCGACGCCGTCGCCGGAGCGCAGGCTGCGGCGAAGGCGTTCGCCAGCCAGCGGGACAGCGCTCTGCAGAAGCACTGGTCGGACCGGGTCGTCGGGTTGCAGGAGCGCTCGAAGAACATGCACGTGTCCCTCACCTCACTGGCCACCGGCCTGGCCCAGCTGCAGAAGGACATGCCCAAGGCGCCGCTCTCTCGCACCGAGCCGATCCGCAAGCGGATCCAGGAGCAGACCACCGCGCTGCGCACCGTGGACCGCCAGCTCTCAACGGTGCTGTCGACCCCCGTGCAAGCCACGACCATCCTGCGCACCGAGCCGACCAAGGCCTACACCTACGTGTGGCTCCTCAGCCTCCTCGGGGGAATGATGTCTGGTCTGCTCCTCGGGCTGATGCTTGCTGCTCGCCGCGGGCGCGGAGGTGGCCTCCTCGGCGCTCGAGCGGATGTCGCCGTCGAGGCGGGCGTCCCGGTTCTCCTGCGACAGCGACGACCCTGGTGGCGTCGGGCCAAGCGCCCCGACCAGGCCCAGCGCGAGGCGTTGGAGCACGACATGAGGCACCTCGGCGTGACCTCGGTCGTCCCGGTGCGCGATGCTCCCGAATCCGTCGGACGGGTGGCCGCGCTGTTGCCCGGTGTCCGCCACGCAATCGTCTGCACCCCGCGAACGCGCTGGCGCGACCTGCAGCGTCGCATCGAGATCCTCCAGGCGCGGGGGGGTGAGGTGGTTGGAATCGTCATGCGCTGACCTCCGGCCACCCGTGCTTCTTCGGCCAGTTGCCGAAACCACCACGACCTCTGCCTTAGCACTGCCACAATCAGGTCCACAAGACATACCAAGGAAGGAAACGGCGTGAACACGCATCGAACGGAGGTGAACGGGCTCGGGATGTTGAGCGGCGCCATTCGTCGTCATTCCCTCTGGATCGTCGTTCCCATGATCCTGCTGGGACTCGGGGGCTATCTCTTCGGGCAGGCCGGTACCGACGTGTACCAGTCGTCCGCTCGGGTTCTGGTCAACCCGCTTCCGGGGCTGCCCTTGTCACCCGACTCGGGGGCCGCCGCAAACCAGGTGACCATCGCGCTGACCACCGAGTCGCAGGTCGTTACGGGTGCTGCGGTCGCCACCGCGGCGAACAAGGGTCTCAAGACGCCGATCGTTCCTGGCGACGGCACCGTCAACGCGTCGGTTCAGCCCAACAGCGCCGTGATCCAGGTGTCCTACCGTGCTGGGTCGGCGGCGGAGGCCGCTCGGGGCACCGGCGTGCTCGTGAAGGCCTATCTCGACTACCGCGCGGGCATCGCGACGGCCCTGCAGAAGACCAAGATCGATGCGCTGACCGCCCAGGCGACCGCCGTCAAGGCCCAGCTCGATGCCGCCTCGAAAGCTGCGGCCGCCGCAGTACCCGTCCCCGAGGCCGCCGGTCAGGTCCAGCTCTACTCGGGTGAGCTCGTGACCCTCCAGACCTCGATCAGCCAGGCCCAAGCTGTGCCGCTCGACCCGGGCGTGACGATCATGCCGGCCACGGCGCCGGACCAGCCTGTCGGGTTGAGCTCGGTGCTCATCGCGGCTGCCGGCCTCGTTGCGGGTGCCGTCCTCGGTCTGCTGCTCGCCCTGTGGCGAGAGATCTCGGACCGGCGACTGCGTCCGGGTCGGGCGACCGTCGCCGGACTGCCCGTCGTGGCGTCGGTGCCCGAACGCCGGCGGTTCCGCAAGGTTGCGGTCACCGCACTCGGCGACCGTGTCACCGCCGAGCTGCGTGGCGCTGTGCTGGCCGGAAGCCCGCTGCCGAGCGTCGTGGCCCTCGGGTTCGTCGGTCCGGACGGTTTCGGAGTCGTCGCTGCTCAGAGCCTTGGCCTGTCGCTGGCCTCGGCGGGTTACCGCACCAGCCTGGTGGTCGCCTCCGCCGCAAGCTCTGTGCCCGCGGCGCTGACGGCCGGTCCGGGCCTCGCGGCACTGCTCGGCGGTACGTCCTCCGTGGCCTCGTACCTCTCCGACATGAACGGCCTGCGAGTGCTCCCGGCCGGTGACGACATCGACGGCGCGTCCGACCTGCTCGGCGGCCCACGGATGAAGAACGTCCTCGAGCAGCTACGCGCGGAGAGCGACGTCGTCATCGTCGCGGTGCCCTCGCTGTCGACGCCCCTGGGTTTCGCGGTGGCGAGCTTCGCAGATTCGGTGGTCGCGCTGGCCGTCAACCGCAAGTCCACGGTAGACGAGGTCGCGGACGTCGTGCAGCGGGGTGACCTTCTCGGACTGCCATTGCTCGGGATGGCCCTTCTGCCCGAGTGGCAGCCGGTGCACGCGGCGACTTCGGTCGACGCCGGAGATCTCCAGGAGGAGTCCGGCGCGGCGCAGGGCAACCCCGAGCCTGCCGGTGTGCGTTCTCCGACGACCCCGTCGTCGGCTGACCTCGCCTCGCCCGAGACGAAGGTGCCGTCGGCATCAGTCACGTCGTGACAACGGCCGGGAACCCGGCGCCTTTCGACAAGGGTTCTACTCGGTTCGACCCACCCCGGCCATCTGGGGGCGGGTCGAACCGGACCACCCTGTCCGGGAGGCGCATCTACCTCGCCGAGGTCCTCGACACGTTGTGGTCGCGGCCTGGAGTGCGTCCCACCGCGACCGTAAAGCACTTCATGCTCCCGAGCGCGAAGACACCGACGCTCGTGGTCCCCACCCGGCCCCGCCGAGCCGCCGCCGCGATGCTGCGCAGCTACAAACCGTCCGCCGGGCCGGTGATGCGGACCGGCCTCGCCGTGCTCGCACTCGGTGCTCGCCTGGGCCTGACGAACGCTCTCCCACGGGTCGAGGTGCCCAGCGAGTGGCCGACCACCACCGACGCCGCCTCCGACCCCGCCGACCTCGACCTGCTGGCCTATCTCAGCGAGAGCCTGGGACTCCCGCTCTGCGCGGCGGTCTACACCAGCCCCGCTCGCGCCAACCGCAAACCGATCCTGCATCTGGTGACGCCGGAGGGTGACGAGGTGGGCTACGCAAAGGTCGGCACCAACGAGCTGACCCGTGAGCTGGTCCGTCGAGAGGCCGACAACCTCGGGCGTCTCGCCGTCCTGCGTTCGAGGAGAGTCCTGGTCCCGACGGTGCTGTACAGGGGACGCTGGCGAGATGCCGAAGTCCTCGTCCAACGGGCCGTGAACCCACCCCGCACCGGATCCATCCAGACGTCGGACCTCCATGCGGCCATGTACGAGGTCGCGGGGATCAACGGTTTCGAGACCGAGCTGATCCCGGACGGCGACTACGTCACGCGGCTGCGTCGCCGGGTCGCGGCGCTGCCGTCCGGTCGGCCAGCGGGCCGCCTCGCGGCCGTTCTCGACTCTCTCCTCGAGGACGGAACTGGTCAGCGGCTGTGCATCGGGGCCTGGCACGGCGACTGGACGCGCTGGAACATGGCGGCGCACGGCGCCACGTTGGCCGTGTGGGACTGGGAACGGTTCGAGATCGGTGTCCCACTGGGGTTCGACGCCCTGCACCACCGGATCCAGGGGCAGCTCGTCACCAACGCGATGACGCCGCTGCACGCGGCCCGCCAGCTGGTCGACGAGGCTCCGACCACCTTGAGCGACCTCCTCGACGGCCACTCATCCTCACCGATCCGCCACGAGGGCACGTCACCTGGCCGGAGGGCACTGGCCGAGATGGCCCACCTCACAGCCCGCCTCTACCTCGTCGAGATCGGCACCAGGTACCTGGCCGACCGCCAGGAGGAAGCGGGAGCGCGGCTGGGTGACCTGACGACGTGGTTGCTGCCCGCTCTCGAGAGCCAGCAGGACTCCGGCCTGTGAGCGGCGAGAGATCCGTATCCCAGATGACCAGGTCCGGGCCCGACCTGGAGGGGCTGGGTCGAGGCAGCAGTGCCAACCTGATCGGCTCTGCGGTCATGGCCGGGACCACTTTTGCGCTCACTTTCGCGGTCACCCGCGGACTGTCCCGTGAGCAGGCGGGTCTCTTCTTCGCGGCCACATCCGTCTTCGTCCTGGCGAGCAACCTAGGGCAGCTGGGCACCAACACCGCACTGGTCTACTTCGTCTCTCGCGCTCGTTCACTCGGCACCCCGGAACGCATCTCACGCTACGTGCGCACGGCAATGGGTCCGGTGCTCGTCACCGCCATCCTCACCGCCCTGGTCTTCTTCATCTGGGCCGGCCCGATCGGCGCCTTGATCACGCCGGGTCATGGCGACACGACCGCGGCCTACCTCCGCTCGCTCGCCCTGTTCATCCCGCTGGCCGGAGTCGAGAACATCCTGCTGGCCGCCTCACGGGGTCTCGGCACCATGCGCCCGAGCGTCCTCGTCGAGCAGGTCGGCCGCTCCACGGTCCAGCTGATGCTCGTCGTCGCCGCGATCATGCTCTCCTCCCAAGAGGCTCTCGGCTGGGCCTGGGCGGCGGCATATCTGCCGGCTGCGGTCTGGGCGGTCATGTGGTGGCGCAGGCTCGCCGCACGGGAGCTGCGCAGGTCACGTGTCGACCGTTCGGCTCCTCTGGCAGGCGATGTCGACAGGGCCGCTCCCACGACTCATCTCGAGGCGCGAATCGCCGCAGCCGAAGCTCCCTCGAGTCCCGGACCCGCCGACAGCCAGAGCCTCGGCCGCGAGTTCTGGCGCTTCAGCGGTCCGCGTGCGCTTGCCTCCGTGGGGCAGGTCACCATGCAGCGCCTCGACATCATCCTCGTCGCGGCCATCTCGGGAGCCGTGTCCGCCGCGATCTACACGGCGGCGACCCGGTTCGTCGTGGTCGGCCAGATGGCCAACCGCGCGATCTCCACGGCTGTCCAGCCCCGCCTGAGCCACGCTCTTGCTCGTGGCGACGTCGTCGAGACCAACCACCTCTACCGCGTGTCCACGGGGTGGCTGATGCTGCTGACCTGGCCGCTCTATCTCACGTTGATCGTCTACGGCGACGACCTGCTGTCCTTGTTCGGACCCGGATATGCCACGGGTCGGGAGGTGCTGGTGATCCTCGCCGGGTCGATGCTCTGGGCGACGGCCTGCGGCATGGTGGACATGGTGCTGAACATGGGCGGCCGGACCACCTGGAACCTCGCCAACGTCTTCATCGCCCTCAGCGTCAACCTCACCCTCGACCTCTGGCTGATTCCCAAGATCGGCCTGTTGGGCGCGGCGATCGGCTGGGCCGCGGCCATCGTGGTGTCCAACCTCGTCGCCCTACTGCAGGTCTCCGTGGTCCTCGGCCTGCACCCGTTCGGTCGCTCGACCGTCCTCGCGGTCGTCCTGCCCACGGTCTGCTACGGAGCCATCCCCGTCGCCGTCGGAGCGGTGATCGGCGCGGGCTTCGCGCACCTGCTGGTGGGGCTTGGCCTCGGCACGATTGCGTATGCGGGATGTCTGACTCGATGGCGGCAGCCGCTGGAGCTGGGCGCCTTGATCGCGGTTCGTCGTCGGGGGCGCGGCCGAGCCGCGCCGACCAGCTAGGCCACTCAGGACCAGGCGAGGGGCTCGCCGAGAAGGTCCTCGAGACGCTCGTTGTGCGGCGCGTAATGCGCCTCGAGCCGGGCGCGCTGGGTCCGGGGCATCGGGTCGCTCGGCCGGGCGTTGTGCTGTGCGAACCCTGCAGGCTGGTGCGCTGCCAGACCGAGGAAGTCCACCAGGGCCGCATACTCGCGCTCCGGGTGTTCGAAGAAGCGCTCGCTCTGGACGACATGCACCTGCTCACGAGGAAACCCCTCGAACACTCGCGCCAGCTGGGTGGCGTACTCGCCTCGCCCGCGGTGCGAATGATGCCGGTGACAGAAGCTCTCGTAGGTGACGTCGCGTGCCATCCGGTCGACCTCCCCCTC
Organism: Lapillicoccus sp.; assembly: GCF_039935575.1. GTDB lineage: Bacteria > Actinomycetota > Actinomycetes > Actinomycetales > Dermatophilaceae > Lapillicoccus. The sequence continues at coordinate 33,714 of NZ_JBDTKA010000152.1, forward strand.
GAGGCGCTCGTCCTCGAGGTCGAGGGCGCGGTCGAGGTCTTCCCACTCGAAACCGCGTGCGGACTCGTGTTTCCAGCCGGAGAAGGCACGTTCGACGGGGTCTCGAAGCATGACCACGATCTTCACCTCGGGAAGGCGGACGGCGATGCGCGGAACGGCGAAGGGGTGGAACAGGTAGTAGCCGCTGGCCTCCCAGGTGAGCGGAGCTCCTGCAGCGCCGACCGAGCGTCGCGCGGTGGCCTCGAGAGGGAAATGCCCGCGGTACCAGCGCCAGGACCGTCCGTAGTTGAGGTCGAAGTACCGCACGCCCTTGTTGACCGGTGGTCGGAGCACCTGCGGATGCTCGTTGAGAGCGCGGAAGAGCGACGTCGTGCCGCTTCGCGAGGCCCCGACCATGATCATCTGCGGGGCGAGCCGCAGCGAGGCCGTCGCCTCACCTGCCGCGAGGTAGGCGCGTCGGGCCCCCGAGTGCAGGGGGCGGGGGACCATCGAGCGGACGCTCATGGGGCTAGGTCCAGCCCCACCGAGAGGTCAGGTCCAGACCGAACTCTCGCTCGACGGTGTCGACCTCACCCGCCAGGTTCTCGCGGACCCAGGCCGCGTCGTCCTCGGTGATCGTCGGTCGCGCGTCACCCAGAGGCGTGTAGAGCACTCGCTGCACCAGGGAGGAGCGCTTGACGCGGCCGATGACCCGAGCCCCGTCGTGTTTGCGCACCCAGTCCGCCCCGACCTGCGCCACCCGGGCGACGGGGACGAAGCGCGCCTTGCTGGCCGGAAGGGTCGCCTCGAGCTGTGCTGCGGGGATCTCGAACCGGTCGATCTCGAGCCAGGACGTGACCTCGTCGAGGTAGTTCTGCGGCGAGGCCTGCAAGTCATCGAAGACGCTCACGTGGATCTGAGCCGCCGGGTAGAGCCGGGCGAATGCGAGCAGCTGCGTTCCGTAGCGACCCTCGTCGATCAGCTCCGGTCGCGCCATCGCGGTCTCGCGGAAGGTCGGCGCGGCAGCCCCGTGCTTCGCTGCATAAAGATAGCTCGAGAAGGCGCGGTCCACCGGGTCGCGCAGGCTCACCATCAACCGGACGTCGGGGCCGAGTGTGTCGTGGACACGTTGCGGTGCAAGAGGTTCGGCGAGATAGTCGGGGCAGACCTCACCCACCACCGGCTGGTCGCCCGCACCAGCGAACTGGGCCAGGTACCACTGCGTGCCTCGGTCGTAGAACCGGCTGAAGTAGTAGAGGTCCTTGGCCTCACTGAGATAAGCCTGCGGGTGCAGGCTCAACGTCTCGTGCAGCCAGGTCGAGCCCGACTTGCCGGGGCCGAGGTGGAGGAAGTTGGGTATGCGTGACATCGGCGCTCCTCAGGCCATGCCGCGACCGAGGCGGCGAGCGAGCTTCTGGATGCGAGCCGGGTCCACTCCCGAACCGGCCTGCATCAAGGCAACCCAGGGATGGGGGCTGACGGGCCAGCGCGTGATGGCCTTGACCGCGACCGCGACTGCCTCGCGGCGTTCGCCCAGCGCCGCGCGCTGGTAAGCCAGCTGGCCCAGGATGCGCGCGTGGCCGCGACGGTCGGCCGCGATCTCGGGGTGTTTGTCGAGGAAGACCTGCAGAGCCACCACCGTGCGCTCTGCCTTGGCGATGTAGTAGGACCCGCCGTTCTTGCGAATGTCGGCGAGCGGCTCGCGGACCACACCGACGGTCCCGACCCGCGCAACGCGAAGGACAAAGTCCCAGTCCTCCCCGTAGCCGTTGGGCAGCTCCTCGTCATAGAGGCCGGCCTTGGCGAACACGTCGCGTCGCATCATCAACGTCGACGAGTGCAGCTCCTTGACGCGGTTGCGCAGTAACAGGTCGTGCGGGATGCGGTCGGCGCGTCCCGGCCACTCCGCGGTGGCACCGTGGGCAAGAAGAAGCCGGATTCCGGCCCCCAGCATGAGGATGTCGGGATCGCAGAGGAAGCGGCGGACCTGCGCCTCGACCTTGTCGGTGTGCCAGGTGTCGTCGTCGTCCAGGCTGGCGATGAAGGCGCCCTTGGCCAGCTCAACTCCGGTGTTGCGAGCGCCGGCAAGGCCGGGCGTACGCGTGTTGACCAGCACCTGCACGTCGCGCCCCGGGCGACCGAGCTCCTGCTGGCCCAGGTCCGCCGCTTCGCGGTCGTGGACGACCAGGCACTCGATGTCGCCGGGGTAGGCCTGGGCGACGACTGACTCGATGGACTCGCGCACGAGCTCAGGACGTCCGTGCGTGGGCAGCACCACGGTCACGAGAGGCCACGACCCGGGGGCGGGTCCGTCGTCCTTAGTGCTGGAGGCCGGGAGGACCTCGGGGCCCCGCCTCGCGAGCGAGTAGCGCACGAGCTGCGGCCCACTCACGACGGATGCGACGATCCGGGCGCCACGGGTCATCGACCGACGCCACTCATCGTCGTCACGCAGCGTCACCGCACCGTGACGAAAGCGCGACGGGTTGCCGGAGACACCGTGGCTGGGTCCGAGGCCGACCACTCGTCCGTCGATGTGGTCGAGGCCACCTGGAGGAACCGGGAGCTGAAGCGCCTCCAGCGCGGCGCGGACGGCCTGCGCAGGGTCGGCGACGAAATCGGCATACATCATGCGGGCGACCGGAACACCCCGCGCCGCAACGGCATCCATCTCAGTCTGCGTCGCCAGCCAGCGCGCGGCGCCGGACGCGGGACGGTTGTGGTACATCGTCTTGCCGTTCTCGGACTGCGGGCGCGCGACCGTCTTGTCGAGCGAGTAGGCGACGCCGCGGGCGTCGCGCACCAGGTGTACGACGCGAACGTCGACCCCACCACGCCACAGCGCGAGTGCCAGGGACGGCCACTTGCTGGCATCGACCAGAACGTCGTCACCGGAGATCTCGGACACGGCCCGGTAGAGCGCCAGGTAGCGGTCGGCGTATGCACGGATGTCGGCCTCGAAGGCGCCGTCGCGCGTGGGTGCGAGCAACCGGGGGAGGTGTCGCTGCCGTGCGACCGTGGCCTGGAGACGGTGCGTCTCGGCGAGCCAGCCCGCGCTGAGCTCTGCACCGAACTCGTCGAGGTGGCCGGACACCTCGCTCCAGAAGGGACACGCGGAGAAGGGCAGGCCGCAGCCGCAGAGCTCGTCGTCGGCGACCACCCCGCGCGGGATGTCAATCGCCTCACCGATATTCACGTAACCGGGGATCGCCCCGAGGGTCCGCTCGAGCAACGTACTGCCCGACCGGCCCGAACCGGCGATGAAGACCACCGCCGGAGCACTGACCTTGCGCTCGACGAGCGCTGACTCCCCTGACAACACGCTTCCCCTCAGTCGCCCCTTGACGCTTCGAGGATAGGTGGCTCAGGGTGTCGGCCGGGTCCAAATCGTGAATTTCACCTCTATTCACCGGGATTCGGGCAAACGCACGTTGTGGACAGTGTCGCCGACCTACGATCGTTGTATGACTGCCGAGTCCGATACCCAGGTTGGCCGCGTTCGCGCCCGCGTCCAGGTCGGGCACCTGAGCCTCGACCCGTTGTCCGAGGCCGAGGTCGTCGAGCAGGTCGGCGACGCGCTCGCCGAGGGTCGCGGCGGCTCCATCTGTACACCCAACCTGGACATCTGGGTCCGCACCCAGACGAATGTCTCCGCCGCCGAGCTGGTCGACGTGTCGACGCTTGTCGTCGCGGACGGGATGCCGCTGGTGTGGTCCGCACGCCTGCAGGGGACTCCGCTGCCCGGACGGGTCACCGGTTCGGGTCTCGTCGAGGGTCTGGCAGCCGCGGCCGAGAGCCGCGGGTGGTCAGTCTTCCTGATCGGGGGCGGCTCCGACGACACCGCCGTGCTGGCGAGCGCCGCCCTGATCACCCGCTATCCCCGGCTGCGCGTGGCCGGCGCCGTCACCCCGCCCTTCGGGTTCGACAGCGACGAGGAGCTGCGGAGGGGACTCGTCGACGAGGTGGCCGGGTCCGGCGCCGACCTGGTCTTCATCGGTCTGGGGTTCCCCAAGCAGGAGCGACTGGCTCGGGAGCTGGCTTCGCGGATGCCGGCCACCTGGTTCCTGGGCTGTGGCGCCGGCGTCCAGATGGCTGCGGGTACGGTGGCGCGGTCGCCGCGCTGGCTGCAGGCCGTAGGTGGCGAGTGGCTTTTCCGACTCGCTCAGGAACCACGGCGCCTTGCCAGACGCTATCTCGTCGACGATCTGCCAGCCGTCCGCGCGCTGTTCGGTGGGGCCGCGGGGGTCCGGTTGCGCGGGCAGTGACTCGGCAGACGGCCAGCCGATCAGGCGGTACACAAATGGGGATGGGGGAAGCGTGATGCGTGGGGATGTCCGCCGCGTGCTGGGTGTGCTGTCGGTCGCGGTATGCCTCGGGTTGGCCGGCTGTTCGTCGTCGCCGACACCGTCGACACCGTCGAGCACCTCGGCCGGTTCCGGTTCGGCGACGGGTCCGGGTTCGGCGACGACCGGCCCGGCACCGTCCGGCTGCACCGTGAGCGACAAAGGCGTGCCCAGCTGCGGAGTGCTGTGGGGACTGGCCACCAAGCCTCCGACTGCGGCCGGAGTCAAGGCGGTCGAGAGCGCCGTGGGTCGACCGTTCGACTTCGTCTACCGCTATCACGACCTCAACGACGAGATCCCCGACGCGGCGGAGAAGGCACAGGTCGCGGCAGGCAAGCTGTTGCACATCTCCATTGCGGCCCGCGACTTTGCGGCTGCCGGTGGCGCCAAGACGGGATGGGCCCCTGTGGCTGCCGGAACCTTCGACGCCTCGCTGACCGCCCAGGCCAAGGGGATTGCTGCACTGAAGTCGCCGGTCTTCGTCACGTTCGAGCAAGAGGCGAACCAGAAGAACAAGCTGGCCACCCTTGGCTCACCGGGTGACTTCAAGGCCGCCTGGCGCCATGTGCACGACCTCTACGTCAAGGCGGGCGCCACGAACGTCTCCTGGGTCTGGGTGATGACCGGTTCTGCCGACAACCTCGACGCGGCCGCCCAGCTGTGGCCGGGCAACGACGTCGTGGACTGGATCAGCTGGAACGTCTACAACCAGTCGGGGTGCGCCTCGGACAGCATCAACGCGGCCAAGCTCGTCTCCTTCGAGGACAAGATGAAGGTCTTCTACGACTTCGCCCACACGCGTGGCCCGTCGTTCGGGATGGATGCCTCGAAGCCGATGATGATCTCCGAGACCGGGTCCGCCAAGTACCCCGATCAGCCCGACCTCACGGCACAGTGGTACGCCGCGATCCCCGGTGTGCTCGCAAAGTATCCGCAGATCAAGGCCGTCGGCCTGTGGAACAGCGTCGACGGAACGTGTGACTACCAGTTCTCGACGCTGCCGGCGGCCGTGACCGCCGTGGCGTCCGCCGGCCGCGAGTCCGCGGTGCAGTCCGGGCTCCCTCTCACCACCCCCTGACCTCACGAAATACGGCCGGATATCCGCTGATTCGGCCCCGCCGACAAGGCGCCTATGTGAGCATGTCCCTGCAGTTGGAACCTGTTCGAATGTATGTCGAGTGTGTCTGGAAGGTTGGTCATGGGGGTCCGTCGACCGTTGTCGATCGTTGCTCTGTCGGGCATCGCGTTCGTGCTGTCAGGGGCACCGGCGTACGCGTCCGGCGAGACTGGGTCTGCACCAGGTCGCCTGACTTCGACAGCGGCACACACCGCGGTCGTCACTCCTGCCACCGGGAAACCGAGCCCGACGGTCACGACCTCGCCATCGGCGCCTACCGCGGCACCGACCTCGTCAGAACAGCCCACGTCGGAACCCGTCAAGCCGCCAGTCGTGACGCCGCCTCCGGTGCCTGCGCCGGCTCCCGCCCCAGCTCCGGCCGCCGCTCCCGCCCCGGCCCCCGC
>NZ_JBDTKA010000153.1:0-38487 GCF_039935575.1 Lapillicoccus sp.
ACTGGTTCTGGGGACGTTCCATGCGCGACGCCCGCCGGTTCGTCCGGACCCAACAGCCCGATGTCGTCGTCCTCCAGTGGTGGACGGGCGCGGTGCTGCACAGCTATCTCAACCTGGCTCGGCTGGCCCGTCGCAACGGAGTTCGGGTCGTCATGGAGTGGCACGAGGTCCAGGACACCGGCGAGGCCCGGATCCCGGGCGTCGTGCGCTACGTCCGGCGAGCGATCGGCGCCCTGTTGTCGCTCGTCGACGCCCACGTCGTGCACTCACGCTACGACCTCGAGCTACTCCAGGCGGCATACGGGATAGAGGCGACAACTCCCGACGGGGTGAGCCGGGTGACCGTCGTCCCGCACGGCCCCTACGACCACGTCAACCCCGAGACGCCAACGGCACCTCGGGTCACCTCACCCGACGACCCCTTCAACGTGTTGTTCTTCGGCACGATCCGGCCCTACAAGGGACTGGAGGACCTGGTGGACGCCTTCGGCGCGCTGCCGCCCGAGGTGCGGGAGCGGATGCACCTGACCATCGTCGGCGAGACGTGGGAGGGCTGGACCGGCCCGTTGGAGTCCGCGGCCACGAGCCCGGCCCGCGACCGGATCACCGTCGTCAACCGTTACGTCACCGACGCGGAGGCGAGGGAACACTTCGCAGCCGCTGACGCGGTGGTGCTGCCCTACCGCCGATCGTCGGCCTCCGGGCCGCTCCACATGGCGATGAGCGCCGGCCTGCCAACCGTCGTCACCTCGGTCGGCGGGCTCGTCGATGCCGCCGGAGACTACGAGGGTGTGACGTTTGTCCCACCGGCCGATGTCCCGTCGCTGGTCGAGGCACTGAAACGCCTTCCCGCACAACGAGGCCGCCGGTATGCCGACCCGCACACCTGGGACACGACGGTCTCCGCCTACCGGAGGATCGTGGGCCAGCTTGACCTGCCCGTCTGGGATATGGCCGCGAATGCGACGCGGTAGCAACGCTTGGCGTTAGGCTCCCCGCGCACGCTCATCCGTCAGCAGGGGGTAAAGAAGTCGTGATTCACGCCATCTCGCAGCTCGTCCAGGAGACGACCACTAACAGTGGCGCTTCGGTGGGCGGCGTCATCGGGGGTCTGATCGGCTACCTGATCAGCGCACTCGCGTTGTTCGGGATGTTCAAGAAGGCCGGAGAGCCGGGGTGGGCCGCCTTCGTCCCGTTCTACAGCAGCTACGTCCTGGTCAAGATCTCGGGCTACAACGGCTGGTTGTTCCTGCTGTTCTTCATCCCGATCGTCGGCTTCGTCTGGGCCATCGTCGTGGCGATCGCGCTCGGCAAGTCGTTCGACAAGGGCGCGGCGTTCAGCGTCATCCTGCTCTGGCTGCTGTCCGTCATCGGCTTCTTCATCGTCAGCTACGGTGGCTCGCGATACGTCGGCCCGGGTGGCCGCGCCATCGCCAGCGCCTGACGTTCTCGCCCTCCGACCGGCGCCGCTCGCCCGCGGCGGCCGGAGGGCCCTTTCCCCGGCCGCTCAGAGCAGGTGCACCTTTGGGCTGTGGGTGTCGATGTCCATGACGACGTTGCCGAACTTCACGTCCATCCGGTCCGCCTTGAGGCAGAGCACCCGACCGAGACCGTGCCGGTCATGGATCACCCTGCTGTCGACCTCGAACGTGTCGTAGACCGGCGGCGGCTGGTCTCGGAACGGGCTGCTCGCGGGGCGTGCTCGGGGCTGCGTGGGGCGCTGAGGCATGCCTCTACTGTCCACCGTTTGGCCCGAATTCGGTACCCGTGCTGCTCGCGACACCCCTGGGGGGTATGCCGTGGCGTCGGGAGCGACGCGCAACAGGTAGTATCGACCTTGCAGCGGCCCGCCCAGTTCTGCCTCGGGCCCGATATTCTTTCGATGCGATGCTCTTGCGCCGCGAACCATGACGGTTCGCGCCGGGCAGAACGCCTTTCGACTCTTCTGGAGTACCCCTCTGTGTCCATCGACACGCTTGCCCCTGTTTCCTCCTTCGACACGTTCGCCGACCTCGGCGTCCCCGCGTCTCTGACTACTGTCCTCGCTCGCCTCGGGATCACCGTCCCTACCCCGATCCAGGCCGCCACCCTCCCGGACTCTCTCGCTGGACGCGACGTGCTCGGCCGCGGCCGCACCGGCTCCGGCAAGACGTATGCCTTCCTGCTGCCCCTGGTCACCCGGCTCTCCGAGTCGCGTGCCCCGCGGACGGCGCGCAAGCCCCGTGCGCTCATCCTGGCCCCGACCCGCGAGCTCGTCGCCCAGATCGACGCTGCCTTGGCACCGCTCGCATCCGCGGCCGGACTCACCTCGATCACCGTCTTCGGCGGGGTCTCGCAGAACCCGCAGGTGTCGGGCCTGCGCCGCGGCGTCGACATCCTCGTCGCCTGCCCCGGTCGCCTCGAGGACCTGATGGGCCAGGGTCACGCCGACCTGGGGTCCGTGCAGATCACGATCCTCGACGAGGCCGACCACATGGCCGACCTCGGGTTCTTGCCCAGCGTCCGCAGGATCCTCGACACCACTCCGCGCGGGAGCCAACGACTGCTCTTCTCCGCGACCCTCGACGCGGGCGTCGACGTCCTCGTGCGGCGGTTCCTGTCCAGCCCCGTGACGCACCACGCCGACTCGGTCCAGTCGCCGATCTCGACGATGGCCCACCACGTCCTGCACGTGACCCACGACTCGCGCCTGCCCGTCTTGCTCGACCTCACGGCCGCACCCGGTCGCAGCGTGGTGTTCACGCGGACCAAGCACGGAGCCAAGAAGCTCGCCAAGCAGCTGAACGCCTCCGGCGTCGCTGCCGTCGAGCTGCACGGCAACCTCAGCCAGAACGCGCGCACCCGCAACATGGACCTCTTCCACAGCGGCACGGCGACCACGCTCGTGGCCACCGACATCGCGGCCAGGGGTATTCACGTCGATGACGTCGAGATCGTCATCCACGCCGACCCGCCAGTCGAGCACAAGGCCTACCTGCACCGTTCCGGACGGACGGCACGGGCCGGCGCCGACGGGCTCGTCGTCACCTTGATGACCGACGACCAGGTGCGCGACGTGCGTGACCTCACCCGCAAGGCCGGCGTCCACGCCACCACCACGCGGGTAGACCAGCGACACCCGTTGCTGCGCGAGCTCGCTCCTGGAGAGCGGGTATACGCCGATGGCCTGACCGCAGCGCCGCTGGAGCGTCCCGCCCGTCACCCGAAGCCGCGGTCGGCATCTGCAGGGTCCAGTGGGTCCAACGGGTCTAGTGGCTCAGCGGGTGGGCGTGGCCGTCGGCCCGCCCAGGGCGGCGTTCCGACCAGCGCATCCCGATCGGGTGGCCGTCACGGCGGACGCGGCCGGACTCCCTCGACGTCCTCGTCGGCGTCCTCGGCGTCCTCGGCTCCCCGATCCTCCTCTGGGTCGGCACGCTCCTCCGTGGCCTACTCCACGTCCTCCACGGGCCGCGGTGGCGCGGCGGCGTTCTCGGCCGGCTCGCGAGCGGGCTCGCGAGGTCGCTGATCGGGAGCGTCCCGCGGATGCGCGATGCTGGGTGACGTGACGACGGAGCCGAGCCAAACCAGCGAGCCGACCGAGCAGAACGTGCTCGGTGGTGAGCTGGAGCCGTGCGGGACGGACCCGATGACGGGGTTCTTCCGCGACGGGTGCTGCAGCACCGGCCCGCAGGACCTGGGCAGCCACACCATCTGCGCGGTGGTCACGACCGAGTTCCTCGAGCACCAGCGCAGCATCGGCAACGACCTGCAGACCCCGCGCCCCGAGTACCACTTCCCCGGCCTGGTGCCGGGCGACCGGTGGTGCGTGACCGCGGTCAACTGGGCGCGCGCCCATGACGCAGGTGCCGCCGCGCCCGTCGTGCTCGCGTCGACGAACCAGGCGGTGCTGCGGGTCGTGCCGCTGGCCGCCCTTCGGGAGCACGCGGTCGACGTGCCGGCGGACCCTCGCTCCCTGGAGGACTGATGCAGGTCTCGCGAATCTTGTCGCACCCGAGACATTGACCTAGGGCGAGACAAGCCTCAGCATGACGAGGCTCCCCCGCTGAAGGGCCGTCGCCGGGGCGGACGTGGGTGACCGCACAAGCCCCACGCGGGCATCTTCGCCGGGCGGGTGTACCGGCACACCCTGACGCACACGCAGGGTCTGACGTGCGGCGTTCCCCTCGCGCAAGGGGGTTCCTGTTGCGGTGATCGACTTGACCTTTGGCACAAGGCGGCCAACCGATCAGGAATCGAGAAGCGCCCGCTACCGAGCCGCAACTAGCGTGACCGTCGGTGTCATGGACATCCGGTGGTCGGGCGAGGTGACCGCCGCACCCCTGAGGAGACGAAGATGAGTGCCACGATCCGCAGCCTGGTGATCCCGGTGTCTGACCTGGACGCCGCGAAGGCCGTCTATACCGCGCTGCTCGGCGCGCCGCACACCGACCAGCCCTATTACGTCGGCTACAACGTCGACGGCTTCGAGGTCGCTCTGAATCCAGACGACGGGAGCGGCGGACCGGTGGCCTTCGCTGATGTCGAGGATCTCGACGCGACCCGCGCGACCCTGCTCGCGGCTGGAGCAACCGAGCGCAGCGCCCCGCGTGAGGTCGCCGCCGAGGCTCGGGTGTGCGTTCTCGCTGACGCTGACGGTAACCCGATCGGTCTACGCGGCCGGTAGCCGCCTGGGTGGCCGGGCGGCGCTGAACGCTCCCGTCGGACCATCTGCGGTCACCGCCCGGTGATAGGGCGCTCCGTGCAGGCGGGTTGTGGGGAAGACCGGTACCGGGCTGTCCGTGTCGGAGATCAGCAGTTCGATCTCGGTGCAGCCGAGCACAATACCTTCGGCGCCGGACTGAACCAGGCCCACGATGGCGTCGCAGTAGACCTGCCGGGACTCCTCTCGGACCACCCCCAAACACAGCTCGTCGTAGATGATGCGATGTACCTCGGACCGGTCATGGGATGGCGGGATAAGCACTCGCAGGCCGTGGCAGGTGAGCCTGTCTCGGTAGAAGTCCTGTTCCATGGTGAACGAGGTACCGAGCAGCCCGACCGCTGTCAGCCGGGCCCGCGTCACCGCCTGTGCAGTGGCGTCGCCCAGGTGCAGCGGGATACCGATCGAGGTTTGGACCTGATCGGCGACCTTGTGCATCGTGTTGGTGCAGATCACCAAGCCGTTCACGGACCATCTCGTTGGCCAGCCGTTAATACTGTGCGCTGGTCTCCCAGTTCATCCTACCGAGCATCCCGATCACCTGCGGCGCATTCATCATCAAAGGCAACCAGCCTGCCATCAAGCCCGTTGCCGCGTTCCGCAGGTGATCGTCAAACGGAGACGATCTCGACGAGGTGCTCAATGCCGGCAAGGTCGCGCTGGTTGCGCGTGTAGAGCCGCGCGGAATGGGCGTGCGCGGTAGCAGCGATCAACAGGTCCATCACGCGGGATCGAGGCTGACGACCCGCAGCCGCGACCGCGGCGGCGAGCTGCCCATAGCTGGTGGCGACCGCACCGTCGACAGGCAGCGCCGTGAACCGGCGCTGAAAGTCCGACAATCGGCGCAGGCGTTCGGCACGGACTGCTGCATCGGTGGTGACGAGCACCCCGAAATGCAGTTCGGCGAGGGCGGCGGCACTGATCGCCAGCTCCCCCTCCAACGGTGGAACATCAGTGGCGATCAACACGCTTGTATCGAGTATCGCTTTCAACGACGGCGGTCCCACGGATTGACGACAGACTGATCGATCAGGCTCCGATCGCGCTCCCAGTCCGGGTCGGGCCGCCCGACGAATGCGTCGGCGATGTCCTCCCACCGCTGCCACCGATTCTGCGTCGCGGGAACCAGGCGTGCCGCGAGCCGACCAGAGACGGTGATATCGATCTCCTCGCCACCCTCAACTCGGCGCACTAGCTGAGAGGCGTCTTGGCGCAGCTCCCGAAGTCCTACTGTTCCCATGGAACCTACAGTAGCAGCTGTGCTATTTCGAATCGGCGATGTCGCGGATATGAGCATGTCGCTGGGTGACCACGATGTTGCGCGGATCATTCCCGCCTGCCAGCGTCAGACTCCGACTGGACCTGCCGGGGCCCTGCGAAACATGGGCGCCTCCAGCATCTGTCGCCACCCAGAGCTCGAACGAAGGCGCCGTCGCGACCTAGACCTGAGCCGGTTTCCGGCGCATGCCCGCAGTCACCGACTTCACTTACCTGAGGTGAACTCACGTGACTTTTGAGATCCCTACAACTGACCCGCGCGCCATCGCACAGCGTGGCGTTCAGGCGTCGAACGAGTCCCGCAGCCGGGCCAGCACCCCGAACAGGGGATCCTTCTGCGACGGGATGACGTCGAGGTCGTCGGTGCGAGAATGGTCGAGGTGCCAGACGAGATATCCGGACGCACCGTTGTCGAAGGCGCGGATCATCTTGTCGCGCAGCAGACTCGCCCGTCGGTCACGTCCGGCGGCATCGGTTGCCTGGATCCCGGACTCTCCCACCACGATCGGCTTGCCGAGCTCGCGGGAGATGGAGAAGGCACAGGCGATCTTGGCGTCGGTTCGCGTGCAGTCGCCGGTGTCCACCGGAGGAAGCACCCCGTCCAGCAGGCCGGGGAGCGCCTCGGTGTCGGACCCATAGCGGTTCCAGTCGTGGACCTCGGTGAAGTCGAGGCCGTCCTGACCGTAGATGGCCGCGAAGTCAGCCCCGCTTCCTCCGGGGGCGCCGTTGCCCTGGGTGCCCAGCGTCACGAGGTGGTTGGGGTCGGCGGCGTGGATGACGCCGGCGACGTCCTTGGCGAAGTCCACGAGCACGGACCGGTTCGCGCCGTCGCGAGCGGTCGTCTCGGCCTCGTTGACCATCGTCCAGCCGACGACTGCCGGCTCGTCGGTGTAGTGCTGCGCCACGACCTTGACATAGTCGCGGTAGGACAGTCGAGCCGAGCCGTAGGGCTTCTTGTACCCGTCGACATACCACCTGCCCTGGTCCGCGTCGGCGAGCGAGACGCCTGGTTTCCCCGTGGAGCAGTCACCCGGTCCGTCCTCGAGGACGGGCATGACCTTCAGCCCCGCCTTGGTCGCCGCGGAGATGAAGCGGTCGACGCCCGAGAAGTCCGTCCCCCCGGCCGTGTAGCTCTGGTAGGCCCAGAACCGCACGACCGTCGAGCCGGCCTCGTCGTGGATGTATGCCAGCGTGTCGGCGAGCGCGGCGTCGTCCATCCGGGTCGACGGCGAGCAGGCGTACACGTCCGAGGCTGCGGCGTCGTAGAGGTTGAAGCCGACGAACCGGTACGGGCTCCCGCCCAGCTCGAACGAGGCGCCTGAACGCGTGACGAAGTCGGACCCGCGGGAGCACCCCGTCAGGGCGAGACCGGCGGCAACCAGGGCGGCGAGGCATGCGGCTACCACCCGAGTGCGTCGACGCGAGCCGGTCCGCGGCGCGTCAGCCCGTGCCACGACCGGAACCCTCCGCGACGAGCACCGCGTGGACGTCGTCCACCCTGGCGGCGGCGGCGTCGGCCCCATAGCGCTCGACCAGGGCCGTCGGCACCGGCCAGCGACGCAACCGGCTCGCGACCGACTCAACGGCTGCGCGCAGCGCCTCGGCGTCGGCCGAGGAGGTGGTAGGCGCCGGAAGCCGCGTCGCCGAAGGGATCTCGGTCGACAGCTCCTCCAGAGCAGGGCACTGCACATAGACGACGGGCAAGCCGTTGGCCACTCCTTCGACCACTGCCATGCCGAAGGTCTCGTCGCCCGAAGCGCTGACGAGGACGTCCGTGGCGCTGAGGACGTCGCTCACGTCGTCCCGCGCACCGAGCCACCGGATCGAGCCGGAGACTCCAAGCTCCTCGCCGAGCTGGCGCAGCTGCGGTCCGAGTGGTCCGGTGCCGGCCACGACGAGAACACGGCCGGCGTGCAACAGTGGCGCGCAGGCCCGGACGACGGTGTCGAGCCGCTTGACCTTGTCGAGCCGGCCGACGGCTCCGACGACGACGGTGTCGTCGTTGATGTCGAGCTCGCGCCGCACGCGCCAGCGGGCGGCGTTGTCGAAAGCGAGTCCGTCGAAGTCGATTCCATTGTCCGACACCGTGATCCGGTCGGCGTCGACGCCCCAACGCTGGAGCCGTTCGGAGGTGGTCTCCGACACCGCCACCGTGCGGGTCGTCATCCGTTCCAGGCCCCGGTAGAGCAGGCGCAGCCACCACGTGTGCGGTCGACCTTCGATGGTGTCGTCCATCAGCGAGTGCTCGGTCGAGACGACGACGGGCGTCCCGGCCAGCCGCGCGGCTGGGATACCCCACAGCTGAGCGGAGAGCAGGTGAACGTGCACCACGTCGGGCCGGTATGCCCGCAGCCGGGAGGCGAGGACGAAGGGGGTGGCGAACCGGCGCCAACCGCTGAGGCCCAGCACGTCGACCCGCTGCCCCGAACGTCGCATGCTGTCTGCGACCGGGCCACCGGCATACAGGGCGATCGTCGCCGTCTCGTTGGCCGACCGGGCGACTAGCAGCTCGAGCTGGCGCTCCGCCCCGCCCGTGGTGAGCGACGTGATGACGTGGACGACGCGCAACGGGCGGCTCATCTCGAGACCAGGTCCCGTGCGTAGCGTCCCGAGAGGATCCCGCGGTAGACGTCGCTCACACCGTCGGCCGTGGTCTCCCAGGTGGGGAGGTCGAGGGCCAGCGGCTGGTGCGGCCCGCCTCGCGCCCGGGTGGCCCGCAGTGCGCTGGTGAGCGCGGCAGCGACCGCCTCGGTGGAGGCCTCGAGTGGGATGCCGGTCACGAGGCGGTCCTCGACGAGGTCCCCTGTGCCCGCCACGTCGAACCCGACGACGGGTAGCCCGAGGGTCACCGCCTCCATGATCCCCACGGGATGGGCCTCGTAGGAGGACAACGCGGCCATCACGCTGGCCGACGCGAGCTCTCGAGCCATCCCGGCTCGGTCCGCGGGGGCGAGCTGGCGGATCTGGACGGCGTCGGCGACACCGAGCTCGGCCGCGAGCGCGCGCAGCTCGCACTCGTACCCCCCACTGCCGAGGATGAGCAGGTCGGCCTCGGGAATCTCCTTGCGGATCGAGGGGAGTGCCTCGATGGCCCGATGGTGGCCCTTGTAGTGCTCCAGCCGTCCGCTCGACACGATGCGACCCGGCTGCGGCAGCAGGCCGATGGACACCGGTGGCAGGGCGCCACCGTTCGGCACGACGGTGAACCGGGCTTCGGGCAGGCCCGTCGCCGCTGCGAAGTGCGACCGCTCGAACCGGCTGACGGCGATGAGGTGGTCGGCGCGTCGCAGCAGCGGCGACAGCGCGCGCCACTGGGCGTTCCGGATCCCCGACCGCACGCTCGAGGAATGGCCCCCGCTGTGGAAGGTGAGGACGTAGGGGATGCCGGCGGACAGGGCGGCGGTCATCGCGACGGGCGGGACGAAGGTGTGGACGCCTTGGATGTGGACCAGGTCCCAGCCGCCGCGGGCGACCACCGGGGCCAGCCCGGGCGAGAGGTAGAGGTCACCCTGCCGGGGCCACGAGCGCCGGCGCAGGACGTCGTAGCCCTGCATCGACTCCCGGCGCGGCAGCGCACCGCTGCGGTCGGTCGTGAGGACGGTCAGGTCGAACTCGTCACGTTCGACGAGCCGTTCGGCGACCTCGGCGACGTGGGTCTCGGTTCCCCCCATCTCGGGCAGGAACCGCTGGACCACCTGGAGGACGCGTGGACGAGGGCGAAAAGTACTGGAGGACATTGGTGTTCACCGATCGAGTGTGAGCGAGCGCAGCGGTTGGCTCTGGTCGGGGTAGCTGAGGGTGACGACGAAGCGTCCGGTCGCCGGCAGGGCGACGGTGGTGCTGTGCATGCCGTTCGCGTCGATGCTGAACAGCGGGTAGCTCACCTCGGTCCCGTCGAGGGACGAGCGCAGCTCGAGGGGCCCGGTGAGTGCCGTGGACGTGACGACCACCTGGACGTTGGTGCCCTGGACGGTGCCGAACGACATCTGCAGCGGCGCTGTCTCGGTCGGGGCGACCGCGTTGACGGAGGTCGTGACCGCGATCGCGATGACGGCGAGACTCGCTGCGGCCCAAGGCAGCATGCGCAGGACCTCGACGAGGCGACGTCGCGGTTCACCCGCTTCGGCTCGGGCGGGGCGAGCGCTCAGGGCTGCGATGGCCAGCCCGAAGAGGGCGACGGCAGCCAGGGCCACCGACCACGCGTGAGCACTGAGACCGATCGGAGTGGCGCCTAGCAACAGCCCGACGAGCACGAAGGTCACGACCACGCCGCCGAGACCGACGAGCAGGGCGTCGAGCCCCCCACGGCCGCGCCGGCGGACCAGGCGTTCGGTGGTCAGGGCAAGCGCCACGAGCACCAGCGCGCTCACCACGGGTTGGGGGGCGGACACGAAGGCGGTCACCCCGGCAGTGAGGGCGACGGCGGCCCGCCAGAGCAGGTCATTTCGCCGCAACATCGAGGGCCTCCAGGTCATAGATCACGATGGAACCGTTGTCGTAGATGACGCTCACGCCGGGCACGGAGCTGAACTTGCGCAGGGCGGCCGACGGGACGGCGCTCGTACGCGCATCGCCGCCGAACTCGCCGTTCTCGATGTAGACGCCCTGGTTGGGCAGACCGAACGCGTTGCGCCGGTCGGCGGCCAGGTATCGGATGCCGGCCTCACGGACGAGGTCGACGTCGGCCTGACCGAACTCCGGGTCCAGCAGGAGGCGCGACGCGTCGATGTTCGTCCCGATATGGGTGACGGTGTACTGGCGACCGACCGAGGCAGCCAGCAGGCCACCGACCCGGTCCGTGTAGATCTTGCTGTCGACGGGCAGATGCGTGGACATCCAGCTTGCGGCCGCGAGGTTGTCGGCGTCGATGCTGCGCGCGTCGTCGGACACCCGGAACGGGCCGGGGAGCTGCTGGCTCACCGAACCCGAACCAAGGACGACGCTGCCGAGGAAGATCACCGTCGTGGTCAGGCCGAGGGCCGCAGCACGCCACCACCGGGCCCGGCGCTGCCAGAACCACCAGGCGATGACGAACCCGACTCCGAGGAAGACGAAGCCCGCCGAGCGGTCTCCGACTTCGGCCGTCGAGGCAGTCAGGTGGCCTCCGGGGATGATCGGGTAGAGCAGCGCCAGCAGGGCGAGCAGCACCGCGACGGCGATCTTCTTGCCGAGGAAGAGCTTCGACTGCACGAGCGCCGGGACGAGCAGTGCCAGGGTGAGCACGAGGGAGGCCACGATGGCGACCCGCTCCCAGGGCAGGGTCGCGACGCCGGCGGCGTTCTGGAAGACCGGACGCGAGTTGCCGGAGGAGACGAGCAGGTCGAGGGCGTCGGCCGAGCTCTGCGCGATGGAGCCGAGGTAGCTGCTCAGGCTGTTGCCCGGGTTGAGCAGGCTGACCCCGAAAGCCACGGCACCGGCCAGCGCGGTCAGGGCCAGGGCGCGAGCCGAGCTCACCCGGCCGCGGCGGACCAAGGCCTCGACGATCGCCCACACGGCGAGGGCGGCGACGAGAAGCACGGTGGTGACGTGGTGGGTGAACGCGACGGCGGTGACGGCGAGCACGGCTCCGAGGAGGGAGAAGCGCGAGCCCCGTCGGCGGGTCAGCACGAGGTACGCCACGAAGATCGCCAACGGCAGCGCGAGGGTCTGGTAGGAGAACTGGGAGTTGAAGAAGAGCATCTGCGGGTTGCACGCGTAGATCACCAGCGCCACTGCACCGATCCGGGTCGAGCGGGTCACGTGCGAGACGAGCAGCAGGACGGCCAGCGCCATGACGATGCGGGCGAGCAGCAGGACGATGACCGCGCTCGTGTGAGCGGAGAGCCCGGTGAGGCCCTGTACGCCGTTGGTCACGATCTCCAGGCCCGGGTAGTACGCGGTGATGGGTAGCAGCGAGTTCTCGGTGAACAGCCGACCGGTCTCGTCGATCTGGCGCAGGACGTTGGCGTGGATCAGCTCGTCGTGGAACATGAAGCGGGTCGGGTAGAGGACGACCCGGCTGACCTGCAGCAGGACCGCCATCGCCAGCGCGAGAGCGATGGGTGTGCTCGACCGGACCTTCGGCAGGGCGACGCCGACTGCCGCAGGCAGGAAGACCATGACGAGGCCGAGCACCCAGAGGCCCTGGCTGTCACCGGTGCTGCCGGCCTGGCGCGCCGTGCTGGTGGCGACGGCCATGGGAACGAGCCCGGCCGTCATGAGCAGCAGCACGGGGCCGACGCCGACGGTCCGGGCGACGCGCCCGAAGGCGAGGCTCGCTCGGCTCAGGCGTCGGCGCCATACCGACGAGCCGTCCGTGCGCGGCGGCTGCTCCGGCATACCGGTCAAGCCGGTGTCGGACGCGTCGCCGGCCGGGGTCGGTGCCGTGACGGTCGGTGTGACGGTCGGTGCGGTGGCCGCTGCTGCCATCGTCGGTGCCGCGGTCGTCGGTGCCGCCATCGTCGGTGCCGCCATCGTCGGTGCTTCGGTGGTGGCCAGGGGTGCCGACCGGACCGACCGGACCAGCGGCACGGACAGGACGGCCGCCTCGAGAAACAGGACCGCGACCCAGCCGAGACAGAGGCCGACGGTGCCGCCGAGGCGGGCTCCGCCATACGCGGCGATGACCTCGACCACCGTCATCGTGAGCAGCACGACGGTGGCCTGGGAGGTGCGTCCCTGGACGCGGCGCAGCGCGACGAAGTGGTCCTTGACGACGAAGGGCAGGCCGGCCAAGGCGAGCAGGCGCAGCACGTTCGCCCCTTGGTCGGCGTACTGCGAGCCGAAGAAGGACAGCAGGACCGGCGCCAGGGGGAGGATCAGGGCGTTCGCCAGCAGGCTGAGACCGAGGGAGAGCGGGATGGTGAACCGCATCCGCTCGAGGAGCTGCACAGCGTTGCCTTCGGCCGCGGCGAAGAGCCCGACGGTGATGGCGAACGGGAGCGCGAAGACGACGCCGGCGATCTGCAGGGCGGTCGTGAAAATGCCGTTCTGCTCGCTCGACACCAGGACGAGGACGAGCAGAGGCAGGACCTGCAGGGTGGCTTGGAGCGTCACGTTGAGGGCGTGGTGAGACAGCGCCTGGCCGCCCATCCCGCGCAGCTGACCGAGCTGGACGAGCCGTCGGCTCTCCTGCAGCGCGCGACCGCCGCGGGTGCGGTGCGCGACGAGTGGCAGGGACACCAGGGTGCCGGCGGTCCAGGCCACGAAGATGGTGAGGCCGCCCGTCTGCCCGGCGAGGGCCAGCACGGCGAGGGCGGCGAGCTTGGCCGCGCTGGCGACGGCGTTCCGCTCGAGCTGCAGGGACCCGGTTCCGAGGACGAGGACGGCCTGGTCGACGACGATCGCCACCGCCATCAGTCCCGTGCCGACGGCGAACAGGGAGGCGCGGCCGGGACCGCCGGCGATCTCCTCGAGGTTGCCGACGTGCAGCACCGAGATGGCGACGAAGGGAACCACGAAGGCGAGGACCAACGCGACACCCCCGGCGACGGTGAGCGCAGTGCGGGTCAAGACCCGCCGGTTGCCTTGAGCGGTGTGCGGGAGGCGGGAGATGAGCAAGGTGCCGAGCCCGCTGGTGCCGAACGTCGCGAGGAGGGTCATCATCGAGACGGCCGCTCCACCGACCCCGACGGCGGAGAGGGAGAACTGACGAGCGGCGAGGAGCCAGAAGGCCAGCCCGAGGACACTCGTGAGGGCGTAGGTGCCCACGAGGGAGGCACTGATCACGGCGACGCGGCGCAGGCCGGTCACCGCCGAGTCGGAGACCCCCGCACCTCCCCTGCCTCCCGCGTCGGTACGCCGGGTCGGCCACAGGCGCGATCGACTGGTCGACCGTAGGCTCGGCGCGCTGCTGGGCATCGGATGGGGCTCCTCGCGGTGAAGTTCGGGTGCTCGTGGGCCGCAACAGCGGCTGGCCCGGGTGCGCCGGACTGTGGCCCGCGCTTCCACCCGCGACCCGCTGACGCTGCGGGCTCTGCGCAGGGTTATACGACTAACACGGTCAGGGGTTCGGACCACACGAGGATCCGGATTGGACCGGTTCGCCGCTCTCTCCTGCTCACGCGACTCGCGTCGACGCGCGAACGGCCGGGGTCGGCGACGGCGGCCTTAGCACGCATACCGGCTCAGCTCAGTGATTGGCCCGTTTGTCCCGCCAGGCCCGCTCGAACGGCAGCCGCCAGGCGTGCGGCGCGACGAGCTGGTGGATGGCGTTGGGTCCCCAGCTACCCGCCGGGTAGGGCTTCACCGGCGGCGGGTCGTCGAGCAGCGGCTGGGCCCGTTCCCAGAGTGACTCGATGCCCTCGGCGGTGTTGAACAGGGTGTGGTCGCCGCGCATCGTGTCGAGGATGAGCCGCTCGTATGCCTCGAGCACGTCACCGGCGTGCTCGCCCTCCTGAGTGGCGAACTGCATCGAGACCTTGTCCATCTTCATGCCCGGACCCGGCCGCTTGCCGTAGAAGGACAACGAGACCTTCGAGTCCTCAGACAGGTCGAAGGTGAGGTGGTCAGGTCCCTGCTTGCCGACACCGGAGTCGGAGGGGAACATCGACTTCGGCGCCTCCTTGTAGGCGATCGAGATGATCCGTTGCCCCTCGGCCATCTTCTTGCCGGTCCGCAGGTAGAACGGCACACCCGCCCAACGCCAGTTGTCGATCCCGCACTTGAGTGCGATGAACGTCTCTGTGTCGGAGTCGCCTGGCACGCCCTCCTCGGAGGTGTAGCCGGAGTACTGGCCGCGCACCACCTCGTTCGGGTTGATCGGCATCAGCGACCGGAAGACCTTGTTCTTCTCCTCGCTGATGGCCCGCGGCTCCAAGGCGGTCGGTGGCTCCATGGCCACGAACGCCAGCACCTGCAGGAGGTGCGTGACGACCATGTCCTTGAAGGCGCCGGTCTGCTCGTAGAACGAGGCGCGACGGTCCAGGCCAAGGGTTTCGGGGATGTCGATCTGAACGTGGTCGATGAAGTTGCGGTTCCAGATCGGCTCGAACAGACCGTTGGCGAACCGGAAGGCCAGGATGTTCTGGGCCGCCTCCTTGCCCAGGAAATGGTCGATCCGAAAGATCTGGGACTCGTCGAACGTCTCGTGCACCGTGTCGTTGAGCACGATCGCGCTTTCGAGGTCGGTGCCGAACGGCTTCTCCATGATCACCCGCGACCGCTCCACCAGGCGCGCCGCGCGGAGCATGCCGATCACCGTAGGAGCGGCGACGGGCGGGACGCTCATGTAGTGGATGCGGCGCACCTTCGGACCGAGCGTGGCCTCGGCAGCGGTCACCGCCTCGCGCAGACCGTCAGCGCCGGCACCCGTCGAGACGTAGTGCAAGCGCTGCGCGAAGGCGTCCCACTGGTCCGCGGTCAACGGGTGCGTCGAGAACTCCTCGACGGCCTGCTTGGCGAAGGCACGGAACTCGTCGTCGTCCATCTCGGTCAACGACGTGCCAACGATCTGGATGTCGGGCGTCAGGTCGGACAGCACCAGGTGAACCATTCCTGGAAGCAGCTTGCGTCTCGCCAGGTCACCGGTGGCGCCGAACAGGACGATGACGTGCGGGTCCAGCTGTTGTAGGTGCCCGCGCCGCGGACGGGTCGCGGCAGAGGGGTAGGAGATGGTCTGGGCTTCTTCCACAAGGGCCACGGGGTTGATCCTGCCCTGCCGCGGCGTCCGCTGCCACCCCCCGCCCATGAGGCGGTTTCGCCTGCTCCGTCTCTCTACTTCTCCCGCGTCTTCGTCTCGCCGGCGTTCGTGGCGGGTAGGCGCTACGCCAGCGAGGCGTCCAGGGTGATGTCCACCCCGGTGAGTGCCTTGCTGACGGGGCAGCCCTTCTTGGCGGCCTCGGCCGCCTCGACGAAACCCGCCTCGTCCAGGCCGTCGACCTCTCCCTTGACCGTCAGCGTGATGCCGGTCAGGCGGAAACCGCCGGCCGGGTCCGGGCCGAGGGAGACGGCGGCCGTGACGTCGAGGCTCTTCGGGGTCCCGCCCGCCTCGACGACGAGCGCTGACAGCTGCATTGCGTAGCACGAGGAGTGTGCCGCCGCAATGAGCTCCTCGGGGCTGGTCGTGCCTCCTGCGTCGTCGGCAGCGCGCTTCGGGAACGACACGTCGTAGCTGCCGACCTTCGAGCTGGTCAGCTCGACGGTGCCGGAACCGTCCTGCAGGCCTCCGGTCCAAGCGGTGTGGGCGGTGCGTGTGGGCATCGCTTGCTCCTTCGCGTGCGGATCGAGGGGAGGTACGGCGCCGGGGTACGCCGCGACGCATGGTGCGGCGGCCTGCCGCTTGCCGCCGTTCTCACCCTCTCACGCCTGCATGGCGAGTGAACGGGATAGCCGACGCGGCACCGGGACGAGCGGTTGCCGTGGCGACGGGTGTCGGCAGTCTCGCGCGACACGGGAGGTTGCGGGAGCGCAGTCCGATGGCGCCGCCGAGGCGGTGCAGACGGTGAACGAGCTCGTCCTGGGCTCACCGCATCCGCAAGGACCGAGTCCGGTTGGCGGAGACTCCAGGGAGGCTGTTACGTTCGCGCCACTGGTATCACAACGATGTGCCCGGACCACAGGAGTTCCCGTGACGGAGACGACGACCAGCCCTGGTGGGGTCGGCGCAGGCGTACCCCGTGGTGGTTCGGCCACCATGCAAGCCGTGGTCTGCCACGGCCCTGGGGACTACCGCCTCGAGACCGTCCCCGTTCCGATCCGGGGCACCGGCGAGCTCCTGGTCCGAGTGGAGGCCGTCGGCATCTGCGCGAGTGACCTCAAGTGCTACCACGGCGCGACCAAGTTCTGGGGGGATGCCGACCGTCCCGCCTGGGCCGAGACCGAGGTCGTTCCCGGGCACGAGTTCGTCGGCACCGTCGTCGAGGTGGACCAGCAGGCCCGCGAGCACTGGGGTGTCGACGTCGGCGACCGGGTCGTCTCCGAGCAGATCGTGCCGTGCTGGACGTGCCGCTACTGCCTACGCGGGCAGTACTGGATGTGCGCGGTCCACAACATCTTCGGGTTCAAGCGTGCGACACCGGGTGCGATGTCGCAGTTCATGCGATTCCCGACCGGCGCGCTCGTGCACAAGGTCTCTGCGTCGATCCCTCCGGCCCACGCGGCATACGCAGAACCGCTCTCGTGCGCACTGCACGCAGTCGAACGCGCGGGGATCACGTTCGACGACACGGTCGTGGTCGCCGGCTGCGGGCCGATCGGGCTCGGGATGGTGGCCGGGGCTCGGGCCAAGAACCCGGCTAGCGTGATCGCGCTCGACATGGCTCCCGAGAAGCTGGTTCTCGCCGGCGAGTGTGGGGCCGACGTCCTCATCGACATCAGGGACGGCGACGCCGTCGAGCGAGTGCTCGGCCTCACCGACGGTTACGGGTGCGACGTCTACCTCGAGGGCACGGGCCACCCCTCCGCTGTCCTGCAGGGCCTGACGATGCTGCGCAAGCTCGGCACCTACGTCGAGTACGGCGTCTTCGGGAGCGACGTCTCCGTCGACTGGTCGATCATCAGCGACGACAAGGAGCTGGACGTCCTGGGGGCCCATCTCGGTCCGCACTGCTGGCCGGCTGCGATCCGGATGATCGAGTCCGGTCGCCTGCCGATGGACAAAATCTGCAGTCACCAGCTCCCTCTGTCCGAGTTTCAGCGCGGCCTCGACCTCGTCGCGAGCGGCACCGAGTCAGTCAAGGTGTCGCTCATCCCCTGACTCATCGGCGCGCCGTGTCGTGTGAGCTCAGCTGACCGTTCGGCGCTCAGCGCACCGTGTGCGGTGGGCTGAGCGCAGGACCATGCGCTGAGTCGGGGTCGGGGCCGGGGGCCGCCGGCGCATCTTCGGTCGAAATGGCTCGTCGGCGGTCAGCAACGGTTGGGGTGAGTGGCGGAGGGTATGCGGCTCGGGGTCGGTGTTCTGGGCTGCGACGCGGTCGTACAGGGCGACGTCAGGATCAGCCCGCCAGCTCATGCTGAGGCTCGTAAGGGTAGAAGCCCACCTCGAGACCGCGGCCGGGATCACGTCTTCGCGTCACCATCGAGTCGCACCAGATCGGGTGATGGAGAGCCCTCGAAACCCGTGTGCCGCAGGCCGTCAAGGCGTGAGCGCCACCGATGGCATCCTCGATCGCCTGGCGGGGACGACGTCCTGTGTGTCACTGCTGCGGATGTCGTGACATGCCGTTGATCCGCGACTACATCGCCGGGCACGAGCGCGCGATCGATCACGTCGACGAGCATCCGGCGCTGGCCGGCTTCCTCGCGAACCTCGACATCCGCGACCCGGCCGACCAGCAGCGGATCCGGGATGAGGCCGACGAGCTACGGACGCACATCGCCAAGGAGGAGGACGGCTGCTCAGCCTCGGCGGACTGACAGCGGACACCGAGGCGTTCTCCGCGGCATGGAAATGATCCACGGAAGCGGGCCGGAGGGCGGGAGTAGGGGCCCATACCGAGCCCCTTGGGCCCGTTGACCTCCTGATCCGGGACGAAGGTCCCTTCACCGGTCTGCCGTGTTCTCGACACGCTGGTGGTTGAGCCGGTCGGACCGGCCGGATGCCCGCCGCACTTTCGAGCTCACCCGATCGGGCTGCATCGACACCTCGACAACAGGGAGACTCACCACATGGGCGCAGGCACCCACCTACCTTTCACCGCCGCGCCCCCACTGGGCGTGGTCGATCCCGGGTTTCCGTGGTGGTTGCAGGTGACTCACCTGCTCAACTTCCTCTTCCTCGGGCTCTTGGTCCGCTCCGGCTGGGAGATCCTCGCATCACACCCCCGCCTGTACTGGAAGAACGGCTGCGCACCGGGTACGGAGTGGTTGAAGTTCACCAAGGACAAGGTGCCGCAGGAGGTCGGCGCGTTCACTGCGCGCGATGACCAGCGCAGTCTTCATCCGCTCGTCTCGCTGCCGGGACGAGCCAAGATTGGTTTGGGCCGCGCCTGGCACGGCATTGTCACCACGGTCTGGGTGCTCAACGGGCTGGCCTACGTGATCCTCCTGTTCGGCACCGGCCAGTGGCGACGGCTCGTGCCCACGTCGTGGGACGTCGTCCCCGAGGCGTGGGCGTCGCTGAAGATCTACGCCGGCTTCGGTGTCCCGTCGATCGAGCACTTCCAGCCCTACGACGCGTTGCAGATGCTGATGTACACCTTCATCGTGTTCATCGTCGCACCGCTCATGATCCTGACCGGCCCGGTCATGTCTCCAGCGGTGGTGGGCCGGTTCCCCTGGTGGGCAAAGATCTTCGGCGGCCGGCAGGCCGCTCGCTCGATTCACTTCATCGGCATGGCCATCCTCGTCGTCTTCACCGTCATGCACGTCGCGCTGGTCTTCATCGTGCACCCCGAGCACAACCTGGTGCACATGATGATGGGTCGTGAGTACGACCCTGCCCTCGTCGGCCAGGCCGTCACCCGGGTGGCGATAGGAGTCGTGGTCGTCGTCGCCATCTGGGTCGCCGCCTCGTACCTGTCGCTGGTCGACGTGCGCAAGACCCAGCGGGTGCTCTATGGCCTGCAGAAGCCGGTCAAGGTCACCTTTCTCAACCGCCTGACCTCCCGCCAACGCGAACACCAGACCTTCACCGAGAAGGACATCTCACCGTTCCACTGGGTCAACACCCGTCCCCCTGACCTGCGCCAGTCACCACGCTGGCAGCAGTTAGGAACAGACGACTTCCGCAGCTACCGCCTCGAGGTCGGCGGACGCGTCGGCGAGCCACGGTCCTTCTCCCTCGACGATCTCAAGGCGATCTCCGCGCAGGACCAGATCACCATGCACACCTGCATGCAGGGGTGGACGGGGATCGCGAAGTGGTCCGGCATCCGGCTGCGGGACGTGCTGGCCCGGGTGGAGCCGATGGACGATGCCAACTACGTCATGGTGGAGTCCTTCGGCACGGCCCAGAGTATGCACGACGGCCGTCCCGTCGAGCCCTACTACACGGTGCTGACGAAGGACATGGCGATGGAGGACGAGACCATCCTGGCCTGGGGGATGAACGACGTGCCGTTGCCGGAGATGTACGGCGCACCCCTGAGGTTGCGAACCGAGTCGATGCACGGTTACAAGATGGTCAAGTGGGTGCGGTCCGTCTCGTGGATCAAGGACTACACGCAGGTCGGAGACGGCATGGGGGGCACCCGCGAAGACAGCGGCTATCAGGACATGGATGCCCGCATCTGACCAGGCGTCGGCCACAGCCGAGTTCGCGCCGACCGAGTGCTGCTGCGGCAGCTGTTGGAACTCGTTGTGCCAGCCCCAAGGGCCAACCACTGAGCTGAGTGGTATGCGTGGACGGCCGAGGTCGTCGCCCCCAGGCAGGGTGGTCCTACGGTGGCCGGATGAGTGACCCGGATGTCATCCTGCGCCGTGGGGTCGAACAGAGCCGGTATGCCGGCGTGGCGGCCCAGGTCGTCCGTGCTGCAGTGGTGGCGCACCGCGCAGTGTGGGGGAGCGCGTTCGACGACGGGGTGCACCCCGAGCAGCTGCGCGACACGGCGCTCTTCGACGTCGCGTCGTGCACCAAGGGGATCGCGACAACCGGTTCCCTTATGACGCTCGTCGAGCAGGGGGAGATCACGCTGGACGACCCCCTCGCGCGCTACCGGGCCTCGCCTGATCCCCGGATCACGTTGCGACAGCTGCTCACCCACCGGGCCGGGCTGGTCGAGTGGCAACCCCTCTACCTGGCGTCGGACTCTCGGGACGAGGCCACCGAGCTGGCTGCCCGGCTGCCGTTGCACTACGGCGTCGACGAGGCTCGGCACTACTCCGACCTCGGGTTCGTCCTCCTGGGGGCGGTCGTCGAAGTCGCGACCGGACAGCGCCTGGACGCGGCTGTGGCCTCACTCGTCACCGGGCCGCTGGGGATGCAGTACACCGGTTTCGGGCCTGTGGAGCCGTCGTCAGCGGTCGCCTACGGGCACGGCGACGATATCGAGCAGGCGATGATCCGGGACGGGGAGCCCTACCCGGTGACCCTCGACACGACCACGACGGCCACGTTCCGCAACGGCTGGATCCGCGGTGAAGTGAGTGACGGGAACGCCTTTCACGCGATGGACGGTGTCAGCGGCCACGCTGGGCTGTTCGCGACCCTCGACGACGTGACACGGTTCGGGACCGCGCTGATCGACGGGTCGTCACTCTGGTCGGCCGCGACCCTGGACCAGTTCCTCGTGCCCGGGGACGACGGTCAGGCGATGGGGTTCTGGTGGCTGCCCGCCGCCGGCGGACCGGCATACGGGCACCCAGGTTTCACTGGCGCTCGCTTCCTCGTCGACCGGGCGCGAGCCAGCGTGGCCGTCCTGCTCTCGAACCGGCTTCACGTGATGCAACCCGGTCAGCGCGTGCCGCCGGACATCACCCCCGTATGGCTCGACTATCTCGCGGCGACGGGTTTCACCGAACCAGGCGGATGACCCGTGCCGGCCGTCAGGCGCCGAGGTGCAGCTGCACGCCGCTGAGAAGCCCCTCGGGAGTGAACGCCGCGGTCGCGGTGTTGCCGTTCTCGGGGTCGCGGATCTCGGCGCTGGTCCACTGCTCGTCCCAGGTGAGCTCCCAGCCGGAATGCACCGCAAGCCAGTGGAACGAGGTCCGGTGGTCGGCCGTGGCACCCGAGCCCGCCGCCGACATCAGGTGGCGGGAGAGCGCTTCGTCGATCCGAGGTCGAGGCAGCTCGGGGCCGTCGACGAGGAACAGCACGCGGGTGCCGCCCCCGGCCGGGGCGGAGTAGTAGGGCGCCCGTCCGAGGATCCCCACCACGGCCTGCCCGACCTCGTGGACCACCTGGGCCACTTCGTCGCCGAGCGCCTCATCGGTTACCTCCGTGCGGAGTGGGACCTCCGGCTGGGTCAGCACCTCGATGCCGTGCTCATCGCCATAAGCCCTTACGAGCTCGCTGGCCGCACCTGCGGACTGGGGGTGGGTCCAGCCCCACAGCATCGACCTCGGTCCCGGGGCGACGGAGGCGATCATCTCGGCGGGCAGGTCGAGCCGGGTGTCGGGCCGTTCCTCGGAGAGGAAGCTCAGCGTGGGTCCGTCCGTGTCGACCTGCCAGCGGTAGGTACCCAACCGCTGGTCCAGCAGGTCAGACAGCAGCTCCTGCCGGACGATGCTGTAGAAGGCGCCCTGCGAGACAAGCGTCGCCAGCTCTGGAAAATGCATCGGTCCCCACCCCTGGTTCGACGGCACAACCAGACAATCCAACCACGACTCGCCGAAGGCCAGAGCTCAGCCGAGGTGACCCCGCACGGATGAGTGTCCCTTGAGCAGGTTGCGGGCGATGGTACGGCGCTGGATCTCGTCGGTGCCCTCGTAGATGCGCAGCAGCCGCAGCTCGCGGTACCACCGCTCGACCGGTAGCTCCCGGGTGTAGCCCATACCGCCGTGGATCTGCAGGACCCGGTCGACGATCTCGTTGGCCTTGACTCCGCCGTAGAGCTTGGCCATCGACTGGGACTGCCGGGAGTCGATGCCGTGGTCGACCTGCCATGCAGCGGCCAGGACCAGCCAGCGCAACGCCTCGATCTCCACCGCAGAGTCGGCGATCATCCACTGGATCGCCTGCCGCTCAGCGATCGGCTCGCCGAACGTCACCCGGTTGCGTGCCTGCTCCATCGCCATCTCGACAAGCCGCTCGCAGGCGCCGAGCGCGCGCGCCGGGAGCAGGTAACGACCGCGACCGATCCACCGCATCGCCAGGGCGAAACCCAGACCCTCCTCACCGAGGATGTGGTCGTGTGGAACGCGAACGTCCTTGAACACCAATGATGCCGGACCCCACTCACCCATAGTGTCGATCTGCGCCGACGTCCAGCCGCGGTCCCGGTCGACGAGGAAGCAGGTGACGCCGCCGTCCGCCCCCTTAGCCTTGTCGGTGACCGCGAACACCATGACGAAGTCGGCCTCGGTGCCCCCGGTGATGAACGTCTTCTCCCCGTTGATCACCCACTCGTCACCCTCGCGTCGGGCCGAGGTGCGGATCGCCCGGGCGTCGGAACCGGCCCCGGGTTCGGTGATCGCGAAACAGGACTTGCGGGTCCCTTCGATGGTCGGCAGCAGGTATGCCTCCTGCTGGGCCTCGTTGGCGTCGTAGAGGATGTTGTCGGCATCGCCGCCGAACTTGAACTGGATGAAGCTGCGACCCAGCTCGATCTCGATCAGCGCGGTCAGCACCGCTCCCAAGCCCATCCCACCGTGGTCCACCGGTGTCTGGATTCCGAAGAACCCGGACGAGCGCGCGAGGTCCTGCAGGCGCTTCATCTCCTCCGGCGGGACGCCCCGCTCACCGCGACGTTCGCGCGCGAGGGCCTCCGGTTCGAGCGGGATGATCTCCTTGGTGACGAAGGTCCGCACCCACGCGCGGATCTCCTTCTCCTCGTCGCTGAGTGCGAGGTCGACCATGGGTGACTCCTTCGTCGCGGGTCAGCGGGACTCATCGGCTCCCGCTGACCGACATCATCACCCATCGGGCCCGGCACGAGGTCATCCGTCGCCGTGGTGGCCCTAGACGATGGCGATAGTGCAGCAGCGCCTTTCCACCCCTAAGGCGGATGCGGCTCACGCGAGCCAGTCGGTAGGGTCCTGCGCGTGTCCGACTCTTCCAGCCGCCGCATCGCCGTCGTCGTCAACCCCACGAAGTTCACCGACCTGGCACTCGTCGAGGAGCAGATCGGCAAGGTCTGCGCCGACCACGGGTGGTCCGAGCCGCTGATGATCGAGACGACCAAGGACGACCCAGGGGTCAGCCAGGGCCAGCAGGCCCTCGAGGCGGGCGTCGACGTGGTCTGCCCTCTGGGCGGTGACGGCACTGTCCGTGCCGTCGCCACTGCACTGGTCGGCACCGACACCCCGCTGGGGCTGCTCCCGGGCGGCACGGGCAACCTCCTCGCCCGCAACCTCGGGCTCCCGGTCGACGATGTCGAGTCGGCACTGGCTGTGGTCTTGACCGGGTCGAACCGAAGGATCGACGTGGGTCTGGTGCAGTTCGTACCCGACTCGAACTCCGAGGACGCGCTCAAGGGGGATGCGCCGGAGACCGCTGACGACCCTCGCCGCGACGATGAGGAGGTCTTCCTGGTGATGGCCGGGATCGGCGTGGATGCGGAGGTCATGGCAGGCACCAACGAAAAGGTGAAGGGCGTCCTGGGCTGGCCGGCATACGTCTTGGCGGGTGCAATACGTATGTGGGACAAGGGGTTTCGCGTCTCGGTGAGCACCGGCGAGGATCACGGTCCGCGGGAGCAGCACGCCCGTAGCGTCATCGTCGGCAACTGCGGGTCGTTGCAGGGCAACCTGCGGCTGATGCCCGACGCGGAGCTGGACGACGGCAGGCTCGACGGCGTCATCCTCGCACCCGACGGGTTCTTCGGATGGGCGGCCATCGCCGCCGACCTGGGCAGCAGGCATACCCGCGGCCACCGGTCCATCGTGCGGATGACCTCACCGCGGATCGACGTCGTCACCCGAGAGCCCGTCGAGGCCCAGATCGACGGTGACGCCATGGGCCTGCAGCAGGTGATGTCCACCCGTGTCCTCCCGCGAGCGCTGGTTGTCCGTGTCCCCTGACCGGCGCTGGCGGCGGCTGCTGCCGGCTGTCGGGTATGCCGTCGGCGCCGCGGTTCCGGTCACGGCGCTCGCCCTGCTCGCCCGCGAGCGGGTGGACGCGGTCATCAACCTCGACAACGACGCCATCCTGGCCGCGACCGACGTCACCCGGGCCCACCCGGGACTGCTCACCGCCCTGCTGGTCTGGCAGGAGGCGTTGCAACCGAGGTGGGTCTACCTCGTCGGAACTGGTGTCGCCGTGTGGATCTGGTGGCGGTACCGGCTGACGAGCCGCGCGATCTGGGGTTTCGTCACAATGATGGTGGCCTGGAACATCGCGCTGGACCTCAAGTACATCGTGCAGCGGACCCGGCCGGTCGTCGAGCAAGCGGTGTCGCACGCGCCGGGCTACAGCTTTCCCTCCGGGCATGCGGCGGACACCGCTGCGGCCGCGACCGTGGTGTCGCTGATGGTCTGGCCGCTGCTGCGCACACGGTGGCAGAAGGCGCTCGTATGCGACCTCGCCGCTGCTGTCGTCGTGCTCACTGCCCTGGACCGGGTCTTCCTCGGGGTGCACTTTCCCTCCGACGTCGTGGCCGGGATGCTGCTGGGCAGCGGCCTGGCGCTCGCGTCCTACGCCGGATATCGGGGCTGGCGTCCCTCGGAACCCACCGATCTGCCCGATACCCCTGAGCAGCTCGACACCGCAGCCGAGGCGACCTCTGTGGCCGTCCAGCACAAGGAGACCTGACAACTCATGCCGGCCCTCATTGCACCCGCGCACCCCAGCCGTCCGACCGCCTGGTCCCGCGTCCTGCACAGGTATACCGACGACGAGTCCCGGCCCAGTGTCCGAGAAGTGCTGCGTGACATCGCGGTTCGCGTCCTGCTCCCGGCGGTCGCGTTGTGGGTCGTGATCGTCGGCATCGGCAAGCTCATCGAGGGGCCGCTCGGTGGGCTCGCGGGCGAGAATGCGGTCAACCGGGCCTTGCAGTCCGGCCGGACCCCGTTCTGGGATAGCGTCACTGCGGTCTGGTCTCACATTGGCAACACCGAGATCGTCATCGGGGTGTGCGTCGTGATGGTCGCCCTGATCTGGTGGCTGACGCGGCAGTGGTGGGTGGCGGTCGTCCCCGTGATCGCGATTGCTGCGCAGGCGAGCGTCTTCGTGCTGGCGACCGCCGTCACGGGGCGGGACCGTCCGGACGTCGAGCACCTCGACCCGGCGCCGCCGACCTCGTCGTATCCGAGCGGCCACGTCGGCGCGTCGACTGCGCTGTACTTCACGCTCGCCGCGGTGGCGCAACGGATCCGGAACCCGGTGCTGCGGTGGGTCGTCACGGTGGTGTGCCTGGTGATCCCGTTCCTCGTGGCCTATGCGCGGCTGTACCGGGGGATGCACCACGTGTCAGACGTCGTCGTCGGGTTTCTCAACGGGCTGACCTGCGCGACCCTCGCCTGGCTTTACCTGCGCCGCAAGGCGGTCTGACCGACCAGGCACTCCACGCACCCGGTCCCGGAGGCCGGGACCGACGGGTCGATATCAGGCTGGATGTCAGGCACGAGTGCTCCTTTCAGACCTTCGCGTAGCGGGCGCGGGCGAAAGAGTAGACGGCGTAGGAGGCGAAGCCGAGCGCCACGACGGTGAGCAGGCCCTGCCCATAAGGCGCCTGGAGAAGAGTGTGCAACGCGCCGTCCAGCCCCGTCGACTGGTCGGCCGCTCCGTGGACCCCGGCCAGGACGAACAGCACTCCGACGAGCCCGAGGGCCACGCCCTTGGCGATGTACCCGAAGCGTCCGGCGCGGGTGGCCCAGGTCCCGGGGCGCTGCTGGAGGTCCTCGAGGAACTTCTTCGTCCAGCCCTTGACCACGTGGTAACCGCCGACGGCCAGGATACCCGCCCCGACCGCCCCGACGAGGAGCCGTCCGGCGGGCTCGGACATCAAGGTCGCGGTGACGTCGGACGTCTGCTGCGAGCTCGACGACCCGTGGCTGGTGCGAGCCCAGGAGAGGCAGGAGAACGCGAGGAACAGGTAGACGAGGCACTTGGCTCCGGCCTTGACCCGGTCGGAGGCCTCGTCGGA
The DNA here is from genome assembly GCF_039935575.1 of Lapillicoccus sp. Classification (GTDB taxonomy): domain Bacteria; phylum Actinomycetota; class Actinomycetes; order Actinomycetales; family Dermatophilaceae; genus Lapillicoccus. The sequence continues at coordinate 26,578 of NZ_JBDTKA010000153.1, forward strand.
GCCCACCACGACCTCGGTGAGCTGCCAGAGACCGAGGCCGACGAAACCGACCACCGCGAGCCACAGCGTGGCGCGTCCCACGCCGGTGGACGCGAGCTGCTGGAGGGCGCCGGACTGGTCCGCGGCGGAGCCGCTCCCACCGAACCAGGCGAGCTGGACCGCGATCCACGCGATGAGGAGGTGCAGGACGCCACTGACGGCGTAACCCAGCCGCGCAGCGTTCTCCAGGACCGGGTTGTCGCCCGCCTGGCGAGCTGCGCTTCGAACGTCAGAGGTATCCATGGCGGGCCATTCTGGTGCACAGACCCACTCTCGGGAACACCCATACGGGTGATGTCCGCCGCGCCACGACACGAGGTTCCGGTTCCGGCCGGAGTTTCCCCCAGCCTCGTGCGGCAGGATGGGCGTCGTGTCGACGGATCGCGAGACGGCCCCTCCCGAGGTGACGTCTGCGCAGCCCCACCAGGCACCGGCGAGCGACGAGCCGGCCGCCGGAGCTCACGACGACGCGGCCGCCCAGGTCGAGGTCGTCGAGCCGCCGATCAAGGACCGGGTCCGCCGACCAGCTGATGCCTTCCGCCTCCTGGTGGTGGTCGTCCTACTCGTGGGTGGCCTGTTCCTGGCGGGCCTCGCGGTCGACACCCGGGGCGCGGTCGAGCAGGACATCGTCCAGGCCACGAGTGGGCTTCCGCGGCTGATCGTCACGCTGCTCAGCTGGCTGGCCGGCATCGGCGTGGTCGTCCTGCCGTTCGCCGTTGGGGCCGACCTCATCGTCCGCCGTCGTCCGCTCCAGCTGGTCCAGGCGCTCGGCGCCGCCCTGGTCGGCGGGGTGGTCGTCATTGTCGTGACCGCTCTTGAACTGGGCGGAAACGTCGGTTTCCTGGAGAACACCCTCACCCGGCCCACGACCGACGGGCGCACCTTCCCCCTGGACATCGTCGTCGTCTCGACGCTGGCCCTGCTGACCGTTGCCGACATCGTCGGCCGCAAGTGGATCTCACCGCTGGCCATCACCGTGATCGTCGCCTCCGTGGTGACCACGTTGCTGTCCGGCTCCCTCACGCTCGCCGCGATCGTCTCGTCGCTGCTGGTCGGCTGGCTCCTCGGGCTCGCGTTCCGGCTGGGCTTCGGTGCGACGTCCACCCGGCCACCGGGGACAGACGTGGCTCGGGCGCTGGTGGCGACCGGCATACCCCTGACCAGGCTCGAGTTCGTCGACGCCAACGACGCCGGGGACCGCCGGTATGCCGGGACGACCGACACGCTGCCCGTCGACGTCCACGTCATCGACCGGGACACCTTCGGGCTGGCCTCGGGCCGCAGGCTGCTGCGGCTGCTGCGGCTGCGTAACGGGTTCACTCGCACCCCGTCGTTGACCTTGCGCTCGGAGCTGGAGCACCGCACGCTGATGGGGCTCGTTCTCGCGCAGGCTCGCATCCCAGCACCCCGACCGGTCGCCGTCTGTGAGGTCGGGCCGTTCGCCGCCGTGATCGCCTACGTCGAGCCCGAGGGAACCACCGTCGCCGACCTCGGCGACTCCCTCGACGCGGACCAGATCGCCGAGATCTGGTCCATGGTCGCAAGTCTGCAGCGGCGCAAGGTCGCTCACCGGGCCCTCGCGCCTAACATCGTCATGATCGACCGTGACGGCCGGGCCGGCCTACGCCGCGTCGGTGGGGGAGACCTCGCCGCCGACGACGTCACCTTGCGGATCGACCTCGCCCAGCTGCTCACGACCGTCTCACTCGCCGTCGGTCCCGAGCGCGCGGTAGCCAGCGCGGTCGGCGCCCTCGGAGAGGACGCCGTGGTTCGCGCGGTTCCCGTGCTGCAGACCATCGCCATGACCGCCACCACCCGCGACGCCCTCAAGGAGCACAAGGGACTGCTCGGGAAGATCCGCGAGGAGATCGTCGCCCTGCGACCGGCGAAGGAGCGGATCGAGCCGGTCGAGCTGCGCCGGGTGACGATTCGCGGCGTCGCGACGGTGGTGCTGCTGGGCATCGCTGCTTATGTCATCCTCCCCCAGCTGGCCAAGGTCGACTTCGCCCAGGTCATCTCGACCGCTCAGTGGGGCTGGGCCGTGGCGGCTCTGGCGTTCTCGGTGGTGACCTTCGCCGGCGCGTCCGTTGTCCTCAACGGCGCCGTCCACATCCATCTGAAGTTCGTGCACACCTACATGACTCAGCTGGCCGTTGCGTTCACGGGACTCGTCGCCCCGGCGGCGGTGGGCAACATCGCCCTCAACACGCGCTACCTGCAGACGTCCGGGCTGACGCCCGCCGTGGCGGGAGCCAGCGTGGGCTTGGCCCAGGTGGCGCAGTTCTGCTCGTATGTCATCCTGCTGCTCGTCTCTGGTGTCCTGGCTGGCACGGGGGCGCGGGCCTCGTTCACCCCGCCGCCCATCCTGGTCGCGGCCATCCCGGTCGTCGTCCTCATCATTCTCGGACTGCTCGCCGTACCGAAGGTCCGGACGTTCCTCACGGCCCGCGTCGTCCCGCAGATCAAGGCGGCGGTGCCGCAGGTGCTCGCGGTCTTCCAGACCCCGGCAAAGCTGGGGCAGCTGCTCGGCGGGGCGCTGGCCCTCGACATGTCGTTCGTGGGTGCCCTGGTCTGCGCCACCCATGCGTTCGGGGTGGAGAAACCGATCGCGGCAATCGCCGTCGTCTACTTCACCGGCGCCATCATCGGCTCGGCCGTGCCTACCCCCGGCGGCCTCGGCGGCATCGAGGCGGCGATGTCGGCGGGGCTGGTCGCGATCGGGGTCGACAGTGGCACGGCGGTGTCGTCGGTCCTGCTCTACCGGATCGCGACCTACTGGATCCCGATCCCGTTCGGGTGGTTCTCGTTGCAGCGCCTGCAGAAGACCGGGGTGCTCTGACGTCGGTCAGGGCAACTGGGTGGTGGTGGCCGGGCTCGCCGTGTAGAGGGGGACCGTGCGGTCGACCGGCGCCTGGCCCGGGGCCAGCAGTGACGTGTAGTCCGACGCCGCGAGCGCGTCGGACGTCTGTGGCCCGGTCGGCCCTGGGACGCGGGCCGGGGCCCCGTTCTGGACGAAGAGCACTCGGTCGACCCCGACCACGCTCGTCGCGGTCAGCACCACCTGGCCGATCGCGATGGGCAGCTTGGCCGCGCTTGGGTCCTGGGAGGTCGACTGGATCTCGATGGTGGCGGTGCCCGATGACATGCTGCGCAGCACGATCGCCGATCCCGGGCTCAGGTCGGTGGCCAGCTTGCGGGATCTCTCCCGGTCGCCTGGTCCGAGAGCGAGCCGGTTGAGCAGGGTCTGGAGCAGGGGGTTGAGGCTCGACTGGGTCTGCTGGACCGGCACGGCGACGAGCAGCTGCTGGGAGTCGACCAGATAGATGGTGGAGGTGGCGACGGGTACGCCAGGCGTCGTCGACGGGGTGGGGCTGGACGTCGGCGTGCCGTCGAGCAACCCATAGGGCACGTCTCCGGTCGGGACCGTCGAGGGCTGACCGTCGGTCGGTATGCCGCAGGCCGTGAGCAGGGCAGCGCCGGCGAGCAGACCAGCCACCAGGCCGAGGCCGCGACGGCGGTTCCCGGTCATGCGACGCCAACTCGGGCGCGCCGGCGGCCGGCGGAGCTGCGCGCCGGCAGCTCGAGGCTGAACCGGGCGCCGCCGCCTGGTGCGTCCTCGCACCAGACGCGCCCCCCCATGTTCTGGGCGGTCTCGGCGACGATGCTCAGACCCAGTCCACTGCCGGGCAGTGAGCCTCGGGAGCCACCGCGAACGAACCGTTCGAAGATCCGCTGACGGTCCGCCTCCGGTACCCCGTCGCCATGGTCGTCCACGTCGATGCGCACCTGCCCCCGGACTCGGTGCAGGGTCACGGCGCGTACCCCCTGACCGTGCCGGTCCGCGTTCTCGAACAGGTTGACCAGGGCCCGCGCCAGCTGCTGCTTGTCGACGGTGAGGTCCCGGGCGCCCTGACGCTGGGCATCGGGGGCGACGGTGAGCAGGGCTGGTTCACGACGGCTGTCCTCGAGCGCGATCCGGACCAGCTCGGCGGCGTCGACCTCAGCGAGGACCTGCCCGCGGACTCCCGCGTCGAGCCTGCCGAGCTCCAGCAGGTCCTCGAGCGTGCGTTGGAACCGGTCGAGCTCGACGGTGACCAAGTCGACGGCGCGCTGGGACCGGGGCGGCAGCTCGTCGCGGCGCCCCTGGATGACCTGCACGGATGCTACGAGCGTCGTCAGCGGTGAGCGAAGCTCGTGGCCGAGGTCCGCCGCGAACCGCGCGTCGCGCTGGATCCGCTCCTCCAGGGCCTCGACCATGCTGTTGAAGGAACCCACGATCGTCGCCAGGTCGGGGTCGTCGGTTGGGGGAAGACGGGTCTGGAGGCCCCCCGCGCCGATCCGGGCGGCTGCGGTCGCCACGTCGTCGAGTGGCGCCATCAACCGCCCCGAGGCCACACGTCCCAGCGCTGCCCCGGCAAGGGTCGCGAACACCGCGAAGGCGCCGAGCACGATGGCCAGGGTCGCCAGCGTCGAACGCAGCTCGGAGGTAGACACGATCTCGTAGAACTGTGCATCGACCGTGGTCAGCGGGACCCCGACGACGATCCCCGGCTTGTCGTTCGACTCCGCCCAGGCGAGGGTGACCGATCCGGCGGCGACCTGTTGCTGCACGGCGTCGGAAATAGTCTGCGGGGTCTGCGCCAGCGCCGACGAGTAGAGCCGGCCGCCCTTGCTGATCACGAGCTCGGAGTCGGACGGGGCGTTGACGGAGCTGAGCACGTCAGGGATGCGCGCGTCCCGTGCCCGCAGACCGTCCAGGACGTAGGAGGCGTCGGCATACGACTGCCGCAGTGCGGTGGTCTGGCGCTGGTCCATGAGGTAATGCCGCGCGGTGAGGTAGGTGCCCACGGCGAGCAGGGCCGACACGATGAGCGCTCCCAGCGCGAACGAGGCGGTGACCGTGCCCCGCAGTCCGAGGCGCGACCACGGCCCCCTCATCGTGTATCCAGCCGGTATCCCTGACCGCGGACGGTGACAACCAGCTGCGGTGAGTTGGCGTTCGACTCGATCTTGGTGCGCAGACGCCGGACGTGGACGTCGACGATGCGTTCGTCGCCGAAGTAGCCGCGCTCCCAGACCCGTTCGAGCAGCGCCCGGCGGCTGAGGACACGTCCGGGTGGCGAGGCGAGCTCGCACAGGAGGCGGAACTCGGTCACGGTCAGATGCACCTCCTCGGTGCCGCTGCGCACGACGCCCGCCCCGACGTCGAGGACGAGGGGTCCGCGCTCGGAGTCGAGGACGAGGGCGTCCTGGTCAGAGGAGGAACCGGGGGGGCCGACACCACTCGCGCGGCGGCGCATGGCCCGCAGCCGCGCGCCGATCTCCTTGACCTGGAACGGTTTGGTGACGTAGTCGTCGGCGCCGGCTTCGAGGGCCGCGACGATGTCGTGGGTGTCGGTGCGGGCGCTCAACACGATGATCGGCGCCTGGCTGGTGGGGCGCACCTCGCGGATGAAGCTGAACCCGTCCATGCCGCCGAGCATGATGTCGACGAGCATGAGGTCAGGTGGCGTCCGCGAGACGAGCTCGAGAGCGGCCTCTGCGCTCGCCGCCTCCATGACGTCATAGCCCTCGTCCTCCATGGCGAGGGACAGGGCGGTGCGAATGCCGTCGTCGTCCTCGAGGACCAGGAGTGTGAGTGACACACCCACATCTTGCCAGCGCTGTGTGTGACGTCCGGACGGGTTCGGCTGGTGCGTGCACGAGAGTCCGCTACCCGTCACGAAACTGCAATCAAACCACCGGACGATCGGCAACGTGCGCGGGGCACAGTGGGGGAACGGCCTGGGCATGACATCGACAGCCGCAACCGAGATGGACGACCCGATCAGAGAGTCCGAGGTGAGTCGGTGACGGCAACGCAGAACCGTCGCGACGACGGCGTCACCGTGCACCTGCAGATCGGCGACGGCATGCTCGCCGAGGGGTCCGGCGAGCTGCGGGACCGCCTCGCGCAGCTGGTGCCCGGTGGAACGCGGACGCTGTCCGTCGACCTGTCCGCCGTCGAGCGACTGTCGTCGACGTGTGTGGCGACGTTGCTCTGGGTAAAACGCGTCTGCAACGCCCGAGGCGTCCACGTCGTCCTCGCCAACACTCCTGACCGCACCCTCGAGGTCCTCACCAGGACCGGCCTGACCACCGTCTTCGAGATCGAAAGCCGAGCGTCATGACCACGATCACCAGCACCCGTCTGCGGCACGAGCCTCGGCCGAAGTTCCGGCACATCGTCGGGGCCGGGTTCGACGTCGCGCTGCACGTCGGCAGCCAGCGCGGCGCGAGGGTCGTCCCGGGCGGAGAGAGGCTCTGCGTCGTCGTGGCAGACCGACCCGACGCCGGCACCCCGATTGCCATGGACCTGCCGACGAGCGCGAGGTCGTCGTCGTGCGTCGTCTGGTGCCATGCCGACGGCGGCGTGCAGGTGCGCACCTCCTGGGCGCCTCCGGCGCTGCTCGTCTGCCGGGACCACACGACCATGATCCCCGAGACTCCGGGCCAGGCCGGTCTCGTACGCATGGAGTCCGGCGACCGGCTCCTGGTGCTGTCGAGCGCGGCATACGAGGCAGCGGCAGAGCGGATGGTGCACCTGCTCCACTCGGCGCCGCACCGCCTCCTTGCGGTCGACGCCGACTCGATCCTCGCGACCGTCTTCGCCGACGTCCCCCATGCTGGCGGGGCGGTCATCACCCGCCTCGGTTGAGCAGCGGGTCTGAGCAGCGGGTCGCCGCAATGGCGCGACGACCCGCGTGACCGCCCACCTGTATGCCCGGGGGACGCGTCGACCGCGCCGGCCGAGGGGCCGTCCGCGCCGTTTACGGCGCCTAGCAGAGTCGACCTCCGCAGCTCACCGCGCTCAGCCGTCGGCGGCCTCGCGCTCCTCGTCGGTGGCCGCGCGTACGACGATCCGGGTCCAGGCGCCGACGTAGACCCGGTCGTCGTCGTCGAGCTCGGTGCGCGGACCGACGGGGATCGGGTTCTCGGGCAGGGGTCCTGAAGCAGGGGCTACGAAGGTCCCGTTCGAGCTGCCGAGATCCTCGACGAACCAGCGTTGCCCGTCGGTGGTCAGCTGGGCGTGTCGCCTGCTGACCCCGGTGTCCTGGGCGCAGTCGATATCGGGGTGGATGTTGCGGCTGGGCGATACCCGGCCGATCAACAGGCTGCGGTTGGTCAACGGAACCACGGCCGGCAGCCCTGGCGACGGCATCGGCTCCTGAGCCTCTTGGACGGCGTACCAGTCCGGGTCCACCCAGACTTCGGCGACCCATTCGAGGGTGATTTCAGGTGCGATCGAGGCGGCACGCCCACCCGTTGTGGATCCGTCGGGGCCCTTGCCCGACGGGTCCGCATCCGGGTCCGCATCCGGGTCCGCATCTGGGTCCGCGGAGCCCTCTGATGGCGCCTGCGCCGGCGGCATGGCGCCGCGGGGGAGCGCCCCGGTGGTGAAGTCGTACCCGCACGCCTCGCAGAACAGGGCGTCCGGGGTGTTGGGGGTCTGGCAGTTGGGGCAGATCTGCTGGGCCGGAGCCACCTCGGCCTCGACCGGCTCCCCGGCGCCCGAGCCCGAAGCGGGCTCGGGCGGGGGCTCGGGCTGGTGGTCCAGGTCGATCTTCGCGCCGCAGGTGTCGCAGAAGTCGTCGGCCTCGGAGGTGTGGCCGTTGGGGCAGATCGCGCTCATCTGGTCACCCCCTTCGGGTGGGTCACGAGGCGGCAGGACCCGGGGCGGATCGTGGGGCACCGGCTCACTTGCGGACTCGGGTCGTCTTCGTCGAGGCGGTGTCCAACGCCATCTCGTCGAGGCGTTCGACGCCCTTCTTGAGCCTGACCGTACCTTCTGCCGCGTCGTCGATCTCGACGACCTTGCGCAACCGGGACGTCATCTCCTGGTCGCCCGCGGCCGTGGCGAGCTGGACGGCCCGTCCGAGCTTGGCCGTGGCGTCATCGTCGCGGCCGGCCGCCTTGGCGGCAAGCCCGTCCTGGATTGCCTGCGCCAGCTCGGCCTTGCCGGTGTAGCGCGCGACCTGGTCATCGATCCGGGTGGTCAGCGCCTCGTCGTTGCTCCACGTCGCCTTGACCAACGCCTGCGTCTGGACCTGATCTGCGAGCACCACCTGCACCCGGGCTGCCAGCTGCTCCTGACCGACCGACTTGGCGGACAGGCGTACGGCGACGTGGTAGTCACGGCTCTCGTCCGCCCACGCGCCGGTCGGGTAGCCGGAGGTCAGCGGGTTGACCTGGGTGCGCCGCGACGTCAGGTCCTCGAGGTTCGGCGCGACCTGCTTGACGAACAGGGTCTGCGCACCCTGCGGCGTCCACACCCGAACGTCGACGTTGGCGACGCCCCGGGCCATCGACTTGCGGACCAGGCTCTGGAACTCCGCGGCCATCGCCTGCGGTGCGGGGATGAGGTCGACGGTGCCGAGCAGGGCGGAGGCGATCCGGCGTACCTCGTCGACCTGCCACCGGTCACCGAGACCGCGGCAGTCGCACTGGAAAACACCCATCGCGTTGTTGATCGCCCGCGTGAGCTGGTCGGACGTCTCGTGCTCGTTGGCGCCGTCGGTGAGCAGGATGGCGTGCCGCTGGGTGGCTTGGGGCACGGTGCGGAAGACCTCGGCAGCCTCGGTGAGCCAGGTACCCATGGCCGTGCCACCGTCAGCACGGAACATCTGCATCGACCCGATCGCGGACTGCCGAGTGGAGGGGTCCATCCGGACCATCCGCGTGGGACCGCCGGGATAGGGAAAGACGACCGTGCCGACATGGTTGCCCGCGATGACCGCGAACCAGGTGCCGTCGGTGACCTCGTTCAGGGCGGCGGTGGCCGCCAGCCGGCCTTGGTTGATGCCGTGTTCACCCATCGACCCCGAGGTGTCGACGATGATGATCTCGGCCGCGTCGGTGGACCCGGACTGCCCGGCCTGCCCGGCCTGGCGGCAGGTGACCCGGACGATCGCATGGACGTCGGTGCCCCCGTCCGGGAGGAACTCGTTCTGGAACACCTCGGCGGTGAACTGCGCCATCAGGGGGTTTCCCTTCCGTCGGTATGCGGGTCTGGCTCGGGCGGCTCTAAGGGCTCTAACGGCTCGGTCGGCTCGCCGGCCTCGCTGACGGCTCCTACGCGGGCGAGCGCCACGGTGATGTTGTCGATCCCACCCGCCGTGTTGGCGAAGTCGGTCAGCGCCTGCGCGAGCGTGGGCGGGTGGAGTCCGACGGGGCCGAGCCGGTCCACCGTCTCACGGACGAGGACGCGAAGGGCGTCGGCCTCCGAACAGTAGTTCCAGAGACCGTCGCTGCAGACCAGCAGCCAGCCGTCCTCGCCGAGGTCGAGGTCGAGGGTGTGGGGGGTGAGGTCGTCGGGTGAGTCGGTTCCGAGCCACCGGGTGATCGCATGCGCGCCCACTCCGGTCTCGGCCTCCTCGCGCGGGACACCGACGCTCATCTGCTCCGCGGCGAACGAGTCGTCGCGCGACAGCTGTCGGGCCGGACTGGCGGCGGAGTCCGGAAGCCAGTAGGCGCGGCTGTCGCCGACGTTCCCGACGACGGCGACGGCCTGCTCGTCGACCCGGCAGACCAGGGCGGCGACGAACGTGCACGACGGTGGGTTCGCCACGCCGGTCTCGTCGAGGTCCGCCGTGACCTCGCCGACGGCCAGGTCGGCGGCCTCGACCGCGTCGGCAAGCCGTTGTTCGGCGGCGGCGATGGTCGCCGCGCGGGTGCCCACGCCCCGGGACAGGGGGGCGCGCAGCACCTCGCGTGCGGCCCTGCTTGCCGCGAGGCTCGCGACGTGGGAGTCAGTCGTGTTGGAGACGCCGTCGCAGACCACGAGGCCGGCGAAGGACAGCGGCGCTGTGTCGGCGAACAGGGCCATCGCGTCTTCGTTGCGCCGGTGCCGCCGGCCGATGTCGCACACCCCGGCAACCCACGGTTGGGGTGCCTCGCCGAAGTGGTCGCGCGGGTCCGGCTGCTTGGCGCCGCAGTTGTCGCAGTACCCGTCTTCGTAGTGCCCGTCACCGCACTGGTGGCACGCCGCTCCCTCGGGCTGCTCGGCGGGCCCGCCCTGCTCCACCGGCGCCGTGCCTCGCCCGAGGCCGAGAACCGTCGGTCCGGTCCAGCCGACGTCGAGCGGTGACTCGTCACCGGGTTCGGCGGTGATCGGTGTCGCCGCCTCCTCGCGGTCGACGGTCAGCTCGTCCCTCGGGCCGGGCGACGGTGCCCGAGATGCCGCCGGTATGCCTGCTTCGGCCCCGGTTGCCCGGCTCGATTCGGGCCTGGCAGTCGGCGACCCACCGAACTCGAAGGAGCACTCCTCGCAGAAGCTCGCGCCCGGGATCACCTCGGCTCCGCAGCGCGGACACCGTCCGGAGACCGGCGAGCCGGTGTCTGGCGTCACCGAGTCTGGGGTGAGGCTCATCGCAGCGTCCAGGGTCGCGCCTCGTTGGCCTGGTCAACGAGCGCGACCCGGTCACCCCGTTCGGGCGTCAACCGGGCGAGCTGGCGCAACGAGGTCTCCAGCGCCTCCCGCATGCCGCGCACCGTCGCCGGGTGCGCTCCGATGTGCAGAGCCGGTTGCTCGCCGCGGTGGACGACCTCGTCCAGACCCATCCGGAAGATCCGCACGTCGAGCCTGGCCCGCTCGCGCGGATCCATCAGGACGGTGTCGACGCTGGCCCATGCCTGCGACAGGGCCGGCACCCCGGCGCCCGAGCGGGTGAGCAGGTCGGCCCTGGCCTGGCGGGCGAGGGCGAAGGCCCGCGAGGTGGGCGGCACCAGGTCGAGAGCCTGGACGGCCCCGTCATCGTCGTGCCGTCCGCCTCGGATCCGGGCCATGCCGAAGGCCGCCGCCGGGGTGAAGTTCGCGTCGGTCCGCGCGCAGGCGGCATACAGGTTCTCGGCGACGTCCAGCTCGCCGCTGCCCTCGCAGGCGCACGCCAGGGCCAGCTTCGGAGCCAGCTCACCCGGGACTTGGCCGTAGACCGCGTTGAAGGCGCTCTGCGCCGCTCGTGGGTCGCCCTGCTGGAGGGCGACCAGGCCCTGCATCCAGACCGCGCGCCACTCCCACGGGTCAGCACGCAGCATCGTCGTGGTCGCCGCCTCGACGACGTCGGGCCGCCCCGCGGCGAGCGCTGCGCGGCAGCTCTCGAGCTGCACCTCCGGGGTGAGAGCGGGAGCCCGGCTGAGGGACTCCAGCCGCTCCTCCGGCGTTCCGCGGGACAGTCCGTGCAGCCAGCTCGACTGAGGGTCGGAGGGGTCCGGCCGCAGGCCGGGCAGCGTCTGCCAGTCGAGCGAGTCGGTCTCGATGGCCGGCTCCTCGAACAGCAGCGAGCTGGCGGCGCCGACGGCGCGTCCGGTCCCGCGGTCCTGCGCGACTACCTCGCGCAGCACCCCGAGCATCTGCACGCGCATCTCGTCGGCGGAAGCGAACCGGTCGTCTGGCGACAACGCGCAGGCCTTGAGCAGCAACCGGTAGAGCGAGTCGTACCTCTGGAAGAGCGGGGTCGACGGGGCGGGTGGTAGCGAGTCGATGTAGGTCGACTGGTAGCCGCGGAACTCCATCATCAGCACGACCAGCGTGCGCCCGATCGTGTAGATGTCGGAGGCGACCGTCGTCCCCTGGAACGCCACCTCCGGGGCTTGGTAGCCGACCGTCCCGAAGATCGCCGAGTCCTCGTCGTCGATCCGGCGGACCCCGCCGAGGTCGATCAGCTTGAGCATGTCGCCGACCTGGATGAGGTTGTCCGGCTTGAAGTCGCAGTAGACGAGCCCGAGGTCATGGAGGTACTGGAATGCCGGCAGGACCTCGATGACATAGGCCAGCGCCTGGTCGGCTGGGATGGGGTCGTAACGCCCGGACTTGCGCATCCGCTGCTTGAGCAG
>NZ_JBDTKA010000154.1:0-71018 GCF_039935575.1 Lapillicoccus sp.
CACTGACTCAACGAAGTCCAGAGCCGGACGACGAGCTGTGGGGTTGCCGAACGAATTGGTTCAGCTACTCGACGCGCACCGCAGCCGCCAAGTGAAGGAGCGCGGGCGCGCGGCTCAACTGTGGACGGACGGCGACTGGATCTTCGCCACCGAAACAGGGGCCCCGATCAACCCACGTACCGACTGGAGCCATTGGAAGCAGTTGCTGATCCAGGCCGGAATTCGTGACGGACGGCTTCACGATGCCAGGCACACCGCGGCGACCGTCTTGCTCCTGCTCGGCGTCGACCAGCGGTCCATGATGGGCATCATGGGCTGGTCCAACCCGGCCATGGCCACCCGCTACGCCCACATGGTCGAACCGATCCGGCAGGACATCGCCGCCAGGCTCAGCGGCCTTCTCTGGCAGTCCAACGTAGGGACCGAGAAGTCTGGTTTGAGGTCGCCAATTGAGACTAAAATTGAGACTAGGCGCGAATCAGCCCCTCGACCGGGGATCCGGCGAGGGGCTGATCTGTGCTCATAATGGCGGTGGCGGTGGGATTTGAACCCACGGTGGAGTCTCCCCCACACACGCTTTCGAGGCGTGCTCCTTAGGCCGCTCGGACACGCCACCGCCGGGAAGGTTACCCGAGCCGCCGGGCGGCGAAGAAATCGAGGAGCAGCTGGGCGCACTCCTGCTCGCGGACGCCGCCGACGACCTCGACCCAGTGGTTCGCCCGCCGGTCCCGGGCCAGGTCCCACACCGACCCGCACGCCCCCGCCTTGGGGTCCCACGCCCCGAAGACCACGGTCGGCACCCGCGCGAGGAGCATTGCGCCGGAGCACATCACGCACGGCTCCAGCGTGACGACCAGCGTGCAACCGGTCAGGCGCCAGGACTTCTGCCCCGAGCCTCGACCGGTATGCCTCGCCGCAGCCCGCAGCGCCAGCACCTCGGCGTGGCCGGTCGGGTCCCCCAACGCTTCACGGACGTTGGCGCCCTCACCGACGACCTCCCCGGCCGCGTCGACGACCACGGCACCGACGGGTACGTCCCCCGCCGCGCCGGCCGCGGCGGCCAGTTCCAGCGGGCGAGCCATCCACGAGGCATACCGGTGGTCGACGGCGAGCTCGAGCGGCGGCGGATCCGGGGGCACGCGCTAAGTTTCCCGCATGCGCGTTCACGTGGCCGACCACCGGCTGATCTCGCACAAGCTGACCTACCTGCGCGACAAGCGCACCGACTCCCCGACCTTCCGGCGCCTGGTCGACGAGCTGGTGACCTTGCTCGCGTACGAGGCCACCCGCGACGTTCGGGTCGAGCCGTTCGACATCGAGACCCCGGTCGCGCCGACGACCGGCATCAAGCTCGCCCGTCCCAAACCGCTCGTCGTCCCCATCCTGCGGGCCGGGCTCGGGATGCTCGACGGGATGGTGCGGCTGCTGCCGACGGCGGAGGTCGGATTTCTCGGGATGATGCGCAACGAGCAGACGCTGGAGGCGATCACGTATGCCAACCGGCTTCCCGACGACCTGTCGGGCCGGCAGTGCTACGTCCTCGACCCCATGCTCGCCACCGGAGGCACCCTCGCCATGGCGATCCACTACCTCGTCGACCGCGGCGCCGACGACATCACCGCGATCACCCTGCTCGCGGCGCCCGAGGGGATCGCCCACATCGAGCGGGAGCTGAGCGGGCTGCAGGTCCCCGTCAACCTCGTCACCGGGGCCGTCGACGAGCGCCTCGACGAGCAGGGCTACATCGTCCCCGGCCTCGGCGACGCCGGCGACCGGCTCTACGGGCTGGTCTGAGCAGCCGACCGGTATGCTGGGCGGCGTGGCACTCCCGTCACAGGGGTCACGTGCGGCACACTGTCGCCCAGGGTGCGTTCGGCACCTGCGCACCGACCAAGGAGCCGGACGATGACCCGAGTCAGGAAGATCCTGGGCTGGGTGCTGCTCATCTTCCTTGTCTACGCCATCATCAAGTCTCCGGCACAGGCCGCCGACATCGTGCGAACCGCGTTCGACATCATCGCCCAGGGCGTCCAGGCCATCGGCAGCTTCTTCGACGCTCTGCTGCGGCGCTGACCCGGACCTCGGCGCGAGCTGACCGGCATACGGGACGACCTCACCATGGCACCACGGGCTCGACACTCAGCATCGACATCGACTGCTCGGCGCGACCAACCAGTCGGGCTGCAACGGTTCCTGCTACCTGACGAAAAGGTGGTCGTGGCGGTCCACCAGCACTGGAGCCGGATCGCCGGTCCCATCGCGCTCGCGCTCGCCGGGCTCGTGGTAGTGCTCTTCCTCGACGCGCGAGTGACGTACCCCAACAGCGTGTTCATGCGCGCCTTGTGGGTCCTTTGGCTCGGGCTCCTCGGCTGGACGGTCTGGCAGCTGTCCGAATGGCGGTCCGACTGGTTCCTCGCGACGGACAAGCGGCTGCTGCTGCGCTACGGCCTGTTGACCCGCAAGGTCGCCATGATGCCGTTGAGCAAGGTCACCGATATGTCCTACAACCGGTCGGTGCCGGGGCGGGTCTTCGGCTACGGACGTTTCGTGCTCGAGAGCGCCGGCCAGGACCAGGCGCTGCGCACGATCGAGTGGGTACCGCGGCCGGACGAGACCTACCGGATCATCTGCGCCGAGATCTTCGGGGTCGTCGCCGAGGACGACCTGACCCCGGGCGACGGAGCCACGGCCGGCGGGAGCGACGGCGAGGACGGGTCTGGGGACAGCTTCGGCTCGGACGGGGGGCCACCACCACGCAGCCCGCTGCCCACGCCGATCTCCAGTCCGCTCGGTAGCGTGCCGGTCTCTCCCGTCGAAGTGAACCCGTCCCACTCGCGAGCGATCCCGCTGCACCGTGACCCTCGCGTCACCCCGTCGGGCACCACCAGCGGCGAGATCATCTACAGCAGTGACGGTGAGCGCCGGCGGCGCCGCGAGGCCGAGACGGGCCCCTTGGTCGGCCCGAGCGGGACCCCCCCACGCCGTCGCTCTCGCTGGTCGGACGACGACTGATCCCTGGTCGCTAGGACCCGCAGCTCAGAGCGCCTTGATGATGTCCTCGACACGTTCCTTCGCGTCGCCGAACAGCATCTGGCTGTTCTCCCGGAAGAACAACGGGTTCTGCACCCCGGCGTAGCCCGCCGCCATGGACCGTTTGAACACGACGACGTCCTTGGCGTTCCAGACCTGGAGCACCGGCATACCGGCGATGGGTGAGGTCGGGTCCTCCGCCGCCGCGGGGTTGACCGTGTCGTTGGCCCCGATGACGAGCACGACGTCGGTGGCCGGGAAGTCGTCGTTGACCTCGTCCATCTCGAGCACGATGTCATAGGGGACCTTGGCCTCGGCCAGCAACACGTTCATGTGCCCGGGCAGCCGGCCCGCCACCGGGTGGATCCCGAACCGGACGTCGATGCCCCGCTCGCGCAGCCGGCGGGTGAGGTCGGCCACGGGGTACTGCGCCTGGGCGACCGCCATACCGTAGCCGGGCGTGATGACCACCGACGACGCCTCACGCAGCAGGTCGGCCACGTCCGCGGCGGACGTCTCGCGGTGCTCGCCGTAGTCCGTGTCGTCCGAGGAGGCGACCGCGCCCGACCCGAAACCGCCCGCGATGACCGAGACGAAGGACCGGTTCATCGCCTGGCACATGATGTAGGACAGGTAGGCACCGGAGGACCCCACCAGCGCGCCGGTGACGATGAGCAGGTCGTTGCCGAGCATGAACCCGGCGGCCGCCGCGGCCCATCCGGAGTACGAGTTGAGCATCGAGACGACGACGGGCATGTCGCCCCCCCCGATGGACGCGACCAGGTGCCAGCCGAAGACCAAGGCGATCGCCGTCATGAGGAGCAGTGCCGCCGCGGAACCGTCCGAGGTGACGAACCAGACAAGCAGCGCAACCGTCACGATCAGCGCCACGAGGTTCATCAGGTGCCGGGCGGGGAGCATGAGCGGCTTGGAGGGGATCCGAGCACTCAGCTTGAGGAAGGCCACCACCGAACCGGTGAGCGTGACGGCCCCGATGAATACGCCGAGGAACACCTCGACGAGGTGGACCGCACCGTTCTCCAGCGGTTCCAGCCACGAGCTGTAGCCGACCAGCACCGCTGCCAGGCCGACGAAGCTGTGCAGCATGGCGATCAGCTGCGGCATCCCGGTCATCTCGACACGCAGCGCCCGCCACACGCCCACGGCGCCGCCGGCGACCATCGGCACCAGGATCAGCACGACGGCCAGCGGAGTCGAGCCGCCCGTGTCGTCCACCGACCGCAGGACCAGGCCGACGGTGGCGATGAGCGCGAGACCCATCCCGATCATGCCGAACGTGTTGCCGGACTTGGCCGTCTCGTGTCGCGACAGCCCGGCGAGGCTCGCGACGAACAGCAACGCCGCGACGATGTATGCGGCGGAGGCCAGCCCGACGACGTTGGGGGCGCTCATGGCTCAAGCCCTCCTGAACATCTTGAGCATCCGCCGGGTCACGGTGAACCCGCCGAAGATGTTGATGCTCGCGACGAGGATCCCGACCACAGCCAGCACGCTGACCAGTATCGATCCGGTGCCGATCTGGACGAGGGCGCCGACGACGATGATCCCGCTGATCGCGTTCGTCACCGACATCAACGGCGTGTGCAGGGCGTGGTGGACGTTGGTGATGACGTAGAACCCGACGACGCAGGCCAGCGCGAACACCGTGAAGTGCCCGAGGAACGACGCCGGCGAGTATGCCGCCACGAGACCGAGCAGCAGCGCGCCCACGACCATGCCGGCATACCGGCGCCTCGGGTCGGGGGGCGCCTTGGCGACGACAACCGGCCGGGCTGCCGGAGCGACGGAGGGGGTCGCCGAGACCTGGACCGGAGGCGGTGGCCACATCAGCTCGCCATCCCTGACGACGGTCATGCCCCGGACCACCTGGTCCTGCATGTCGAGGACCGGCACCCCGTCCTTGGCCGGGGTGAGCAGCTTGAGGAGGTTGACCAGGTTCGTCGCGAACAGCTGGGAGGCCTGGGTGGGGAGCCGCCCGGGAAGGTCGGTGTAGCCGATGACCCGCACCGCATTGTCCGTGAGGACCAGCTCGTCCTTGACGGTGAGCTCACAGTTGCCACCGTTGGCGGCGGCCATGTCGACGATGACGCTCCCGGGCTTCATCGAGGCGACCATGTCAGCGGTGATGAGGCGCGGGGCGGGACGACCGGGGATGAGCGCGGTGGTGATGATGATGTCGACCTCGGCGGCCTGCGCGGCGTAGAGCTCGGCAGCTCGGCGGTCGAAGTCCTCCGACGTCGCCTTCGCGTAGCCGTCTGAGCTCGCCTCAGCCTCTCCCTCGGTGCGCTCCACCCGCAGGAACTCCGCCCCCATCGACTCGACCTGCTCGCCAACCTCAGGCCGGGCGTCGAACGCCCGGACGATGGCCCCGAGGCTGCCTGCGGTCCCGACGGCGGCCAGGCCCGCGACGCCGGCGCCGATGACCAGAACCTTCGCCGGAGGCACCTTGCCCGCAGCGGTCACCTGACCAGTGAACAGGCTGCCGAACTCGTGTGCGGCTTCGATGACAGCGCGGTAGCCGGCGATATTGGCCATCGAGCTGAGGACGTCGAGGCTCTGCGCCCTCGAGATGCGGGGCACCGCGTCCATGGCGAGGACGGTGATCCGCCGGGCGGCCAACCGCGCAACGAGGTCGGGGTCCAGCGCGGGGCTGACCAGGCTCGCGAGGATGGCGCCATCGTGCAGCTCGGCGATTTCGGGATCGGTGGGCGGGTTGATCTTGAGAACGACGTCGCTGCCCCACGCCTCGGCGCCCGTGACGACCCGCGCACCCGCGGTCTCGAAGGCCGCGTCGGAGAAGCTGGCACGCGTACCGGCTCCGGCCTGGACGACCACCTCGTAGCCGAGCCCGCGCAGCTGCTCGACCGTCTTCGGCGTCGCCGCGACGCGGGTCTCGCCGCCGCGCGACTCCGCGGGCACACCGATCTGCATCTTTGCTCCCGTCGGATGACTCAGCTGCCTCGGGCGATCAGCCCGGCACCGCGGTGAGGCTATCCAACGGCCACGGCGAGCGTGTCAGGAGTCCAGACAGGCTGGAGGCCCGCGAGACAGGGGACACATCGCGGGCCTTCAGCTGACCGGGGATCGGGCATCGTTGACGCCTCAACAACCTCAGGGTAGCCGACGCGGCCGTTGCCGGTAGGAAAACCGGGTAGGCACCCACCGTCAGGCGCCGATGACGCCGTGTATGAGCGACCACCTCGCTCATGCCGCACGACTGCGCGCACGTTGGTCGCCACGCGAGCACCGTGCGCGATGCTCGGCACTCGACCAACCTGCCCGCATCCGTGCCAGGTGAGCGTGCCTGCTCAGGTTCCTCGGGTGAGGAGCCGTCCACGCGGCGGTGCGGCGACGTCGACTGGTCTGCCGCGCAGCCACGTGCTGCGAACGACACCGTCGAGGGTCCGCCCGGCGTAGGGGGTGATGGCGTTCTTGTGGTGCAGCCGGTCGGCGTCGACGACCCAGGTGTCGTCTGGCGCGAAGACGCAGAAGTCGGCGTCCGCACCGACGGCAATGCGGCCCTTGGTCGGGAGGCCGACGAAGTCGGCGGGGCCGCTCGCCATCCAGCGCACGACGTCGGTCAGGTCGAACCCGCGGTGCCGTGCCTGCGTCCACACTGCGGAGAGGCCGATCTGGAGCGACGAGATGCCGCCCCAGGCGCCAGCGAAGTCGCCACTGTCGAGCAGCTTCAGATCGATGGTCGACGGCGAATGGTCGGACACGACGATGTCGATCGTCCCGTCGCGCAAGCCTTCCCACAGCAGGTCCCGGTTGGACGACTCACGGATCGGCGGGCAGCACTTGTACTGCGTTGCGCCTGCAGGGATCTCCTCCGCAGTGAAGGTCAGGTAGTGAGGGCAGGTCTCGGCCGAGATGCGGATGCCGTCAGCCTCAGCCGCGGCAATAGTCGGCAGGGCGTCGGAGCTGGACACGTGCAGGACGTGGACGCGGCAGCCGGTCTCACGAGACTGCGCGATGACGTGCTCGATGGCGCGGTTCTCGGCATCGCGCGGGCGGGACGCCAGGAAGCCACCGTAGTCGGGTCCGTGCGCCTCGGGTGCGTGCTCGATCTCGTCTGGGTCTTCGGCGTGGACGATGAGCAGCCCGTCGAACGAGGCGATCTCACGCATCGCCTCCTCGACCTGCGGGGGCTCGAGATGCGGGAACTCGTCGACGCCCGAGTGGACGAGGAAGCACTTGAACCCGAACACCCCAGCCTCGTGAAGCCCGGCCAGGTCGGCGGCGTTGCCCGGCACCGCGCCACCCCAGAACCCGACGTCGACCCAGGTCTGCCCGTCCGCCGTTGTGCGCTTGACCTCTAGCGCCGCGACGTCGACGGTCGGCGGAATGCTGTTGAGTGGCATGTCGACGATGGTCGTCACGCCACCGGCGGCCGCAGCGCGGGTCGCGCTCGTGAAACCCTCCCAATGGGTGCGGCCGGGGTCGTTGACGTGGACGTGCGAGTCGACCAGTCCGGGCAGCAGCACCTCGTCGGGCCCGAGCTCCATGTTCTCGGTGCCGATCAGGTCGGCACCAGCTGTCTCGACCGCCACCACCTCCCCGTCCCGCACGCCCACCACGACGGCACGCTCGCCATTGGGTAGCACCGCTCGTTGCGCCCGGATCACCATGTCGAACTCGGTCATGGAGTCGCTCCCTTCGGTGTATCGACTGCATCGTCGCTTCGGGTCGTCTTGTGTGCCAACCGATCTCGCGCAACTCGCTCACCCAGCTGTTCGAGCAGAGCCGCCGCATGAGTGAAGCAGCGCCGAATGTCCGGTTCGATGTCGGCGAGAGCATAGGCCGCGTCGATGCCTGCCTCGCGGAGCCGTTCGACGTCGAGCGTGGTGCGTCCGCATACCGCAACAACCGGTACGCCGCGGGCCGCCGCTGCGGCGGCCACGCCAGCGGGGGCCTTACCGTTCAGGGTCTGCTCGTCCAGCGAGCCCTCTCCGGTGATGACGAGGTCGTCCGGGCCGAGGTGCGCGAGCGCGGCGTCGAACCCGACGAGCTCGAGCAGAAGGTCGATCCCGGAGCGTACGCGAGCACCCAGGACTCCCACGAGGCCGAACCCCACTCCGCCGGCGGCACCTGCTCCCGGGTGGTGGCGGTCGTCGCGTCCGGTGACCTCCTCGACCACGTCCGCCCAATGCGCCAGCGCCGCGTCGAGCCGCTCGACGTCATCGGGGGAGGCGCCCTTCTGCGGGCCGTAGACCGCGGCTGCCCCACGCTCGCCGAGGAGTGGGTTGTCGACGTCCGAGGCCACAGTGACGTTCACCGACTCCAGCCGGCTGCGCAAAGCGCCCAGGTCGACCCGGTCCAGGCGTTCGAGCGCCGCTCCTCCGCCTGGCAGCTGCTCGCCCTCGGCGTCCAGCAGGCTCGCCCCGAGAGCCGCGACCAGCCCCGCGCCACCGTCGGTGCTGGCGCTACCGCCGATGCCGACCACGAGCTGGGTGCACCCTGCGTCGATGGCAGCCGCCATGACCTCACCGAGCCCTCGGCTGGTGGCGGTGAGCGGCTGACGCACCCCGCCGGGCAGGCGTACCAGCCCTGCCACGTCGGCCATCTCGATGACCGCCGTGTCGCCGCGACGTGCGTATGCCGTCTGGACCGGCTCCCCCGTGGGCCCACTGGCCGTCACCGGAACCCGCTCGAACCCGGCCGACACCGCGGCGTCAACGGTGCCGTCTCCACCGTCTGCGACGGGCACCGAGACGATCGGCACACTCGACACCCGGCGGATGCCGGCGCTCACCGCCGCCGCCACCTGGGCGGCGGTGAGCGAGCCCTTGAACTTGTCGGACGCGACGAGGACGGTAGTCACAGCAGTCCGCCCTCAGTCCAGCATGGAGATCGCTGTCGGGGCGTCCACACCGCGCTCCGCGAGCTCCTCGAACTCCACGACGCCGTCGATCTCGGTCCCCATCGACACGTTGGTGACACGCTCGAGAATCACCTCGACGACGACCGGCACCTGAAACTCGACGAGCAGCTTCTTGGCCTGCTCGAGCGCAGGGAGAATCTCGTCCGGTTCGAAGACGCGAATTGCCTTGCAGCCCAGGCCTTCAGCGACTTTGACGTGGTCCACCCCGTAGCCGTTGAGCTCGGGAGCGTTGATGTTGTCGAAGGACAGCTGCACGCAGTAGTCCATCTCGAACCCGCGCTGAGACTGCCGGATCAGCCCGAGGTAGGCGTTGTTCACGACGATGTGGATGTAGGGGATCTTGAACTGGGCGCCGACCGCGAGCTCCTCGATGAGGAACTGGAAGTCGTAGTCCCCGGAGAGCGCGACGACCGTGGTGTCCGGGGTCGCGGTGGCGACGCCGAGCGCGGCCGGAAGCGTCCACCCCAACGGACCCGCCTGACCGGCGTTGATCCAGTGCCTCGACTCGTAGACGTGCAGCAGCTGGGCCGCCTGGATCTGCGACAGGCCGATCGTCGAGACGAACGTCGTGTCCGGGCCGAAGGCCGTGTTCATCTCCTGGTAGACCCGCTGCGGCTTGATCGGCGTGACGTCGAAGCTCGTCTTGCGCTGCAGGGTGCCCTTACGCTGCTGGCAGCTCTTCGCCCACACCCCGAAGTCGGGCAGCCGTGCGTCGTCCTTCATCTGTCTGGCGACCTCGACGAACACTCGCAGCGCCTCACCGGCGTCGGAGACGATGCCGAGGTCGGGCGAGAAGACCCGGCCGATCTGGGTCGGCTCGATGTCGACGTGCACGAAGGTACGACCCTTGGTGTAGACGTCGACGCTTCCGGTATGCCGGTTCGCCCACCGGTTGCCGATCCCGAGGACGAAGTCGGACTCGAGCATCGTCGCGTTGCCGTAACGGTGCGAGGTCTGTAGTCCGACCATCCCGGCGTGCAGCTCGTGGTCGTCGGGGATGGTGCCCCAACCCATCAGGGTAGGTACGACTGGAACCCCGGTGACCTCGGCAAGCTCGACGAGCAGGTCGGCGGCGTCGGCGTTGACGATCCCACCGCCAGCGACGATGAGCGGGTGCTCTGTTGCGGCGAGCATGGTCAGCGCCTTCTCGGCCTGGCCGCGGGTCGCAGCCGGCTTGACCACCGGCAGCGGCTCGTATGCGTCGATGTCGAACTCGATCTGGGCCATCTGCACGTCGATGGGCAGGTCGATCAGGACCGGCCCGGGACGGCCCGAGCGCATCAGCTGGAACGCCTTCTGGAAGGTCCCCGGGATCTGGCCGGGTTCCATCACGGTGACGGCCCACTTCGCGACCGGCGCCGCGATCGAGGCGATGTCGACGGCCTGGAAGTCCTCCTTGTGCAGCTTCGCCACGGGCGCCTGCCCGGTGAGGCAGAGGATCGGGATGGAGTCGGCCGACGCGGAGTACAGACCGGTGATCATGTCGGTGCCCGCGGGGCCGGAGGTGCCGACGCAGACTCCGATGTTGCCCGCCTTCGCGCGGGTGTACCCCTCCGCCATGTGCGAGGCCGCCTCGACGTGCCGGGCGAGTACGTGCTTGAGCCCCCCGTGCGCCCGGACTGCACTGTAGAAGGGGTTGATGGCTGCGCCGGGCAGTCCGAACAGCTGGGTCGCACCCTCCTTCTCGAGGATGAGGACCGCGGCGTCGGCGGTGCGCATACGGGTCATGGTTTGTGTCCTTGAGTGTGAGGTGATGCCGGAACAGGGAAAGGAGGGGTAAGCCGGTCAGCTCTGGTCGAGCGAACCGCTGAGACGTTCGACGCCGCGCAGCAGCGCGGAGTGGTCGAGAGCGCCGTCGCCGTTCGCGCGGGCCGACGCCATCAGCTGGGCGACGATCGCGGCGAGCGGGACGACCACGCCGGCCTCGCGGGCGGCAGAGGTGACGATGCCGAGGTCCTTGTGGTGCAGGTCGATCCGGAAGCCCGGCTCAAACGAGTCGGTGAGCATGTTCTGCTTCTTCTGGTCCAGCACCTTGGACCCGGCGAGCCCACCGCCGAGCACCTCGAGGGCCGCCTCGAGGTCGACGCCGTAGGCCTTGAGGAAGACGACCGCCTCTGCGAGTGCCTGGATGTTGGCAGCCACGATGAGCTGGTTGGCCGCCTTGACGGTCTGGCCGGAACCGCTCCCGCCGACGTGGACGACGGTTTTGCCGACGGTCTCGAGGACCGGCCGGGCCTCCTCGACGTCGGCGGCGTCACCGCCGACCATGATCGACAGGGCCGCGTTCTTGGCACCCGCCTCGCCACCGGAGACGGGGGCGTCGATGAGTCGGAAACCGCGCTCCTTGGCCTGCTTGGCCAGCTCGACGGTCGCGTCCGGCCGGATGCTGGAGAAGTCGATGATCAACGTGCCCGGCTTGGCGCTGTCGAACACGCCACCCTCACCGGCCAACACGTCGCGCACGTCGGGAGAGTCGGGGACCATGACGCAGACGATGTCCGCGTCGGCGACGGCGCCCGCGATGGACTCCGAGCCCGTGCCGCCGGCGGCCTCGAGCTCGTCGTACTTGGGGGACCGGTTGAACCCGGTCACCGTGTGGCCGGCGTTGGCAAGGTGCACGGACATGGGGCTGCCCATGATGCCGAGGCCGATGAAGGCGAGGTTGGTCATCGTCGAGTCTCCTTGGTGGTGAATGCTGTCGGGCTGGGCGAGCTTGTCGGGCTCAGTGGTCTCAGTGGTCTCAGTGGCCTAAGTGGTCTCAGTGGGCCGCGCTGGCGGCGGCACGCCGTTCGCGGGGGAGCCAGCCGAGGCTGTCGAGGGTCGTGGTGGTGGGCTTGTACTCCAGGCCGACGTAGCCGGCATACCCCGCCGTGTGCAGGTCAGCCAGCCAGCGTTCTAGAGGCAGGTTGCCCGAGCCAGGCTCGCCACGGCCGGGGGCGTCGGCGATCTGGACGTGCGCGACGGCCGCCGCGTGTGTCGCGATCGCAGCGTCCACGTCGTCGCCGTTGTTGGCCAGGTGGAACAGGTCGCAGAGGAAGCCGACGTTGGGGGCGCCCGCCGCCTGCACCCGTTCGACGATGGCGATCACGTCGTCGGCCGTGCGCAGTGGGTAGGGCTTCGGCCCGCTGACCGGCTCGACCAGCACCGTCGCGCCGAGCCGGCCCGCGGCCGTGGCCGCGAGCGCCAGGTTCTCGGTGCCGAGCTCGTCCTGCTGCTGAGGCGTCGCGTCCTCGACCCGGTTGCCGTAGAGCGCGTTGAACGCTTTGGTGCCCAGCCGTTCCCCGATGCCGAGCGTCACCTCGAGGTTGTCGCGGAACTGCTGCGAGCGGGACGGGATCGACAGCACGCCGCAGTCGGCACCGGCGAGGTCCCCGGCGAAGAAGTTGAGGCCCGCGAGGTGCACACCCGCCGCCTGAACCGCCCCGACGAAGGCGTCGACATCGGCGTCGCCCGGAACCGGCTGGTCGGGCCATGGCCACCAGAACTCGACCGTGTCGAAACCGGCTGCCATGGCCGCCTCGGGCCGCTCGAGCAGCGGTAGCTCGGTGAACAGCATCGAGCAGTTGGCGAGGTACGGGAGGTTTTGCACGGTCATGAGACGTTCTCGACTTTCACGATGCGGAATATCGTTTTTGTATTACGGAAATGAGTATGCCGGACCGACGACCCGGTCGTCAACCGGAGGACGGCGCTCACGAGTCCCCTCCGGCGGCACCCGTTGTCCCCGCCGTGACGTCGAGGAGTCGGTAGCGCTGCGCCGCCTCCGCGGCGATCGACGGATCGACCTGCCCGGCGTCCCCGAGCATCTGCAGCGCCCTGACGACCATGGAGTGCACGTCGATGTGGAACCAGCGCCGGGCGGCGGCCCGGGTGTCGGAGAACCCGTGACCGTCGGCCCCCAAGGTGGCGAAGGCGTTCGGGAGGAACTGGCGGATCTGGTCCGGCACCTCCGACGCGAAGTCGGTGGAGGCGACGATCGGGCCCATACTCCCCGCCAGCTTCTGGGTGACGTAGGCGGTCCGGGACTCGCCTTCCGGGTGCAGGAAGCGGTCGCGCTCGGCCGCGAGAGCGTCCCGCCGGAGCTCGGTCCACGAGGTGACCGACCAGACGTCGGCCACCACGCCCCAGTCCTCACGAAGGAGCTTAGCCGCCTGCAGCGCCCAGGGCACCGAGACGCCGGAACCCATGAGCTGGCACCGCGGTCCGTCCCCCTCACCCGTCGCGATCCGGTGCAGCCCGCGCACGATGCCGTCGATGTCGACGTCGTCGGGCTCGGCCGGCTGCTGCATCGGCTCGTTGTAGACGGTGAGGTAGTACATGACGTTGGCGTCGGTGGAGTCGGCCCCGTACATCTGGTGCAGCCCCGCCTGAACGATGTGAGCGATCTCGTAGCCGTAGGCGGGGTCGTAGACCTTCATGGCCGGGTTGGTCGCAGCCAGCACCGGCGAATGACCGTCGGCGTGCTGCAGCCCCTCGCCCGTGAGCGTGGTCCGCCCGGCGGTGGCGCCGATGATGAACCCCCGCGCCATCTGGTCCATCGCCGCCCACATCGCATCGCCGGTGCGCTGGAAGCCGAACATGGAGTAGAAGATGTACACCGGGATCATCGGCTCGCCGTGGGTGGCGTAGGACGTACCGGCGGCGGTGAACGCCGCCATCGACCCGGCCTCGTTGATCCCCGTGTGCAGGATCTGGCCCTTCTCCGACTCCTTGTACGCCAGCAGCAGGCTGCGGTCCACCGCGGTGTACTGCTGACCCTGGGGGTTGTAGATCTTAGCGGTCGGGAAGAACGAGTCCATTCCGAAGGTCCTCGCCTCGTCCGGGATGATCGGCACGATCCGCGAGCCGATGCCTTTGTCTCGCATCAGGTCTCGCAACAGACGGACGAACGCCATCGTGGTCGCCGCCTGCTGTTTACCCGAGCCCTTGCGGGCGATGTCGAAGACCTTCGGCTCCGGCAGTGTCAGCTGGCGTGGCCGGTTGCGGCGTTCCGGCACGAAGCCGCCGAGGTCGCGGCGGCGTTCTCGCAGATAGGCGATCTCCGGAGCATCCGGGCCGGGCGAGTAGTACGGGACGGCGTAGACGTCGGCGTCGATCTGGGCGTCCGTGACCGGCACCTGCAGCAGGTCGCGGAACAGCTTCAGGTCCGGGGCCGTCAGCTTCTTCATCTGGTGGGTCGCGTTGCGAGCCTCGAAGCTCGCTCCGAGGCCGTAGCCCTTGACCGTCTTGGCCAGGACCACCGTGGGCTTACCGCTGTCGTTACCCGCCGTCGCTGCGTGATAGGCCGCATACACCTTGTGGTAGTCGTGCCCACCGCGCTTGAGCCGCCAGATCTGGTCGTCGTTCATCCCGGCGACTAGTGCGCTGGTCGCCGGGGAGCGCCCGAAGAAGTGCTCCCGGATATAGGCGCCCGACTCACCCTTGTAGGTCTGGTAGTCCCCGTCCAGGGTCTCGTTCATGACCCGCACGAGGTCGCCTCCGGTGTCCGCAGCCAACAACGGATCCCATTCACGGCCCCACAGGACCTTCACGACGTTCCAGCCCGCGCCGCGGAAGAAGGCCTCGAGCTCCTGGACGATCTTGCCGTTGCCGCGGACGGGTCCGTCGAGCCGCTGCAGGTTGCAGTTGACCACGAAGGTGAGGTTGTCGAGCCCGTCGTTGGCCGCCAGCTGCAGCAGCCCCCGGGACTCCGGTTCGTCCATCTCGCCGTCGCCCAGGAAGGCCCAGACGTGCTGCTCCGAGGTGTCCTTGATGCCGCGGCCCTGCAGATAGCGGTTGAACTGGGCCTGGTAGATGGCGTTCATGGGACCGATGCCCATCGAGACCGTGGGGAACTGCCAGAAGCTCGGCATCAGACGCGGGTGCGGGTAGGACGACATCCCGTGCGGGGCCTGCGACTTCTCCTGCCGGAAGCCGTCCAGGTCTGCCTCCGTCAGCCGGCCCTCGAGGAACCCACGGGCGTACATCCCGGGCGACGCGTGACCCTGGAAGAAGACCTGGTCGCCGCCACCCGGGTGGTCCGGACCCCGGAAGAAGTGGTTCAGCCCCACTTCGTAGAGGGTCGCGGCCCCCGCATAGGTCGAGATGTGCCCGCCCACACCCACGTCCGGGCGCTGGGCCCGCTGGACGAGCACCGCGGCGTTCCAGCGCAACAGCCGCCGGTAGGCACGCTCGAGGTGCTCGTCCCCGGGATAGACCGGCTCCTGATCGACACCGACGGTGTTGATGTAGTCGGTCGTCACCGACTCCCGCCCGTCCAGTCCCGAGCCGGTGGCGAGCTCGTCGAGAGACCTCAGAACGGCGGCCGCCGTCCCGCGCCCCCGGACGCGCAGGAGCTGCTCGAAGGACTCCGCCCACTCGGACAGCTCCTCCGGGTCGACGCCGTCCAGGCGTGGGTCGGTGGCCGGCTCGTTCGTCATCGGTCTGTCCTTCTCGTCGGAGGTCATCGGAGGTCATCGGAAGTCATCGGAGGAGGTGGAAGCGGGAGGGTACGTCGGGCCGGCTGTAGCGCTGCAGCTCAGCAGAACCCGGCGATGCCGACCCAGGCGGCGTCTGCGGTGACTGCTCCCTTGCGCAGGACGGTCGCCTCGATCAACCCATAGGGCCGGTCCGCGGCGTAGAACACCTCGTTGGGGTTCTCCAACCCGAACGGCGACAGGTCGCTGGTGAAGTGGTGCTTGTTGGGGCAGGAGAACTTGATCTCGTCGATGCAGTCGTGCTTCGAGATGACGGCCTCGGCCATCTGGTAGAGCGTGTGCTGCAGCGCCTTCGAGTACCCCTGGCTGAACGTGGACAGCATGGTGTCGCGGACGCTGTCGTACACGGCGTTGAAGTCCACGTCGGTGGTGTTGTAGCGCCAGCGTGTCGCGACCTCCGTCGCCAGGATGCGGTCCTGCGTCTCCTGCAGCGTCGTGTACTTGTCCTTGGGGTATCCCACGAAGCCGGACTGGGTGGTCTTCAGGACGGTCAGACCGAAGAACCCAGCAATGACGGTGGTCTTGTCGCCGTCCCGGACCACCACGGCGGTGCGCGTCTCCGGGGTGTTGCGGAAGAAGGCGTGGTCGTGGTCGTGGATACGGGACCAGCCGTACTCCTCTGCCGACCAACGCCCTCCCGTGACCCAGTCGAACTCACTGGTGAAGTGGTCGGCCAACCTGAGCAGGAACACCTCGGGGGAGGGAATCCCGTCCTTGGCGAACGCGAAGACGGTGTTCTTCTGAGTGTCGGTGGGGACGACGTGGCCGTTGTCGCCTTCGGTGTGGGCGGCTTCGAAGTCGCCGTGCAACAGGGAGGTGACGTTCAGGTCGGTGATCTCGTGCCGGTCGGTGTCCCGGACGATCCGGACGACCCGGTTCTCGGCCTTGCCGTACTGGTTGCTGGTGAGGACGATCTCGCTCACGGGTTACTCCTTTGGTGATGGTGATGGTGATGGTGACGATCGGGCGGGTCTTGCTGTGCGGAGGAGAGTCAGCTGCCTCGGTAGGTGGTGTAGGCATACGGGCTGAGCAGCAGCGGTATGTGGTAGTGCTGCTCACCGGCGACGACGGTGAACCGGACCTCCACCTCGGGGTGAAAAGCCTGCTGTCCCTGGTCGGCGAAGTAGCGTCCAGTCCCGAAGACCACCCGGTAGTCGCCGGGAGTCAACCCGTCGGGGCCGAGGTCGGACACCCGCCCGTCGGCATCGGTCACACCGTCGCCCAGCTCCTCGCCGTCAGCGGCCTTCAGGGCGATAGCAACTCCGACCGCGGGCCGGCCGCCACTCGCGTCGAGGACGTGTGCACTGATGAAGCTCACACCGCGACCTCCTCGACCACGCGGCTGCGCCTGGCCCCGTCCCGCCCGTCACTCACGGCTGTCTCCCGCGTCGAACCGGCGGGACGCCTCGGACTTCAGGCGCTCTTCGTCCTCGTCGGAGATCGACGCGATCGGGGGCGCCTCCGAGAAGATCGGCCCTTCGGTGCCCTCTTTACGGCCGACGATGTTGAACAGGACGTTCAGCAGCACCGCGCTGATCGCGGCCGCCGTGATCCCGGAGTCGAAGACCACCGTGAACCAGCCCGGGAAGGCGTTGTAGATCGTCGGGACGGCGATCGGGATGATCCCCATCGACAAGGCCACCGCCACGATGACCAGGTTGGCGTTGCCGCCGAAGTCGACCCGGCTCAGCGTGCGGATGCCGCTGGCCGCCACGGTGCCGAACAGCACCAGGCCCGCGCCACCGAGGACGGGCAGCGGTACCAGGTTGACCAGCGCTCCGAGGACGGGAAAGAGTCCGAGGAAGACCAGGATCACGCCGCTCACGGCCACAACGAACCGGCTCTTGATGCCAGTGATGGCCACGAGGCCGACGTTCTGCGCGAAGGCGCTGACCGAGAAGCCGTTGAACACGCTCGCCAGTGCGGTGGCGCCCATGTCCGCGCGAAGACCGTTGGTGACCGTCTGCTGGTCGGCCGGCTTGTCGATGACCTCGCCGATAGCCAGAATGTCCGCCGTGGTCTCGGTCATGATGACGAGCATCACGACGAACATCGACAGCGTCGCTCCGACCGCGAAGGTCGGAAGCCCGAAGTGGAACGGGGTGACGATCTGGAAGATCGAGGCGTCCCCGATCTTGGAGAAGTTGGTGACCCCGAACGGGATCGCAACGACGGTCCCGAGGACGAGCCCGAGCAGGATGGCCACCCGGCTGAGGAACGCCGGGAGGAACCGGTAGATCAGCACGATGATGAGGATGGTGATCGCCGCGAGACCGACGTTTGTCGGTTGACCGAAGTTCTTGGCACCAGCCCCGCCACCGGCCCAGGTGATCGCGACCGGCAGCAGCGAGATCCCGATGACGGTAATGACTGTTCCCGTGACCACCTCAGGGAAGAAGCGCAGCAGCTTGGTGAAGATCGGGGCGATGAAGAAGGCCAGCACGCTCGCGAGGAGCAGCGCGCCGAAGATGGCCCGCAGCCCGTCGAGACCACCCTTAGCGGTCCCGATCGTCAGCATCGTGGACACGGCGGCGAAGGAGGTGCCCTGGACAATGGGCTGGCGAGCGCCGATCTTCCAGAACCCGAGGGTCTGGATCAAGGTGGCGACACCGGACATGAACAGCCCCGCCGCGACGAGGTAGGTCAGCTCGACGCCGCTCAGCTTCAGGGCAGTGCCGATGATGAGCGGGACCGCGACGACCCCGGCATACATGCTCATGACGTGTTGCAGTCCGTAGACGAACATCTTCGGTGCCGGCAGAATCTCGTCCACCGGGTGTTTTTCGAGCGTCTGGGTAATGGGCGCGTCGACCATGATGTGTGACCTCCGTTGGTCAGCTGGTTTCCGGAAGCGGAAAGGAAGGGATGGGCTCTGTGGGGTTGTGGGATTGGACAGCCGGAGCCGTCGGGTAGCCCGGCCGGCTCAGGTAACGACTCGCGCCGCAGCGCGGGCGACGGTCAGAGGAACTGGCGGCTCAACCTGGCGTGCCGGTTGACGTCCTTGTAGAGCAGGTATCGGAACGGCCCAGGCCCACCGGCGTAGCACGCCTGGGGGCAGAAGGCGCGCAGCCACATGAAGTCGCCCTCCTGGACCTCGACCCAGTCCTCGTTGAGGCGGTAGACGGCCTTGCCCTCGAGCACGTAGAGACCATGCTCCATGACGTGGGTCTCGGCGAAGGGGATCACGGCACCGGGCTGGAAGGTGACGATGTTGACGTGCATGTCGTGCCGCAGGTCGTCGGGGTCCGCGAACCGCGAGGTGACCCACCGGCCATCGGTGCCAGGCATCGGTATCGGCGTGCACTCACTGTCAGAGGTGACGAAGGCGGGAGGTAGGTCCAGTCCCTCGACGGGTTCGTAGGCCTTGCGGATCCAGTGGAACCGCAAGGCGTCCGACCCGTGGTTGCGCAGGGTCCAGGTCGCACCGGCAGGCAGGTATGCGTAGCCTCCCGTGTCGAGCTCGTGGGACGCGCCGTCGATCGTGAGGGCCGCCCCTCCCTCGACGACGAAGAGCACGCCCTCGGCGTGGGGGTCGAGCTCCGGTTTGTCGCTACCTCCCCCTGGTCCCACCTCGACGATGTACTGCGAGAAGGTCTCGGCGAACCCGGACAGCGGGCGCGCCAGGACCCACAGGCGCGTCTCGTCCCAGAACGGCAGCTTGCTCGTGACGATGTCACGCATGACACCGCGCGGCAGGACGGCGTAGGACTCTTTGAACATGGCCCGGTCGGTGAGCAGCTCGGTCTGGTCGGGGTGGCCCCCGCGAGGGGCGTAGTAGGTGGTGGTCATTGCGGACACTCCTTTGTGTGGCAAAGCTTGGGTTCAGATGGTTGGTCGGCGGGCCAGCTGGGCCAGCCGCATACGGTCGATCCCGATCGCGGTGCCGACCTCGTCGTCGGTGATGGCCCCGCACTCCAGACCCCGCAGGACGAAGCCGGCGAGCGCTACCGCCGTGGCGGGTTCGTCCATGAAGGCGCCGTCAACTCCTGCGGTGTAGGCGCGCAGCCGCGCGGAGGCGGATGACAGGCCGTCGCGGTAGAAGCCGTACGTGGCGAGGTATCTCGTCGGCAGCTGCGCGGGGTGCAGATCCCACCCCTGGTAGTAGCCGCGCTCGAGCGAGCGACGCACCAGCCGGGCGTGCAGCCTCCAGGCCCGGTGGACGGCATCGGCGTCGCCGACGGGCATGACGTTCGTGGACCCGTCGGACAGCTGGACCCCGGTCCCGGCAGCGGCCACCTGCATGACGGCCTTGGCATGGTCGGCCGCCGGGTGCTCCATGCTCTGGTACTCCGCGGCGATCCCGCAGGAGGCGCTGTAGTCGTAGGTGCCGTAATGCAGCCCGGTGCAGCGGCCGTCGGCAGCGTGGATCATCCGCGCGACGAGTGCCGTGCCGTCGGGTCCGAGGATCGACTGGGGCGTCTCTACCTGGATCTCGAACCCCAACCGTCCAGAGGGCAGCCCGTGAGCGTGCTCCAGCCAGTCACAGGTGGTGACCATGGCGGCGACCTGGTCGACCGAGGTCACCTTGGGCAGCGTGAGCCGCAACCCGTCGTCGAGGCCTCCCTCGCTCACGAGCTCGCCGACGAACAGGTCGAGCGTGCGCAGCCCGCGACGCCTGCTCGGAGACTCGAACGACTTGAAGCGGATCCCGTGGAACGGCGCCGCAGTGCCCTCCCGCAGTGACGCCCCCAGGGCACGGGCCGCGGCGAGGGTCGTGGCGTCCTCATCGGTGTCCGGTCGGTTGCCGTAGCCGTCCTCGAAGTCGATGCGCAGGTCTTCGATGGGCTCACGCTCGAGCTTGCGTCGGACCAGCGGCAGCACCGCGTCGACGAGCCCGAGCGGCATACCGATCGCGTCGGCCACCTCCGCGGACGAGCGCCCGTATGCGTCGAGCGCCGCCACGGCCGCCTCGCCCCACTCGGTCACGGTGGTCGGGGTGAACCGGTCGGCAGGGACGTAAACCGTGTGGATCGGCTGTCGCAGGCCACGCTCTCCCGGGAACTGCTGCAGCAGAGCGGAGTCCGCGTCAGCGAGCTGCTCGTCAAGCAGGTCTGACAGCGCCGCGAGGTCGGCGGTCACTCGCTGACCGCTTCGTATGCAGGAAGGGTGAGGAACTCCGCGTACTCGTCGGCGAGGGCCACCTGCTCGAACACCTCGAACGCGGTCTCGAAGTTGTGCGCGTCATAGCCGTCGCCCAGCTCGGCCCGGATCTTCTCGCGCTCGGAGGCGAGCACGTCGCGCACGAGGTCGGCCGTGATGGTCGTCCCGTCGTCGAGCTTGGAGCCGTTATGGACCCACTGCCAGATCTGTGACCGCGAGATCTCCGCGGTCGCGGCGTCCTCCATCAGGTTGTGGATCCCGACCGCGCCGTTGCCGCCGAGCCAGGACTCGAGATAGCGCGCGGCGATCTCCACGTTGCTCTCCAGGCCCGCCCGGGTGATCGCCCCTTCGGCCGAGGCGATGTCGAGCAGGTCGTGGGCGGTGACGTGCACATCCTCACGGAGCACATCGAGCTGGTTCGGACGATCGCCCAGGACTCGGTCGAACACCGCCTGGCAGACGGGGACGAGGTCGGGATGGGCGACCCAGGACCCGTCGAAACCTTGACTGGCCTCGCGTTCCTTGTCCTCGGTGACCTTGGCGAACGCCCGGGCGTTCGCCTCCTCGTCCTTGCGGCTGGGGATGAACGCCGACATCCCGCCGATGGCGAAGGCCCCACGCCGGTGGCAGGTCTGCACCAGGAGCTCGGCGTACGCGCGCATGAACGGCGTCGGCATACCGATGTTGGCGCGGTCCGGCAGGACGAACTCCGGACCGGAGTCGCGGAAGTACTTGATGATGCTGAACAGGTAGTCCCACCGTCCGGCGTTGAGTCCCGAAGCGTGCTCGCGCAGCTCGTAGAGGATCTCGTCCATCTCGAACGCAGCCGGGATCGTCTCGATGAGCACGGTCGCGCGGACACTGCCGTGCGGGACCCCGACCTGCTCTTCGGCGAACGTGAACACGTCGTTCCACAGCCTCGCCTCGAGGTGGCTCTCGGTCTTGGGGAGGTAGAAGTACGGCCCACTACCGCGCGCCAGCAGCTCCTTCGCGTTGTGGAAGAAGTAGAGCCCGAAGTCGACGAGTGCGCCGACCATGGGGGTGCCGTCGACAACGAGATGACGTTCGTCGAAGTGCCAACCGCGCGGGCGCATGACGATCGTGGCGAGCCGCTGGTCGGTGCGTAGCGCATAGGACTTGCCCTGGGGCGCGGTGAAGGCGATGGTCCGGCGGATCGCGTCGCAAAGGTTGACCTGACCGCCGATCACATTGTGCCAGTGCGGTGTCGACGCGTCCTCCATGTCCGCGAGCCAGACGCGGGCACCCGAGTTGAGGGCGTTGATCGTCATCTTTCGGTCCGTAGGCCCGGTCATCTCCACGCGCCGGTCCTGCAGGTCCGCGGGTGCAGGGGCGACGGTCCAGTCTGACTCGCGTACGGACGCGGTCGTCCCGAGGAAGTCCAGTCGACCCGTCTTCCCGACCTCCTCGCGCCGGGCGTGCCGAGCGGCCAGCAGCTCGTCCCGCCGAGAGCCGAACCGTCGCTGGAGCTCGACCAGGAAGGCCAGAGCCTCGGACGTGAGGATCTCGTCCTGGCCGTCGACGGGCTGTCCGGAGATCTCGATGTCAGCGGACATGGCCAGCTCCTTCCGCCGCGCGTTGCGGCTCGTAGGTGGGGATGGACTCCTCGTCGAGCGCACCCATCTCGACGGCGTCGTGGTCCGCTACAGGCGCAGCGTTGCCATCGCGGACAGCGGCTGCACGCACCGCAGCGGCGACTGCCGGAGCGACCTCCGGGTCGAACACCGATGGCACGATGTAGCTCGCGTTGAGCTCCTCCTCTGCGACGCAGTCTGCGATGGCCCCTGCCGCAGCGAGCATGACCTCGCGGGTGATCTCGCGGGCGCCCGCGTCGAGCATGCCACGGAAGAAGCCGGGGAAGGCGAGGACGTTGTTGATCTGGTTCGGGAAGTCGGACCGACCAGTCGCCACCACCGCGGCGTGCTGGCCGGCCTCCAGGGGGTCGACCTCCGGGTCGGGGTTCGCGAGGGCGAAGACGATCGCGTCGTCGGCCATCGTGGCGATGTCCGCGCCGGTCAGGAGCCGCGGTGCCGAGACGCCGATGAAGACGTCGGCTCCGCTGAGCACCTCGGCGAGAGTGCCGGAACGGTTCTCGGTATTGGTGTGGTCCACGATCCACTGGCGCGACTCGTCAGCCCCCACCCGTGCGGCCTCGAGGGCCCCGTGGCGGTCGCAGGCGACGATGTTGCCGACGCCCTGCGCCAGCAACAACGTGATGATCGCGTGCCCTGCAGCCCCGACGCCACTGACGACGACCGTGACGTCCTCGATCCGCTTGTCGACAACCCGCAGGGCGTTGGTGAGGGCGGCGAGGACGACGATCGCGGTTCCGTGCTGGTCGTCGTGAAAGACCGGGATGTCGAGCTCGTCGCGCAGGCGGCGTTCGATCTCGAAGCAGCGCGGCGCGGCGATGTCCTCGAGGTTGATCCCACCGTAGACGGGGGCGATGGCCTTGACGATGGCGATGATCGCTTCGGTGTCCTGGGTGTCGAGGCATACCGGCCAGGCGTTGACGTCGGCGAACTGCTTGAACAGCGCCGCCTTCCCCTCCATGACCGGGAGCGCCGCGGCGGGTCCGATGTTGCCGAGACCGAGCACGGCCGAACCATCCGTGACGACAGCCACCGTGTTGCGCTTGATCGTGAGTCGGCGCACGTCCTCGGGGTGTTCGGCGATGGCCATACAGACCCGTGCCACTCCCGGCGTGTAGGCGCGCGACAGGTCGTCCCGGTTCTTGAGCGGCACCCGGGAGACCACCTCGAGCTTGCCGCCCAGGTGCATGAGGAAGGTGCGGTCACTGACCTTGCGCACCACGACCCCGTCGACCGACCGCAGCGCCGTCACGATGGCGTCGGCGTGGGTCGCATCAGAGGCGTTGCACGTGAGGTCGACGACGAGGCGGGCCGCGTGCGACTCGACCACGTCGAGGGCTGTGAGGGCGCCGCCGGCCGAGGTCACCGCCGTCACGAGAGCACTCGTGGCACCGGATGCGGATGGTGTCTCCACGCGGACCGTGATCGCGTAGCCAGGACTGGGTGTCGCCATTGAGACTTCTCCTCGGTTGATTCCGTATTACGGACACTATTATCTGTCTTACGGAAGATCAACGAGATGTTGAATATATCCGAAAGGGGCCCTCTCACAGGCCTACACTTCCGCTCTACGGAAAAAGTTCAAGGAGCCTCGATGACCTCATCCGCGTCACCCGCCGACGTCCAGGCGCGCTCGGGTACCGTCCAGTCCATCCAGCGAGCCTTCGGACTGCTCGAGACGATGGCCGACCATGGCGGCAGGATGGGACTGTCGCAGCTGGCGATCGCCTCGGGACTTCCGTTGCCCACGATCCATCGGCTGCTGCGCACCCTCGTCGACCTGGGCTACCTGAGTCAAGACCCGAGCCGACAGTACGTCCTGGCACCCCGCCTGATCAGGCTGGGTGAGAGCTCCGGGGCGATGCTCAACCTCTGGGCCCGCCCACACCTGGACCGCCTCGTTGACGAGCTCGGCGAGTCGGCCAACCTCGCCATGCTCGACGGCGA
Organism: Lapillicoccus sp.; assembly: GCF_039935575.1. Lineage (GTDB taxonomy): Bacteria > Actinomycetota > Actinomycetes > Actinomycetales > Dermatophilaceae > Lapillicoccus. Next base: position 24,069 of record NZ_JBDTKA010000154.1, read on the forward strand.
CCAGATCGTCTATCTCGCCCAGGCTCAGTCGCAGCGCTCGATGCGGATGTTCACCGAGGTCGGGCGCCGGGTCCTGCCGCACTGCACCGCCGTCGGCAAGGCGATCATGGCCCAGATGGAACCGGCCCAGGTGGCGGGCCTGTTGCGCCGCACCGGAATGCCTAAGCACACCGAGCACACGATCACCGATCCAGAGGGCTTCGCTGCGGCCCTGGTCTGGGTCGAGAAACACGGTTACGCGGTCGACGACGAGGAGCAGGAGACGGGGGTGCGATGCGTGGCCGTCGTTGTTCCCGACGCCCCGGCCCGGCTCGGCCTGTCCGTGTCCGGACCGGCGTCGCGGATGACCGAGGAGATGGTCCAGCGGGCCGTGCCCGCACTGGTGACCGCGGCTGCTGCACTCTCGACCGACCTGTCCTGACGCATACCGGACCGGCGTGTCCCGACCGGGCTGAGAAGGCCGCGTCACATCTGGGTGGGGGACTCCACCCCGAGCAGCGCCAGCCCCTGGACCAGCACCGCCAACGTCAGTGCGCACAACGCCAGCCGTGACTGGCGCAGCTCGGCGTCCTCGGCCTTGAGCACCGGGTGGTGCTCGTAGAACGACGAGAACGTCTGCGCGAGCTCGAAGAGGTATGCCGCGAGCCGGTGCGGCTCGAGCTCGTCGCCGACCTCGGTCACGGTCGACCCGAACTCCAGCAGCGCGAGCGCGAGGTCGCGTTCACCCGCATCGCGCACGACGATGCGTCGCTTCTCGCCACCGTGCCCGACGGTTGCCGGGTCCAGGCCGGCGTTGCGGAAGATCGATCGGACCCGCGCAGCGGCGTACTGCAGGTAGGGCCCGGTGTTGCCGGTGAGCGAGACCATCCGCGCCAGGTCGAAGACGTACTCGCTGTCGTGCGCGACCGACAGGTCGGCGTACTTCACTGCGCCGATCCCGATCTGGGGGGCGATCTGGGCACGGACCTCCTCGGCCAGGTCGGGCCGGGCCTCATCGATGACGGCCCGCGCGGAGGCGGTCGCCTCGTCGAGCAGGTCGGTCAACCGCGGCGGCTCACCGGAGCGCGTCTTGAGGATCTTGCGGTCGGCACCGAGCACGTTGCCGATCTGGACGTGGATCGGGTGGACGTCGTCACCGATCCAGCCGGCCTTGCGGGCGGTGTCCCAGACCATCCGGAAGTGCAGAGCCTGGGTCACGCCGACGACGTAGACGATCCGCTCACCGTGCAGGTCATGCGCGCGGTAGCGGATCGTCGCGAGGTCGGTCACGCCGTAGCCGTAGCCACCATCGGACTTGCGGATGATCAGCGGCACCGGTTTGCCCTCACGACCGGTGTAGCCGTCGAGGAACACGCACAGCGCACCGTCGCTGACGACGGCGATGCCCTTCGCCTCGAGCTCGTCGCAGATGGCCCCCAGCTCGGCGTTGTAACGGGACTCCCCGGCGAAGTGGTCGTCGGTGAGGGTGACACCGAGCAGCGCGTAGACCCGGTTGAGGTAGCGCTTGGAGAGGTCCACCAGCTCGACCCACAGCCGCAAGGTGTCCGGGTCACCGGCCTGCAGCGCGACCACACGCGCGCGCGCGCGGTCCGCGAACGCCGGGTCGCCGTCGAACGTGTCGCGGGCGTGCTGGTAGAACGCGTTCGGGTCACTCTCGAGCAGGGACGCCTCGGACGAGCTCTCGCCGACGTCGAGCAGATGCTCGATGAGCATCCCGAACGGAGTCCCCCAGTCGCCGAGGTGGTTTTGACGGATGACGTTGTGTCCCAGGTGTTCCAGCGTTCGTGCCAGGGCGTCGCCAACGACCGTCGTACGCAGGTGGCCGACATGCATCTCTTTGGCCACGTTGGGTGAGGAGTAGTCGATGGGGATGTTCTGGGTGCGCTGCGACGGAACCCCGAGCCGAGGGTCGGCCGCCATCTCGCCCGTTGCGCCAGCAACCCATGAGTTGGACAGGGTGATGTTGATGAAACCGGGGCCGCTGATCTCGACCTGCGCCGCGACGCCGCCCAGGTCGAGGTGCTCGACCACCTTGGCGGCGACATCACGAGGAGGCATACCGACCTTCTTGCCCAGCGCGAGAGCAGCGTTGGCCTGCAGGTCCGCAAACTGCGAGGGGCGCAGCACCGGGTCGGCGTCCGTCAGCTCCGGGTATGCCGCACCGAACGCAGCGGCGATCGCGGCGGTGATGCGAGGGGCGACGACCTCGGCGGGGGACGGCATACGGTGAAGGTTAGGTGCTCAGAGCAACGGGCTTCCACCCACTATGACGGGCCGACCACCGACAGCCCGAGGTCGGCGACCGACTTCTCCCGCATCTCGACCTTGCGCACCTTGCCCGTGACCGTCATGGGGAACTCGTCGACGATCTGGATGTAGCGCGGGATCTTGTAGTGCGCCAGTTTGCCCGTCGCGAAAGCCCGGACCGACTCTGGGGTCAACGGTTTGGCGCCGTCACGCATCCGGATCCAGGCGCAGAGCTCCTCGCCGTAGCGCTCGTCGGGGACGCCGACGACCTGGGCATCGAGGATGTCGGGGTGGGTGTAGAGGAACTCCTCCACCTCGCGCGGATAGACGTTCTCGCCACCCCGGATGACCATGTCCTTGATCCGCCCAGTGATCTGCACGTATCCGTCGTCGGCCATCACGGCGATGTCGCCGGTATGCATCCAGCCGTCCGCCAGGACCTCGTCGGTCTTGTCCTGCTGCTCCCAGTAGCCGATCATCACCGAATAGCCTTTGGTGGCAAGCTCCCCCGGCTCACCGCGGGGCAGCGTCTCCCGCGACCCCGGGTCGACCACCTTGATCTCGAGGTGGGGGCCGACGCGCCCCACGCTGCCGACCATGTGCTCGAACGAGTCGTCGGTCCGAGTCTGCGTCGACACCGGCGACGTCTCGGTCATGCCATAGGCAATGGTGACCTCCGTGATGCCCGCGGCGATGAGCTTCTTCATCAGCTCGGCGGGGCAGGGCGAGCCAGCCATGATGCCGGTCCGCACGGCCGACAGGTCGTAGTCCGCGAAGCCCGGCAGCGCCCACTCGGCGATGAACATCGTGGGCACCCCGTAGAGCGAGGTGACCCGCTCGTCCTGGGTGGCCCGCAGGGTCGCCGCCGGGTCGAACCCGGGCGCCGGGATGACCATGGTCGCGCCGTGCGTCGAGCACGCCAGGTTGCCCATCACCATCCCGAAGCAGTGGTAGAACGGCACCGGTATGCAGACCCGGTCCTGCTCGGTGTAGAGGCAGAGCTCGCCCACGAAGTACCCGTTGTTGAGGATGTTGCGGTGACTGAGGGTGGCACCCTTGGGGAATCCCGTTGTGCCAGAGGTGTACTGGATGTTAATCGGGTCGTTGCGGTCGAGCGTGGACTGGATCCCTTCCAGCTCGTCGGCACTGACCTCGTCAGCTCGAGCCAGCAGCGCGTCCCAGCTGTCGGTGCCGATGAGCACCACCTGCTCCAGTCCGGGCAGGTCACCACGCACCTCGTCGATCATCGCGGCATAGTCGCTGGTCTTGAACTTCGGCGCCGCTACGAGCATCCGGACGCCGGCCTGGCCGAGGACGTACCTCAGCTCGTGCGTCCGGTAGGCGGGGTTGATGTTGACCAGGATGGCGCCGAGCTTGGCCGTCGCAAACTGGACGATGGTCCACTCGGCGCAGTTCGGCGCCCAGATGCCGACCCGGTCACCTGTGACGATGCCGACCGCGGCGAGGGCGCGAGCCGCCTCGTCGACGGCAAGACCCAGCTCGGCCCAGGTCCAGCGGCGCCCGGCCGCCACGTCGACCAACGCCTCGCGATCGGGGAACCTGGCGACCGTGGCGTCGAGGTTGTCCCCGATTGTCTGCTCGATGAGGGGGACGTCGGTCTCGCCGACATCGTGGGAGAGCAGCGAAGGGGAGGGTGCGGTTTCGGGCATCGACGGCCTCCGGTCAGCTGCTCGCTAGGTCCGGTCAGCAGGTTACTCGGTTGCGTCCGACGTTTCGGCCGCCCTGGGCGCCGAAAGGTCGGACGCGACGCTGGGGTTGTTCCGGTGGGGAATATCGGCCCACCATGTTCGTTGAAAGTTCAACAAACGCCCATTTGCAACCGAAGGATCCTTCATGGCCCTGTTCTCCCGCACCTCAGCCCCTGCCGATGACGCCAGCAGCCTCCTCGACGACATCGCCGGCGACTACATCCTCGACCCTTCGCATACCCGCGTCGGCTTTTCCGCCCGGCACGCGATGGTGACCAAGGTCCGCGGCCAGTTCGACGAGTTCGAGGGCAATGCCCACATCGACACCGCCACCCCGGCCGACTCCGCCGTGTCCATCACCATCCAGGCCGCCAGCGTCACGACCGGCCAGGCGCAGCGCGACGGCCACCTGAAGACGCCTGACTTCTTCGACATCGAGACCTACCCCCAGATCACCTTCGTTTCCACGAACGTCGAGCGCGACGCCGCCGAGTGGGCGATCACGGGCGACCTGACCATCAACGCCACGACCCACTCCATCACGATCCCGTTCGAAGAGACCGGCTCCGCCAAGGACCCGTTCGGCAACACGCGCGTGGGCTTCGAGGGCAGTGTCGCGATCAACCGCGGCGACTGGGACCTCAGCTTCAACGCCGCGCTCGAAACCGGCGGCGTTCTCGTCAGCGAGAAGGTCACCCTCGAGTTCGACGTCTCGGCCATCCGCCAGGAGGCGTGAGCTTCGCGCACGGCGTTCCGACACCAGCAGGGCCGCCCCGTCGGGGCGGCCCTGCTTTCGCCTGCGGCGGGTCAGCCCTCCTTGCCTGACAGGGCGACGAGGACGCCGGCGAGAGCGAAGTACTTGTTGGACCCGAGCTCACGCACGGTGTCGATACCGAAGTGCTCCTTGAGCACCGCGTCGTGCGCCGTCGTCAGCCCAGCGAGCGCGGACGGGGGTGCGCTGAGGATCTCCGAGATCGACTTGTCCTCGTAGGACTTGTCGAGCGCCTTCGAGAGGTTTGCCTGCACTGCCATTCCGATCTCCTCCACCTCATGGTGACGACTCCGGTAAGCACCGGAACCGTCGTCATCGTAGGGGTGGAAATGCCCGGTTCGCGGGACCCCCAGCGAGTTCTCAGCCCGGGGTGCGGATCAGGCAGCCGTCCGGGGACTGCCCGCCCTTGGGAAAGGCGATGGCCATCGCCTCGGCGATCCGGTGCCCGCGCTGCTGGTAACCCGGGGTCGTGAAGTGGATCTTGTCGCTGATGTACCACTTGCCCTGGACTTCGGCCGCCCAGTCGTAGACCCGCATGTGCGGGTACGTCGAGCACGCCGCGACGAGAGCGTCGTCCCACTTCTGCATCTCTACCTCGGCGTAGGGGCCCTTGGTCAGCAGTGTCTTGACCGTCACCCAGAGCACCGGCGAGTCACCCACGTGCTTCATGAGCAGGTCGATCCGCTGGTCCATCGGGGTGTTGCCGCCGACCGCCTGGTTCGCGGCCTCGTTGGTCCCCATCGCGAAGACCCAGCACCCGTCGTACCCGTTGGCGATCTGGGTCTTGACGACGTCTTCGCCATTCGGCTGGTTGTTCCAGCCCTCGACGATCGAGCGCGCCCCGAGGATGTCGGTGCGGGCGTTGGCGGCGCCGAAGAGCTTGTACTGGGCGTCGACCCGGTCGGCGGGGTTGGGCAGGTAGTCCCTGCTCATCAGACCCACCGACGTCGAGTCACCGACGTGGAAGACCGAGGTGCAGGACATCTTCAGGTTGTTCGTGTTGACGTCGGTCGCCGGGGTGGTGGTCGTCAGGGCGGCGACGGGCGGCGGCAGCGGTGGGTTGTCCAGATCCCCGGGTGAAAGCGCTGCGATGTCGCGGGCCGAGGCGCCGGAGACGTTCATGGCCGTCAGTCCGGCTGTAGCGATCAGGACGAGAGCGACGACGTTCGGGACGAGCGCGGTGCCCCCACCCCGGGAGCTCGACCGCGCGGGTGCACCGGCCCAGGCCTGGTGCTCGCGTCCGCGCTGGAAGGCTCCCTTGAGTCCACGCCGTCGGATCGGGTCCTCCACCAGCGTCCAGCTGAGGGCTGCGAGCGCGACGGTGATCGCCACCAGGACGAGCGGACGGAGGGGGCTGTCGGCGAGGACGTCCTCGGGCATGAAGACGACGACCGGCAGGTGCCAGAGGTAGATGCCGTAGGAACGCTCGCCGATCCAGCGGAACGGCTGGGCCCCGACAACCTTGCTCAGCACCGACGCCGGATGCGTGGTGACCGCGATCAGCGCCGCCATGGCCAGCGACAGGACCAGCAGTCCGCCGCGATAGATGAAGATCGAGTACTCGTCGGTCCGCACGACGAGTAGGGCCATGACCAGGAGCGCCGCGACGCCCACGCCGTCGAGGATCAGACGTGGCCGGGCGCCAATCGTGGCGCTCAGCTTGGACGGCCTCCACACCATCCCGAGCGCCGCTCCGACGAGCAGTCCGCCGGCCCGGGTGTCGGTGCCTTCGTAGGGGCGGGTGTTGTCGAAACCCGGTTTGGCAAGCACCCACAGCAGCACGAAGGAGACCACCGCGAGACCCAGTGTCGTCAACGCGACCTTGCCCCAGCGGCGCCGGCAGACCGTGACCAGACCCCACAGGATCAGCGGCCAGAAGACGTAGAACTGCTCCTCGACTGCCAGCGACCAGAGGTGGTCTAGTGGTCCGGGGCCGTTGAACCGCTGGAAGTAGGAGACCCCGAGGTGGATGGTCGTCCAGTTGCTGACGTAGAACAGGGTGGCGAGCGTCTTGGCTCCCCTGACCCCGAGCTCGGCGCGGTTGGTCAGGAGCGTCACGCCGAGGACGACGACAAGCAGCAGGGTCACGGCGGGAAGCAGCCGGCGCGCCCGGCGGACCCAGAAGTGCCGCAGGTCGAAGCTCCCGCGTCGCTCCCAGGTGGCCCGGAGGATCCCGGTGATGAGGAACCCGCTGAGCGTGAAGAAGATGCCGACCCCGAGTAGCCCTCCAGGCGTCTGGCCGACCCCGAGGTGGTATGCCACGACCGCGCCGACCGCTAGGGCCCGGATACCGTCGAGAGCAGGCAGATAGGTGCCCCTGGCGTCGATCGGGCGGGGCATACGAGGTCTCCTCGAGGCAGGCTGCGAGGCGTCTCGAGGTTCCCCCGCCGGCGGCGGGTCGACCCCTCATCGCCGCGCGCAGGATACGCGAAAACCCGCCTGCAACCCGGTAGCTCAGTCGTGTCACCACTATCGCCGGGTGTTGATATAGGTCATAATGTTCTAACATTTGTTTGACACTTGACCTCGGTTGTCAGAACATCGATCTCGACAGGACGGCGTTGCCCCGCCCTCCCCTCATGGCTCGACAGGAAGCGTTTGATGCGAATCGGCCTTGCCGGCGTTGGTCGGATCGGTGCCTTCCACGCCGCGACCCTCACGGCCCTCGACGAGGTCGACGCCCTGGTCGTCACGGACCTCGATACGCAGGCAGCCCGGGTCCTGGCCGACCGGCTCCAGGTCGAGTTTGCCGCGAGCCCAGAGGAGCTGCTGGCCTCGGGGGTGGACGGCTTCGTCATCGCCACCGCGACACCGGGTCACGCCCCGCTCCTGCGGCTCGGCTTGGCGGCCGGAGTTCCCACGTTCTGCGAGAAGCCTGTCGCGTCCACGCTCGAGGAGACGCTCGAGCTGGCCAAGCTCGCGTCGGCAACGGATGTCCCTGTCCACGTGGGGTTCCAGCGCCGCTTCGACGTCGGCTACCAGCGAGCGAGGCAGGCCGTCGGCGACGGCGAGCTCGGGTTCCTGCACACCGTGCGCGTCAACACCCACGACCAGGCACCACCCCATGCGGCCTACATCCCCACCAGCGGTGGCCTGTTCCGCGACTGCTCGATCCACGACTTCGACATTCTCCGGTTCGTCACCGGGCGGGAGGTGGCGTCCGTCTACGCGACGGGAGCCAACAAGGGCGCGTCGTTCTTCTTTCAGGCAGGTGACGTCGACACGGCCGCCGCCGTCCTGACGATGGACGACGGCACGCTCGTCACCCTCTCGGCGACCCGCTACAACGGTGCCGGCCACGACGTGCGGATGGAGGTGCTGGGCAGCGACGGCACCATCGGTGTCGGCTACGACGACTCCCTCGCCGTCACGTCTGCCGAGCCCGATGTCGCGTTTCCCGCCGGTCCGCGGCACGGGTCCTTCATGGAGCGGTTCCTGCCGGCATACCGGGCCGAGCTCACCGCCTTCGTCGAGGTCGCCGGCGGCGGCCGACCCTCTCCGTGCACCGTCGAGGACGCCCTGCAGGCCTTCCGCACGGCGGAGGCGTGCGAGATCTCCCGCCATGAGGGGCGTCCCGTCCGGCTCGAGGAGGTCCCTTCACTATGAACCTCAACGACGTGAACGATTACGACGTCATCACCATCGGGCGTACCGGAGTCGACATCTACCCCCTCCAGCACGGGGTCGGGCTGGAGGACGTGCGGACCTTCGAGAAGTTCCTCGGCGGCAGCGCCACCAACGTGGCCGTTGCCAGCGCCCGTTACGGGCACGCCGCGGCGATCGTGACCCGCACTGGCCGGGATCCTTTCGGGGCGTACGTCTGCAGGGAGCTGCGCCGACTGGGGGTGGACGACGCCTTCGTCGAGGCCGTGGACGGCCCGCCTACCCCGGTGACGTTCTGCGAGATCTTCCCGCCCGACAGCTTCCCGCTGTACTTCTACCGTTACCCGGTCGCACCCGACCTCCTCATCGAGCCAGCGACGCTCCCGCTGGACGCCATCCGCGCTGCAGCGGTCTACTGGTCGACACTCACCGGCCTGTCCCAGGAGCCGAGCCGCACCGCCCACTTCACTGCGTGGGAGGCACGTGGCCGGCGCCGGCACACTGTCCTCGACCTCGACTGGCGCCCGATGTTCTGGCCCGACGTCGACGAGGGCCGGTCCCAGGCGGCCGCCGCATTGGAGCACGTGACCATCGCCGTCGGCAACAAGGAGGAGTGCGAGGTGGCCGTTGGTGAAACCGACCCCTCGCGCGCCGCGGACGCCCTGCTCGAGCGTGGCCTCGAGCTCGCCATCGTCAAGCAGGGACCCAAGGGTGTCCTGGCCGCCACCGCGGACGAACGCGTCGAGGTCCCTGTCTTCCCGGTCCAGGTCGTCAACGGGCTCGGCGCCGGTGACGCTTTCGGCGGAGCCCTGGTCCACGGTCTGGTCGAAGGGTGGCCGCTGCGCCGAATCCTCGAGTTCGCCAACGTCGCCGGGGCGATCGTCGCCTCGCGGCTGGAGTGCTCGACCGCGATGCCCACCGAGGCGGAGGTCGAGGCTGGCCTCGCGACCGGCGCACTCACCGCCTGGGGGGCGTGATGTCAACTCAGACCACCGAGTCCACAGCCATGGCAACGGTTCCCGTCTCTCAGCTCACCGAGGTCCGCGTGCGCGAGCCGCACCGGATCGGCCGGATGTGGGCCGAACGGTCCAGGCGTGCAGTCGTCGGACCGGACGGTCGGCTGCTCGTTGTGGCTGCGGACCATCCGGCCCGTGGCGCGCTCGGGGTGCGCTCCGACACCATGGCCATGGCGAGCCGGATCGACCTTCTCGAGCGGCTGGTCGTGGCAGTCTCCCGCCCCGGGGTGGACGGGGTGCTCGGCACTCCCGACATCCTCGACGACCTGCTCCTGATGGGCGCACTCGAAGGCAAGCTCGCCATCGGCTCGATGAACCGGGGGGGTCTGCAGGGTGCGTCCTTCGAGCTCGACGACCGGTTCACCGCATACCGGGCTCGCGACATCGCCGCCCACGGCCTGGACGGCGGCAAGATGCTGACCCGGATCTGCCTAGACGACCCAGGCACTGCGGCCACGCTCGAGGCCAGCGCGGTAGCCGTGTCCGACCTTGCCGGGCTGGGTCTGATGGCCATGGTGGAGCCGTTCTTGTCCACCCGCCGAGAGGGTCGGGTGGTCAACCTGCTCGACCCCGACTCGACCATCCGGTCCATCGCCATCGCCTCGGGACTCGGCGCCCCCAGTGCCCACACCTGGCTGAAGCTGCCCGTCGTCGAGGACCTCGCCCGGGTCATGGCCGCGACCACCCTTCCCACGCTGCTGCTCGGTGGAGACCCCCAGGGTGACCCCGACGACGTCTATGCCTCGTGGAGTCGGGCTCTGGAGCTGCCCCCCGTTCGTGGGCTCGTCGTCGGACGCACGCTGTTGTTCCCCCCCGACGGTGACGTTGCCGCCGCCGTCGATATCGCTGCCGAGCTGGTCCACGGGACGCTGCCGTGACCACGGCGTCGAGCTCGCGCTGGGTGCTGCCGCTGGGCTCATCCGCCCGAGACGGGTGGGAGGTCGTCGTCGACGACTCGGCCGACGGGTGGACGCATACCGGTCTGTATGCCGGCGCGCTGAGGCCCGGCGAGCACCGGAGGTTCTCGACCGGCCGGAGAGAGCTTGTCGTCGTGCCGCTCGCTGGACCGGTTCGGGTGCGGTGCACGGACCCCTCGGGTGTCGAGTCCACGGCGGACCTCGCCGGCCGCCCCTCGGTGTTCTCCGGTCCGACCGACGTGGCCTATGCCCCGCGGGACAGTAGCGTCGTCATCGAGGCGACCCAGGACTGCCGGGTCGCCGTGTGCGCCGCCGCTCTACCGGAGAGCAGCTCGTGGGTCCCCGCCTTCCGTCACGTCCAGGTCGACGAGGTGCCGGTCGAGCTGCGAGGGGCGGGCCAAGCCTCCCGGGAGGTCCGCAACTTCGGGGTGCCTGGCGTCCTCGATGCCGAGGCCGTCATCGCCTGTGAGGTCGTCACACCGGCTGGGAACTGGAGCTCGTACCCGCCGCACAAGCACGACGAACGACGTGAGGGTGTCGAGACCGAGCTCGAGGAGATCTACTACTTCGAGGCCCAGGTCTCGGACGAGGTCGACAACGCTCCGGAAAGCGCCGATCCTGTTGGGTATCAACGGGTCTACGGAACGACGGACCGTCCGATCGACGTCTTCGCGGAGGTGCGGACGGGAGACGTGGTGCTCGTGCCGCACGGGTGGCACGGCCCGGCGATGGCCGCTCCCGGATACGACCTGTACTACCTCAACGTCATGGCCGGCCCCGGGCCGGAACGCGCCTGGCTCATCTGCGACGACCCGGCCCACGCCTGGGTCCGCGACACCTGGGCCGGGCAGAAGGTCGACCCCCGACTGCCGCTAGGAGGCACCCGATGACAAATCACCCCGAGCCGCCTACAGGCGCGACGGCCATCTCGGCTATGGCGCCGACCGTGCGGCTCACCGTGGCCCAGGCCGTCGTGCGGTTCCTCGCCGTCCAGTGGAGCGAGCGCGACGGTGAGCGCCAGAAGCTCTTCGCCGGGTGCTTCGGCATCTTCGGCCACGGCAACGTCGCGGGCATCGGACAGGCACTGCTGCAGAACGAGCTGGCCGACGGCGAGGAGCACCTCCCCTACGTCCTGGTGCGCAACGAGCAGGCCATGGTCCACACCTCCGTCGCCTACGCCCGGCAGAAGGACCGCCTGCAGACCTGGGTGTGCACCGCGTCCGTCGGACCGGGCTCGACCAACATGCTGACCGGCGCGGCACTCGCGACGATCAACCGGCTCCCGGTGCTGCTGTTGCCGTCCGGGACGTTCGCGACGCGAGCGTCCAGTCCGGTTCTCCAAGAGCTGGAGCAGCCGTATGCCGGCGACGTCACCGTCAACGACGCCTTTCGGCCCCTGTCTCGGTACTTCGACAGGGTCACCCGTCCGGAACAGCTGCCCTCGGCCCTGCTGGCGGCGATGCGGGTGTTGACGGACCCGGTCGAGACAGGCGCGGTCACGCTCGTGCTGCCTCAGGACGTGCAGGCCGAGGCGCACGACTGGCCGGTAGAGCTGTTCGTCCCGCGCGTCTGGCGAGTCGCCCGGCCGTTGCCCGAGCAGGTCGACATCAACGAGGCCGCGGCGCTGATCCGGACCGCAAGGCGACCCTTGTTGGTTGCCGGCGGGGGTGTGCACTACTCGGGGGCCGAAGATGCGTTGCGTACCCTCTGCGAGCAGACCGGCATACCGGTGGGTGAGAGCCAGGCCGGAAAGGGGTCTCTGCCGCACGGACACCCTCAGGAGATGGGCGCCATCGGCTCGACCGGCACGACGGCCGCCAACGCGCTTGCCGCCGAGGCTGACGTCGTGATCGGCGTCGGCACGAGGTGGAGTGACTTCACCACCGCCTCGCGAACAGTGTTTCAGGACAATGGGGTTCGGTTCGTCAACATCAACATCGCGCGGTTCGATGCCGGCAAGCAGGCTGGTCTCGCCGTGGTCGCTGACGCGCGGAACGCGCTCACCCCGCTGGCGGAGGCGTTGGACGGTTATGGGGTGGACCCCGGCTATCGCGAACGCCAAGCGACGCTCTGGCGTGCATGGGACGAGCAGGTCGAGGCGACCTACCACCCGACCATCGAGGTGACCGACGTGCTGGCGGACGGCCTGCTCACCCAGGGACAGGTCCTCGGCGCCGTCAACGAGCTGAGCGACCCCCGTGACGTCATCCTCTGTGCGGCAGGTTCCATGCCCGGTGACCTGCACAAGCTGTGGCGCGTTCGCGACCGCAAGGCCTACCACGTCGAGTACGGCTACTCCTGCATGGGATACGAGGTGCCCGCCTCCCTGGGGATCCGGCTTGCGGAGCCCGACCGCGACGTGTTCGCGTTGGTGGGCGACGGCGGCTACCTGATGATGCCGACCGAGCTGGTGACCGCGGTGCAGGAGCGGATCAAGGTCATCGTCGTGCTCGTGCAGAACCACGGGTTCCACTCGATCGGCTCGCTGTCGCAGGCGTTGGGATCGCAGCGGTTCGGCACGTCCTACCGCTTCCGGGACACCTCGACCGGACGCCTCGACGGCGGACCCCTCCCGGTCGACCTGGCTGCCAATGCCCGCAGCCTCGGTGCCCACGTCATCGAGGTGCACTCCGCCCCAGAGCTGGAGCAGGCGATCAAGGACGCGAAGGCCGCACCCGGGGACGGGGGGCCGGTCGTCATTCACGTCGAGACCGACCCGAGCGTCGACGCCCCGGGCAGCGACGCGTGGTGGGACGTGCCGGTCAGCGAGGTCGCCGACCTCGAGAGCACCAGATCCGCCTATCGCGACTACCTCGAACACAAGGCGACGCAGCGCGCGTTGCTCACCCCTGCAGAGAGGAACGACGAACGATGAGCAGGCCCGCGATGCTCGGCACCGCCCCCGACAGCTGGGGAGTCTGGTATGCCGACGACCCGCAGCAGACGCCGTGGAGCCGGTTCCTCGACGAGTGCGTCACCGCGGGATACACCCGGATCGAGCTGGGCCCGTACGGGTACCTACCGACCGACGCGGCTCGCCTGCGCGACGAGCTGGACCGCCGCGGTCTGACAGTGACTGCCGGGACGATCTTCGAGCACCTGCACCGCGCGGGCTCGTGGGACGAGGTCCACTCAAAGGTCTCCGCCGTTGCCAAGCTGACGCGCGACATGGGTGGTGAGCACATCGTCGTCATCCCGGACTTCTGGCGCGACCCGGCGACCGGGGTGGTTCTCGAGCCGTCCGAGCTGACAGAACGCGACTGGCCGGCCTACGCCACCGGGATCAACCGGCTGGCCAAGGCAATCCGGGACGACTACGGGCTGAAGTTCCAGTTCCACCCCCACGCGGACAGCCACGTCGACACGCACACCAACGTCGAGCGGTTCCTCGCCGAGACCGACCCCTCGTTGGTGACGCTGTGCCTCGACACCGGGCACATCGCGTACTGCGGAGGTGACAGTCTGAGGATCATCCAGGACTTCCCCGACCGCATCGGCTATGCGCACCTCAAGCAGGTTGAACCGGCGATTCTCGAGAAGGTGCGAACCGACGAGATCGGGTTCGGGGAGGCCGTGAAGATGGGCGTCATGTGCGAGCCGCCGCTCGGGGTGCCGGACATGCCACCGATCCTCGAGGCCCTCGCCGCCCTCGACGTCGAGATCTTCGCAGTTGTGGAGCAGGACATGTACCCGTGCCGGCCGGACCAGCCAGGTCCCATCGCCGCGCGAACCCTGACCTATCTGCAGGGCTGTGGCCCGTTGCGCTGACCGCGTCAGCCAACACGGACGCATACCAACGACATCGGGCTGGTGAGAAGCCGACGACGAACCGACGAGAACAGGGAGTGAGACGACATGCCGGATGACCTTCGGGTCGGTGTGATCGGTGTCGGCATGATGGGCGCCGACCATGCAGAGCGGCTCGTGACCCGCATCGCGGGCGCACGGCTCGTCGCCGTCAGCGACCCCGACACCGGGCGGGCAGCTGAGCTCGCGGTTCGGTTCGACGGCGTACGGAGCATCGGCAACCCCCTCGATCTCGTGGGGGACGACGAGGTCGACGCGGTGCTCATCGCCTCGCCGGGCTTCGTCCACGAGCAGCAGGTTCTCGCGTGCATCGACCACGGCAAGTACGCGCTGTGCGAGAAGCCGCTGACGATGGACGCGGCATCTTCTCTGCGCGTCGTCGAGGCGGAAGAGGCGGCGGGTCGACCCTTCATCCAGGTCGGTTTCATGCGCCGCTTCGACCCGGAGTACGCGCAGATGAAGTCGATCCTGGACGGAGGCAGTCTCGGCCGGACCCTTGTGGTGCACAACATCCACCGCAACAAGACCGTCCCCGACACGTTCACCTCCGAGATGATCGTGCGCGACTCGCTCGTGCACGAGGTCGACGTGTGCCGTTGGCTCTTCGGTGAGGAGATCGTCGAGATCACTGTGCTCGCCCCGACACCGTCGGCACTGGCGACCGAAGGGGTGCTCGACCCGCAGATCGCCGTCTTCCGGATGGCTGGGGGTGGCATCGCGACCACCGAGGTCTTCGTCACAAACCAGGTCGGCTACGAAGTGCGTTGCGAGGCAGTCGCCGAGAAAGGCAACGCCACCATCGGACTCGGCCAGTCCGTGTTCGTGCGCACCGACGGTCACTACGGCGGCGAGATCCCCGACGACTTCCGGTTCCGCTTCGGTCGGGCGTACGACCTCGAGGTCCAGTCCTGGGTCGACGCCTCGCGGCGCAGCGAGGTCGTCGGGCCGACGACCTGGGACGGGTACGCCGCATCGGCCGTCTGCGAGGCAGGCCTGGAGTCGTTGGCCTCCGGTACGCCGGTCAAGGTCACCTTGGCCGACCGCGCTGCCGCTCGACCCGTACATTCCTCCCCCGCCGTGAACTGACACCGGAACACCACCCGAAGGATGACCCATGAGCACACCCACCCGCATCATGCACCTCGTCGCCGGCCGCCCCTGGGAGGGCAGGGCCGAACGCACCAGCGAGGTCTTCAACCCTGCCACCGGCGAGGTCACCGGCGTGCTCGACCTGGCGTCGGCCGATCTTGTCGGGGAGGTCGTCACCACGGCGAAGAAGGCGTGGGTGACGTGGGCCGATACCTCGCTCGCCAAGCGCTCGCAGGTGCTCTTCGCGTTCCGGCAGCTGCTTGACGCGCAGAAGGAGAGCATCGCTGCACTCATCACCGCCGAGCATGGAAAGGTCCTCGCCGACGCGCTCGGCGAGGTGACGAGAGGGCTCGAGGTTGCCGAGTTCGCCTGTGGCATACCGCATCTGCTGAAGGGCGGTTTCAGTGAGAACGCCTCGACCAATGTCGACGTCTACTCGATGCGGCAGTCACTCGGTGTCGTTGCTGTCATCTCCCCCTTCAACTTTCCCGCGATGGTCCCGATGTGGTTCATCCCCGTCGCAATCGCCTGCGGCAACGCCGTCGTGTTGAAGCCCTCGGAGAAGGATCCGTCAGCCGCGATCGCCATCGCCGAGCTCTGGACCGAGGCCGGGCTTCCCGACGGCGTGATGAATGTCGTCAACGGGGACAAGGAGGCGGTTGACGCATTACTCGCGCACCCCGACGTCAAGTCGGTCTCCTTCGTGGGGTCGACACCCATCGCGCAGTACGTCTACGAGACGGGCACCGCGCACGGCAAGCGTGTCCAGGCCCTCGGCGGGGCGAAGAACCACATGCTCGTCCTCCCGGACGCCGACCTCGACCTCGCCGCCGACGCCGCGGTCAACGCCGGCTTCGGCTCGGCCGGGGAGCGGTGCATGGCGATCTCCGCCGTGGTTGCGGTCGAGCCGATCGCCGATGAGCTGGTCCAGAAGATCGTCGACCGGATGGGCAAGCTGCGCACGGGCGACGGCACCAAAGGCTGCGACATGGGCCCGCTGGTGACCGGCGCCCACCGGGACAAGGTCTCCGGTTACGTCGACGCAGGGCTCGAGGAAGGGGCGACGCTGGTCGTGGACGGCCGGAACGGCGACTTCGACGGTGGAGACAACGGGTTCTTCCTCGGCTCCACGCTGTTCGACCACGTCACGAAGGACATGTCGATCTACCGCGACGAGATTTTCGGGCCGGTGCTGTCGACGGTGCGCGTCACGTCCTACGACGCGGGGCTGGAGCTGATCAACGCCAACCCCTACGGCAACGGGGTAGCGATCTTTACCAACGACGGCGGTGCGGCACGCCGGTTCCAGCACCAGGTCGAGGTCGGGATGGTCGGCATCAACGTGCCGATCCCGGTGCCGGTCAGCTACTACTCGTTCGGCGGCTGGAAGAACAGCCTGTTCGGTGACACACACGCCCACGGTATGGAGGGCGTGCACTTCTTCACCCGGGGCAAGGTCGTGACGTCGCGTTGGCTGGACCCGAGCCACGGCGGCATCAACCTGGGGTTCCCGCAAAACACCTGATCCCGTTTCCGCTCCACCCGGCCGCGGGCGCAAACGCCCGACCCACGCAGGCGACTCCGGCACACCCCGCAGTGTCCGACACTGTGGTCGCCCGGGCTACCGAAACGTCGGACGCAACGCTAGAGCTCCACTTGGGAACCCATCACCACGGTGCGGTCAGGAGGCAGTCCGAAGCGCGTCGACGGGTCCGCCGCGTTGTGCGCCATACCGATGAAGAGCATCTTGCGCCACCGCTGCATACCTGGTGCGCGCGTGGGGGTCAGCGTCGCGCGGGACAGGAAGTACGAGGCGGTGTCGGGGTCGAAGCGCATCATGGGGTCGTCGGCCTGGATGGCTGCCCGCAGGCAGCCCGGGATGTCCGGCTGGTCGCCGAACCCGTAGCGGATACTGATGTAGACGATGCCGTCGTCGCCATACCCGAGGTCGTCCGTGGTCAACCGCTCCTCGATCGGGATATGCGGCACGGTCTGCGCCATCGCGGAGACGATGACGACGTGCTCGTGCAGGACGAAGTTGTGCTCCACGTTCGCCCGTAGTGCGAGGGGCGTCGTCTCGCTCGTCGGATGGGGAAAGACCGCCGTACCAGGCACGCGGTGCACGGGGTTCGCGTGGAGGTGTTCGATGAACTCCTCGAGGGACCCCTCCTCGGAGGACCGGTTCTGGATGATGAGGTGCCTACCGCGCTGCCACGTGGTCATGATCGTGAACATCGCCGCGGCGATCAGTAGTGGCAACCATCCACCTGTGAGGAACTTAGTGAGGTTGGCGGAGAGGAACATCGCCTCGGTGCCGCCGAATGCGACGCCGGCGAGGACCAGTTTCCACAGCTGCCAACCGAACAACGCCTTGGCGACTGTCAGCAACAGCATGGTGTCGATGAGCAGAGCACCGGTGACGGAGATTCCGTATGCCGTCGCCAGCCGTTCCGAGGACCCGAACGTCAGCATGAGGACGAGGACGACTACGAACATAGCGGCGTTGACTGCGGGGAGGTAGACCTGACCGGACTCCTCCTTGGAGGTCTGCCGCACGGTCAGCGGAGGCAGGAACCCGAGCTGCATCGCCTGCCGCGACATGGAGAATGCCCCGGAGATCACCGCCTGCGATGCGATCACGGTCGCAGCTGTCGCAAGGATCACGAGCGGCAACCGCGCCCAGGTCGGCACAAGCAGGAAGAACGGGTTGCTGACCGCTTCCGGCGTCTGGAGGATCAACCCGCCCTGGCCGAGGTAGTTGAGGATCAGGGCGGGGAAGGCCACGGCGAACCAGGCTCGGCTGATGGCCGGTCGACCGAAGTGACCCATATCGGCGTAGAGCGCCTCGGCCCCGGTGATCGACAGGACGACGGCGCCGAGCGCGATGAAGGCGATGAACGGGTGCGAGACAACGAAGCCCAGCGCGTAGGTCGGCGACAGTCCCTTGATGATCTCCGGGGCCTTCACGATCTGCGCGAGGCCGGCGACCCCGAGGACGAGGAACCACAGCAGCATCACCGGCCCGAACAACGAGCCCACCCGTTGCGTCCCCCAGCGTTGCGCGACGAACAGCGCCGTGAGGATGACGGCGGCGATGGGGACAACCAGGTGCACCAGCCCCGGGTCGCTGACCGTCAGTCCCTCGACAGCAGACAGCAGTGAGATGGCGGGGGTGATGACCGAGTCGCCGTAGAACAGCGCGGCTCCAAGCACTCCGAGTGCGACGACGAGGCCGATCCGGCGGGAGCTCGGGTCCATGGTCCGACGCACCAGCGCCGCCAGGGCCATGACGCCGCCCTCGCCCTCGTTGTCCGCCCGCATGACGACCAGGATGTACTTGACGGAGACGATGAGCGTGACGGACCAGAACACCAGCGAGATAACGCCGTAGACGTCGTCGGGCGTCGGCTTGACGGCCCCTTCGTCGATCGAGAAGACGACCTGCAGCGCGTAGAGCGGGCTCGTCCCGATGTCGCCGAACACGACACCGAGTGCGCCGAGGACAAGTGCCCGTGTTGCGGGTCTAGCCACCGAGCGGTGCACCGGACGACCCGGGGGCAGGTCGGGTGCGGCGGGGTCCGGCGTGGGCACCGCTGAGGCCGGTGAGCTCATCGCTCGAGTGTAGGGACGCGAGGAGGCTGAACCCCAGCTCTTGGCACGTCCGCTTCTCTCAGAGCTGTGCCGCCGGTACGCGTCAACGTTCGTCGACCACCATGTCCAGGGTGTAGTCCTCGGCCCGGTAGCTGTGGTCACCGAACTCGACGGCCTTGCCCGCGACGTCGAAGGCCATCCGGGTCATCGTAAGCACCGGCTGTACGCCACGGAGCGCCAGGTGACGCCGCTCGTTCGCCGTGGGCATCCGTGCGGCGATGCTCTGCCGAGCGACGACCGGCTTGGCGCCTCGGGTCCGGAGCGCGTCGTAGAGGCCGGTCCGCTGCAGCTCCTCGCGGGTGAGGTCGAAGTAGGCCGGCGGCAACCAGTTGCGCAGGAGCGCCAGAGGCTTGTCGTCCACGAGCCTGAGCCTGAGGATGGACAACAGCGCCGAGTTCTCGGCTAGGTCCAGGGCCGCCGCGGCCCTCGGCTCCTCGACGATCTCGAAGTCCAGGACCGTAGTGTGCGGTGCCCGGCCGGCACGCTTCAGGTCGTCGAACAGACTCGACAGCTCGAACGTGCGGTGCACCTTGCGGTTCGCCACCCTCGTGCCGACCCCGCGTCGTCGTACGAGAAGACCCTTGTCGACCATCTCCTGGATGGCCCTGCGGACCGTTGGCCTCGACAGCTGCATCCGATGGCACAGCGCCAGCTCGTTCTCGAACGGGTCACCTGGCTGCAGGCGCCCGTCGGTGATCGCGGCGGTGAGCTGCTGAGCGAGCTGGTGGTATAGCGGGACTGGTGAGCTCCGGTCGATCCACAGGTCGACGAGCTGGGCGTCCATGCGACGAGAATAGAGTCCCGACAAAAGCACGTCACGATGTCAGGACATTTTGTTCTCATAGCCGGGGTCAACGTCCGGGCTCTTCTCAGCACTACCTGCAACGATGACGCACATGATCGGCACCCAGGACCGCTCCCAAGACCAGCAGCCAGCCGATGCCTTCGTGGCATTCGGCATCACGGGCGATCTCGCCAAGAAGATGACCTTCGTGTCCCTCTATCGGATCGAGCGATCCGGGGAGCTGGACTGCCCCATCATCGGCGTGGCGAGCGACGCCTGGAGCGACGACGACCTGCGCCAGCACGCCAAGGACGACATCCGAGCCGCCATGAAGGACGACGTCGACGACGCGATTCTCGACCGGCTCATCGCCCGGATGCACTATGTCAGTGGGGATTTCGCCAAGGATGAGACATACACGGCCGTTGCCAAGGCGTTGGGAGACGCGAAGTGCCCTGTGTTCTACCTCGAGATCCCTCCTTCTCTGTTCGAGATGGTTGTCAAGGGGCTGGACAAAGCCGGCCTGGCGGACCAGTCGCGCGTGGTGGTGGAGAAGCCGTTCGGACACGACCTGGAGTCCGCTCAGGCCCTGAACACCTCGCTACGGGCGATCCTGCGCGAGTCGCAGCTCTACCGGATCGACCACTTCCTCGGGAAGATGTCGGTGCAGCAGATCCTGGCTCTGCGTTTCGCCAACACCCTGCTCGAGCCGGTATGGAACCGCAACTACGTCGAGTCGGTGCAGATCACCCTGGCCGAGGACTTCGACGTCGCCGGCCGCGGAGCGTTCTACGACAAGGTCGGTGCCCTGCGCGACGTGGTCCAGAACCACCTGATGCAGGTCGTCGCCATGGTGGCGATGGAGCCACCTTCGCGCGGTGGCCTGGACGCGCTGTCGGATCGCAAGAGCGACGTGTTCGCTGCGATGCCCGCCGCCGACCCCGACGCATACGTGCGGGGTCAGTACGCCGGGTACCAGCAGACTTCCGGCGTCGCCTCCGGTTCGACGACCGAGACGTATGCCGCACTGCGGCTTTTCGTCGATAACTGGCGCTGGTCGGGAGTCCCTTTCCTCATCAGGGCAGGCAAGTCGTTGCCCGTGACCCGCACCGAGGTCCGCCTCATCCTGAAGGCGCCTCCGGCGCTGGGGTTCAGCGACGCCGACGGCGTTCCGGAAGCAAACCAGATCGTCCTCGACGTCGACCCCGCACCCGGTGTCCGTGTCGTCCTGCAGGGCCAGACCGAGGCCAGCGACGCCATCAGGACCATCGAGCTGTCCGTCGACCTCAGTGGGCCGGACGTCCCCACTCCCTATCAGGAGCTGCTCCATGCAGCCATGGCCGGGGACGAGAGCCGGTTCACCCGTGAAGACGTCATCGAGGAGACCTGGCGGGTCCTGGAACCCCTCCTCGACCTTCCGTCGCGACCCGAGTCATACCAACCTGGGACCTGGGGTCCGGACGCAGCCGAGGAGCTGGCGTCCGACGTCGGGGGCTGGGCCACGGGCCCTTCCGCCTGATCACGAGACTTCGACCCAGCGCGACCCGGGCGCGAGGGGCCGCCTTCTTCTGACTCGGGTTAAGGTCTTCTGTAACGGCGGGGGTCATACTCGCGGTGACGGTTCTTGCTGCAACAGATGAGGCTGACCATGGATCTGGACGACAGGCTGCCCGACGTTGTGGAAGCCGCCCGGACCCATGCTCGCGAGGTCGACCTCGACGGACGGTTTCCTGCGGAGGCCGTGGCGGCGTTGCGCGAGAGTGGGCTGCTGGGTCTGACGTTGCCAGAGAACGTCGGCGGTCTCGGCGGGACCCCCAGGGATCTCGTTGCCGTCTTGACGGCGCTCGCTGGTGCGTGTGGGTCGACGGCGATGATCTACCTGATGCACGTCAGTTCATCCATGCCTGTCGCCGCCGCTCCGCCGCCGGGACTGCCGAAGCTGTTGCACCAGCTGGCCGACGGGTCCACGTTGGCCTCGCTCGCCTTTTCGGAAGGGGCCTCGAGGTCCCACTTCTGGGCCCCCGTCTCTCGCGCCGACAGCAATGGTGAGACCGTCCACATCAGAGCCAACAAGAGCTGGGTGACCTCCGCAGGAGAAGCCGACGTCTACGTCATCTCGACGTTGTCGGCCGACGACGAGGCGGGCGAGGGCTCCGTGGACCTGTTCGTCGTCCCAGCAGACACTGCTGGTCTGAAGGTCGCCAGCCCGTGGCGCGGGATGGGTCTGCGCGGGAACGCCTCGTCCCCGATGACCATCGACGTCGAGGTTCCCGACGATTTCCGGATCGGCGACGCAGGATCCGGGTTCGGCACGATGCTGCAGGTCGTGATGCCGTGGTTCAACCTCGGCAACTCATCCGTCTCGTTGGGCCTCGCCAAGGCCGCCGTCGACGCCGCGGTATACCACTGCACAGCATCACGGTTGGAGCATCTCGACCAGAGCCTGTCGGCCCTCCCGACAATCCGCGCCCAGCTCGCCAAGATGTCGATCGACCTGGCGATGGCAACGGCCTACCTCGACGTCGCTGCTGGTCGGGTAAGCGAGCCGCAGGACGACACGCCGTTGTTCGTCCTCGGTGTCAAGGCCGCATCCAACGACGCCGCCTTGAAGATCACCGATGCCGCGATGCGCGTCTGCGGCGGGGCGGCGTTCTCCGAGCACAACAAGATCGCGCGCTACTTCAAGGATGCCCGCGCCGGCGCCGTGATGGCTCCGACCGCCGACGTCTTGTACGACTTCTACGGCAAGGCGATCACGGGTCAACCGCTGTTCTGAACTCCCAGCACGCCACCCGAAGGAGCACATCTCTCATGACATCGCCGCTGGTCATCGGATCCGTCGCCTACTCCCCCAACGTCGTCACGATCTGGGAGGGCATCCGGGAGTACTTCTCCGGCAGCCCCGCCGAGATGGACTTCGTCCTGTTCTCCAACTATGGACGGCAGGTCGACGCGCTCGTCTCCGGTCAGATCGACCTGGCCTGGAACACCAACCTGGCCTGGGTCAGGGCAACGCTGCAGACCGACGGAGCGTGTCGGGCGCTGGCGCAGCGCGACACGGACACGGTGTTTCAGACGATCTTCGTCAGCCGCGCCGGCGCCGGCCTGACCGGGCTGCAGGACCTGAAGGGTATGCGCGTCGCCTTGGGTTCGCAGGACTCCGCTCAGGCGGCGATCCTCCCGGTGCACTATCTCAGGGATGCCGGGCTCGCCGACGACGACGTCGCGATCCTGCGGATCAACAGCGACGTGGGCAAACACGGCGACACCGGCCGCAGCGAGCTCGACGCCCTGCGTGCCCTGGCCAACGAGGAGGCCGACGTGGCCGCCCTCGGGATCAACACGTGGGAGGCCATCGGTCGAGATGCGTTGATGCCCGGGGCGTTCGAGGCATTCTGGGAGTCGCCGACATACTCACACTGCAACTTCACCGCGATGCCGAGCCTGTCGGACGAGCGGGCCAAGCCCTGGGTCGACCATCTCCTGGCCATGGATTTCGACAACCCACAGCACCGGCCGATCCTCGAGATGGAGGGTCTGCGCAAGTGGGTCCTGCCACAGATGGACGGGTATGCGTCCCTCTTCCAAGCCGTCGAGGAACAACACATCTCGCCGACGTGGTGACTTCCTCGGTCGTACTCGACCTCGTCGAGAGCATGATCCCGCTCCCTCTCGGACAGACAACGACGGTGCGACTGTCTGGATCGGACGTCCAGGCCGAGCGCGACCTGGTGGCCGAATGGTGCCGGCGCAGCGGCAACGAGCTCGTCGAGATCGCGGCTGGCGTTGCGACCGTCAGACGCGGACCGCGCCCCGACCCGTTCACCGGGCTGGCACCGGACCAGGTGCCCGGGACGCGGCTGTGGATGTACACCAACTTCGACTGCAACCTGGCCTGCGACTACTGCTGTGTCCGGTCGTCACCCCGGGCCGAACGGCGAGCGCTGGGCCTCGACCGAGTACGACAGCTCGCCGACGAGGCCGTTGCAGCAGGAGTCTGCGAGCTGGTGCTCACCGGGGGTGAGCCGTTCCTCCTCCCGGATATCGACGAGCTCGTGGCGGCATGCACGGCGGTCCTGCCGACGACCCTGCTCACCAACGGGATGCTGCTGCACGGTCGGCGGCTGGAACGACTGCGGCGGATGGACCGGGATCGACTGACGCTGCAGATCAGCATCGACTCACCCACACCCGACCTGCACGACTCACACCGAGGGGCCGGTTCTTGGGCACGCGCTGTCGACGGCATCCATACCGCTCAGGCCGAGGGCTTCCGCGTGCGGGTTGCGGCCACCCTGGACCGTCCCCGGGCAGATGAGGTCTCCACGTTCCGCGGGTTTCTCGACGATCTCGGCATCCAGCGAGAGGACCAGGTGATCCGTGCCCTCGCGCATCGTGGGCTGGCTGACGGGGGACTCGAGCTCACCGTCGACGTGCTCATCCCCGAGGTGACGGTGACCGCCGACGGGGTCTACTGGCACCCGGTCAGCGCCGACGACGAGGACCAGCTCGTCTCGCGCGACATCTTCCCGCTGAAGACCGCCATCGACGAGGTCACTCGTCGGTTCGCCGCCTACCGAGCGCGAGCCGACGAGGCGGCCCAGTGGTTTTCCTGCGCCTAGACACCTTGTGGTTCGCAAACGAAACGGCGCCGTCGTTTGACGCGCCCCTCGTGGGGCCTCAGAGTCATACCATGACAGCCACCGTGAAGGGCCTCCTCGCCGGAGAGTTCCGCCAAGCACCTGTTGCCATGACCGTCGTGCGGGTCGGGCTCGGGCTGATGTGGATCTCCAACCTGGCCTGGAAGGTACCGCCAGAGTTCGGACGTGGCACCAAGGGAGGCCTCTACTCCTACCTGGCCGACGCCGTCGCGCATCCGGTGTTCCCGCCCTACAGCTGGCTCGTCGAGCATGCGGTCATCCCGGCGTTCCTGCCCTTCGCGTGGATGACCATCGCCGTCGAGACCCTGTTGGCGGTTCTGCTCCTGACGGGAACCTGGACCCGGTTCGCCGCGCTCCTGGGGATCGCCCAGTCGTTGGCCATCGGGCTGTCGGTCGCCGTGACGCCCAACGAATGGCCGTGGAGCTACGCGCTCATGATGCTGGGGCACCTGGCGATCCTCGCCTCCTCGCCCGCCGCCCAGCCCGGTGTCGACAAGATCCTGTACGGCAGTGGAAACCGCACGATGGCTGCAGGGCGGCAGCTGACCGGGTGGGGGGCGGTGGCGATCGTCGCAGGACTATGGGCAGCCGCCACGTCTTTCGGTGACCCGTTGGCCAGCGGCGGAACCACGGTCGGCCTGCCCGAACTCGAGCTCCAGGTCGGGCAGTACAACCTGCTTGGTGGCCTCCTCCTCGTGCTGCTCGGCGCTGCCCTGGTCGTGGCCGCTCGACGCACGAACGCGAGCTATACCCGAATTGTCGCGGCGGTCGCCGCCGTCGCGGCACTCTCGGTCGTCGCGCGTTGGGGTTTCGGGTCGGTTCCCCTCGGCGGCAACGGCAGCAGCACGGCACTATTCCTGGCTATTGCCTTGGTCGCCCTCCTGATGGGCCGGTCGATCGGTCGAGCTCCCGATGGGAACCTGCAGGAGCCCACCACGGAGCGCAAGGACACCGCCCCCGCGACCACCTGACCGAAGGGACAGAGATCGTCCGTCCTGCCGCGCCGACCTCACCCTCGGGTCTCCGGCGCTGCTGGTCCGCTACCGCCCGTATTGCTCCGCAGCCTTTGGGAGAACGCTCGTCAACCCACCCGCCGAACCCGTGGGTTACCGTCGGTCGTCTCGTACCCCCGGACCTCCAGGAGCCGCTTTGTCGGAAAGTGCGCAGTATGCGCTGGTGGTGCTCGCGGGGAGCTTGGCGGGTTTGGCTGCAGTGCTGTCGAGCCGACTGTCGGAGCGGATCCGGGTTCCCACACCGCTGCTGATGCTGGTGGGCGCTGCGGTCGTCGCGAACGTCGTTCCGGGGTTCGCAATCCCCGACGTCGTCACGGTCGAGCACGTCGTCACCCTGGCCCTCGTGCTCATCCTGTTCGACGGGGGGATGCATATCGGGTGGCGACGGTTCCGGTCTGCGGGGATCCCGATCGGCGTCGTGGGGGTGGCGGGGACTTTCCTGACTGCGGGCGCGGGAGCGGTGTTCCTGCATACCGCGTTCGGACTCGACTGGTATCTCGCAGTGCTGGTGGCTACCGCGGTGGCGCCCACCGATCCAGCGGTCGTGTTCGCCGTCCTGGGGCGGCGGGAGATCAAGGGCCGCAGCAGCACGATCCTCGAGGGCGAGTCGGGGGCGAACGACCCGGTGGGGATCGCCCTGCTGGCAAGCCTGCTCGCTGCGGGAGGACTGTCGTGGGTGGCGGCCGGGCAGGTCGGGGTGACGTTCGCGCTGCAGATGGTCATCGGGCTCGCGGTCGGACTGGTCGGTGGGTCCGCGCTGCTGTGGTTCATCCGCCACGTCCCGCTGCCCAACGAGGCGCTCTACCCGTTGCGCACGGTCTTCTGTGCGCTGGCCCTGTATGGGGCGGGGACGGTAGCCCACGGGTCGGGTTTTCTCGCCGTCTTCGTAGCCGGCATCCTGATCGGAGACGCCGGAGCGCCATACAAGCGCGAGATCGAGCGCTTCCACTCGGCGTTGGCCACGTTCGGAGAGATCGTCGCGTTCCTCGTTCTCGGCCTCACGGTCGACCTCGACGTGTTAGCCCGATTGGATGTGTGGGTGCCTGGCCTGTTGCTCGGGGTCGTCCTGACGGTGGTGATCCGGCCCGTCTTCGCCGGGCTCTGCCTCCTGCCGGCCCGGTTACGCCGCAACGAGATGGCGTTCGTCCTGTTCGCCGGCCTCAAAGGCGCTGTTCCGATCCTGTTGGGCGAGCTGTTGCGTGCCGCGCAGGTGCCTGAAGCCGAGCGGCTCTACGGGATCGTCGTCGTGGTGGTCGTGTTCTCGGTGCTGGTGCAGGGAAGCCTGGTTCCGGCGGCGGCTCGGCTGCTGCGGTTGCCGACTCGCGAGCTGGAGCCAGAGCCTTGGGCGTTGGGCGTGCGGCTGCGGGCCGAACCCTCCGGGGTGCACCGGCTCCGCGTCGGGGCCACGTCGCCGGCTGACGGCTCGACGGTCGCCGAGCTGGCCGACCTGATCGAGGAACGGGTCGACGACGACAGCGGGGACAACGGGGGCATCTGGGTCAGCATGGTCGTGAGGGACCGGGTCCTGGTGGGGGTGCGCGACGACACCCGCCTAGCTGCCGGCGATGAGGTCGTCGTCCTCGCAGAGTCTGCTCTCCACACAGCGTTGAAGTCGGCCTTCGACAGCCCGAACGCTCGCAGCGGGGCTTGACAGCCACAGCCCCGAACCGGCTGCACCGGTTCGAGGCTGTGACCTGCTGGTTTCTGTCTCAACACAGAGTGCGCCCGAAGAGATTCGAACTCCCAACCTTCTGATCCGTAGTCAGATGCTCTATCCGTTGAGCTACGGGCGCGGGCCGTGACACCCGAACCGAAGTGGCGGGCGACAACGACTGGCAAGACTACCGGCAGGCGACGCGGCGACGAAATCCGCTGTCCCCGTTGTCACACCGGCCCGGCTGTGGAAAACGGATCGCCCCGCTCCGAGGCTCCTGGACCACCTACATCAAGGAACTGCGGTGGGCGCAGCACTTCGCCCTGCTCAACCGAGAAGTGATGATGGACCGGGTGGTCACGTGCCTGGAGGAGTGGACCGGTGCGGCCGTGGAGCAGACCGAGCAGGTCAACAGCCAACCCCAACTGCACGACCGAGGAACGGCACTTCGGCAAGGACGTGTGGCTGTCCCGGAGGGGCGCCATCGACACCATGCGGGGTACACCGGGCCCCATCCCGGGCAGCATGGGTACCCGGACCTACGTCGTGACAGGCAAGGGGTATGCGCCTGCGCTGAGCTCGGCGCCGCACGGTGCGGGTCGGGAGTACGGCCGGATACACGCCAAGCGGACGTTCTCCTACGAGCAGCTGATCGCATCCATGGACGGCATCGAGTGGTCCGGCTCCAAGGCGTTCGTCGATGAGATCCCGGCGGCATACGACCCTCCAGGCCTACCGGAGTCGGGGTCACGAAAGCCCCCGGCCAACGGGCCGGGGGCTTCGTGTGCGGACGGGTGCTGAAGACTCAGCGACTCGTCACGCCTGGTTCATGCAGTCTCTGACGATCTCAGATCGCGGAGACCTTCTCGGCCTGGGGACCCTTGGGACCCTGGGTGACCTCGAACTGCACGCGCTGCGCCTCGTCGAGCGAACGGTAGCCGTTGCTCTCGATAGCGGAGTAGTGGACGAACACGTCGGGGCCGCCACCATCCTGGGCGATGAAGCCGAAGCCCTTCTCAGCGTTGAACCACTTAACGGTGCCTTCTGCCATGGGGATATCTCTTTCTGATGAAACCAGCGAGATGTCACGGGAATCGTGACTCTCGAGCTGCGGCTTTGACCCCCAGGCTCCTGACGGAACCGGTACTGACAAACAAAAAACCCGCGCGATGGCGGGTCCGTCTTCGTCGTGCGAGGAACTTTCACTGCAACCGGGACATACCGTAGCAGGGTTTCACCCCCAGGGGGAGTCTGCGGTTATCTACTGCCCCAAACCCCGGCTCATCTCGGTCGGGGCGTCTCGGCATCAGGTCTGGACCGGCGCTTGCGGTTGCTGCCGCGGGGTTCCCTGCTGCCCGTTCTGACGAGAGCCGCCACCAGGACCGAAGCCCCCACCGGGGGCAACCCGCGTCCGCCCGTGCCAGGCCCGAAACCGCCTCGCTGCTGGGTCCCCCCGGGAATGCCGTTCGGCGAGACAACCGCCGCGCCCACCGCGCCGCCCGTCGTGAACGCCAGCACAATCAGCGCATCCTGGGGTCCGGGCGCATCGCGGGGTGTCGGGGGCGGGTTCCAGACGGTCACACGAGCACGTTGCGCGGCACCCCTGTGCTGAGGCTGTGGGAGGCATATCGTCGTGCTGGGGACACGCACCACAGAGCGTCCACAGCCAAGGCACAGGATCACCACACGGCACACCAAGACTCGCTCACCACCATCCGAGGTATGACGAACGTGACGACCAGGGCACAGAAGCTCCAGCGACCCGACGGAACCGCCCCGCGCGTGCTCGTCGTCGACGACGAGCACAACCTCACCGAGCTGCTGAGTATGGCGCTGCGGTACGAGGGCTGGGACGTCAAGTCGGCCGGCTCCGGTATGGCTGCCGTCCGTGCCGCTCGTGAGTTCGAGCCCGATGTCGTCGCGCTCGACATGATGCTGCCGGACATGGACGGGCTCGAGGTCCTGCGCAAGCTGCGCGAGACCAACGAACGCATCCCGGTGCTGTTCCTCACAGCGCGCGACGCCGTCGAGGACCGTATTGCTGGGCTCACGGCCGGTGGCGACGACTACGTCACCAAGCCGTTCAGCCTCGAAGAGGTTGTCGCCCGGCTCCGCGCCCTGATGCGGCGTACCGCCATCGTCGCGACCGACGACGACGACTCGGTCCTCACGGTGGGCGACTTGTCACTCGACGAGGACAGCCACGAGGTCATGCGGGGTGGAGCCAACATCGCGCTGACCGCAACCGAGTTCGAGCTGCTGCGATACCTGATGCGCAACCCCAAGCGGGTGCTGTCCAAGGCGCAGATCCTGGACCGCGTGTGGAACTACGACTTCGGTGGCCAGGCCAACGTCGTCGAGCTCTACATCTCCTACTTGCGCAAGAAGATCGACGCCGGCCGCGAGCCGATGATCCACACCATGCGAGGCGTGGGGTATGTCCTCAAGCCTGCGGTCTGACCAGATCACCTCACCCCCGGCTGAACCGCCGGCTGTCGACGAGCCCACGGCCACGTCGCCCATCGGCTCCGACTCGCGTGCGACACGACGCTCGGCCCCCATCTGGCTCTCTGGTTCTCGCTGGACGCTGCGGGCCAAGCTGGTCGCCTCGATGCTCGTGCTCTTCGCCGTGGTCACCCTGGCAACTGGCGCCGTGACCACAGTGGTGATGCGCAACTACCTTTACGGGCAGGTCGACCAACAGCTGCAGGAGTCTCTTCACCGGCCAGGCCCCGTCCAGGGGTTTTCGCCCGGCGGGCGTGAGACCTACGGGCGAGGCCCAGGCAACGAGGGACTCGCCGCCGTCACCACCCTGGACGGTTCGTCGCAGCAGGGCTATGCCGCAGGCCACGACAACGAGCGGGTTGCCCTGACGGCGGCTCAGCTCAACATCATCTTCAAGGCCGGGGTCGGCACGCAACCCATGAACCTCAACCTCGGTGGAGGCCTGGGCACCTACCGGCTCATGGCCGGGCAGGGAAGCGCCACCTTGACCGACGGAAGCACGGTGGCGGCGACGATCGTGGTCGGGCTGCCGACCGCCCCACAGGATCAGACTATCCAACGCATGGTCCTCGCCGTGGTCAGCGGAGTTCTCGCCGGACTCGTCATCGTCTTCCTCGCGGGAACGTGGCTCGTCCGACGCAACCTCAATCCGCTCGACCGCGTGGCTGCTACTGCGACCCGGGTCGCGCACCTCCCCCTGTCCTCCGGCAGGGTGGACCTGATCGAGCGGGTGCCCTCCGCGGACACCGACCCGCGCACCGAGGTCGGCCAGGTTGGTTCGGCTCTGAACGAGATGCTCGACCACATCGACGACGCGCTCACGGCCCGACACCTGAGCGAAGAACGGGTCCGCCAGTTCGTGGCGGACGCGAGCCACGAGCTGCGTACGCCGCTGGCCTCGATCCGCGGATACGCCGAGCTGACCCGCCGCGAGACAGAGCCTGTCCCTGCCGCAGTGAGCCACGCCATCGGGCGCGTCGAGTCCGAGGCGATGCGGATGAGCACCCTCGTCGACGACCTGCTGCTGCTCGCCCGTCTCGACGCCGGCCGCCCCCTCGACTGCGAGGACGTCGACATCTCGGAGATGGTCGTCAACGCCGTCAGCGACGCCCACGCGGCTGCACCCGACCACTCCTGGCGGCTGGACCTGCCAGACGAGCCGGTCGAGGTCCGAGGTGACCCCGCCCGCCTGCACCAGATCGTGGCGAACCTGCTCGCCAACGCGCGAACCCACACGGCACCTGGAACCGTCGTCCTGACCAGCATCGGTCGTGAGTCGGACCACGTGCGGATCAGCGTCCAGGACGACGGCCCAGGAGTCCCAGAGTCGCTGCAACCAAACGTTTTCCAGCGGTTCGCCCGCGGCGAATCGTCGCGCTACCGGGCGGCCGGCAGCAGCACGGGTCTGGGGTTGTCAATCGTCGCCGCCGTCGCCCAGGCCCACGGCGGCACCGTCGAGCTCGCCAGCCGACCGGGTGACACCACGTTCACGGTCCTGCTCCCTGCCTGACGCAGCCTGACGCCGCCGCGAGGCTCATCTCCGGACCCTTGGCTCGCCACAGGAACCACATAGTGCAGAACCCCATCGTGGTCGTCATGGACATCACCACCCTCTCCCGGGACCCACACGGTGCGCGTGTCGTCCCCGCGTCCGGCACATCGACCGCGCCCCTGGGCGGCGGCGGCACTCCCACCCGTCCGGCCTCCCGTGTCCAGCGCCTCTGGCGCGGACCCACGGACGAGCCGAGCTGGGCGCGTCCGGCGCTGCTGGCCCTACTCGTGGCCACCGCCGCCTTCTACCTCTACAACCTGACGGCGAGCGGCTGGGCCAACTCGTTCTACTCCGCTGCGGTGCAGGCGGGTTCGGCCAACTGGGAGGCCTTCCTGTTCGGCTCCTCGGACGCCGCGAACTCGATCACCGTCGACAAGCCCCCGGCCTCCCTCTGGGTGATGGCCCTGTCGGTCAAGCTCCTCGGGTTGAGCTCGTTCGCCATCCTCGCGCCCCAGGTCCTCATGGGCGTAGCGAGCGTCGGGGTCCTGTATGCCACGGTGCGCCGCCACTTCGGGGCGGCGGCCGGGCTCATCGCCGGCGCGACACTGGCGCTGACACCGGCCGCGGTCCTGATGTTCCGCTTCAACAACCCGGACGCACTGCTCACCCTGCTCATGGTGCTCGGCGCCTGGGCGACGGTGTGCGCCGTCGACAAGGCGTCGGTCCGCTGGTTCATGCTGGTGGGCGTCTTCATCGGGTTCGCCTTCCTAACCAAGACGCTCCAGGCGTTCCTCGTTGTGCCAGGCTTCGCGGTGGCCTACCTCGTGGCGGCGAAGGCGACGTTCGGCCGGCGGGTCGCGCACGTCCTGCTCGGCGGCGTTGCGATCGTCGTCTCGGCCGGCTGGTGGGTCGCGCTCATCGAGCTGATCCCGGCGAGCATGCGGCCCTACGTCGGCGGCTCTCAGACCAACTCGTTCCTCGAGCTCACCTTCGGCTACAACGGCTTTGGTCGGATCACCGGCAACGAGACCGGTTCCGTCGGCGGTGGCGGCACCAGCACCGGTAGGTGGGGTGCCACCGGCCTGACTCGCCTGCTCAGCTCCGAGATCGGCGGCCAGACCTCCTGGCTCATCCCGGCAGCCCTGATCCTGCTCGTCGTCGGACTGGTCCTGCGCGGGCGTCGGCCGCGCACCGACAACCGCCGCGCGGCATACCTGGTGTGGGGTTCCTGGCTGGCCGTGACGATGCTGACGTTCTCGTTGATGGCCGGCATCTTCCACGCGTACTACACGATCGCGCTGGCACCGGCCGTCGCCGCCCTGGTGGGGATGGGCGCGGCCGAGGCCTGGCAGCGCCGCGAGAAGGCGATCGGTTACCTCACCCTCGCAGTGGCGACTGCTGTTACGTCCGTCTGGGGGTTCCTGCTCCTGTCGCGCAGCACCGACTGGAACTCCTGGCTGCGCGTCGTCGTCCTCGCGGTCGGTCTCGCTGCGGCGCTCGGGTTCCTCGCGCTCAACCGGCTCCACGCCCGCGCTGTGCCCGTCGTCATCGGGGCCGCGCTGTTCGCTTCGCTCCTCGGTCCGGCTGCCTACTCGGTGCAGACCGTGAGCACGGGTCACAGCGGTTCCATCATCGACGCCGGCCCGACCGTCGCCGGCGGTGCGGGCGGCCGACCGGGGGCGGGCGGCTTCGGCCGTGGTCAGCGCGGCGGAATGGGCGGCCTGCTCGATGCCTCCGCGCCGAGCACGGCGGTGGTCTCGGCGCTGTCGGCGAACGCTGACAAGTACACCTGGGTCGCCGCGGCGATCGGCTCGCAGAACGCGGCCGGTCTGCAGCTGGGCATCCAGCTGCCGGTGATGGCGATCGGCGGGTTCAACGGCAGTGACCCGTCACCGACGCTTGCCCAGTTCCAGGCATACGTCTCAGCCGGGCAGATCCACTACTTCCTGGCCGGTGGCGGCATAGGTGGCGGGAACACCGGGGGAAGCAACGCCTCGTCGCAGATCTCGACCTGGGTGCAGTCGAACTTCACCGCGGTCACCATCGGCGGGTCGACGTTCTACGACCTGACGCAGCCGCTGACCAGTACCTCGGGCAGCACGACGGCCACCACGACGGCCACCACGACGGCCACCACGACGGCCACGGTGTGACATGGCTGCCTCGACACTCACCCAGCCACTCACCCCGCTCACCGGTGCTCACGACGCCGCTGGGGGCCCAGACCCCGAACCTCGTGGGACTGCTCGTCTCCACGGTCGTGAACACCGCGGCGAACCGGGCGTGGACGTTCGGGGTGCGCGGCGGCAACGGACCGGCGCGTCACCACGTCCAGTCGCTGGTCGTCGCGGACGCCCAGAGCGACGTCCTGACCGGGGGAACAGAGGACAGCCCGAACCGTGTGGTTCGGGCTGTCCTCGCTGTGGTCCCGGGTCATCCGGAACCGGCCGGCGGAGGCGGCGGGATTTGAACCCGCGAGGGGTGTTACCCCCAACCCGCTTAGCAGGCGGGCGCACTAGGCCACTATGCGACGCCTCCAGCTCGGACCCGACCAGACCGTGGACGAGCGACGGTCGGAGCCAGCACAGGCTACCGGGGCCCCGGGGACGGACCAAACCCCGCCACCGTCCCGCCCGCCCATCAGGCCCGCTGCTCTCCCACCCGCCGCGGGCCCCAGGTGCGGTCCGACCCCGTCTGCGAGTAGGACCCCGTCTGCGAGCCCGACCCAGTTTTCGCAGGTATTCTGCGGCCGGGCCACCCCAGACCCTCCCCCACCCAAAAAGTGAGCGTGCATGACCTCGGACAGCTCCGGCGACACCCCACTGGGTGCCCGGACCCGACAGCGTCAAGAGGTCCGGCGCGGTGCTCGGCGCTCGGCGAGGCATACCCTCGCGGCAATCATCCCCGGGGCCGGGCTCATCGGCACGCGATACCGCCGGTTCGGCTGGCTCCTGCTGACCTTCCTTGTACTCGCAGTGGTCGCCCTCGTGCTGACCCTGGTCGCCAAGGGCGCCACCACGACAGCCCTGTCGTTGGCCGTGCGCCCCGACCTGCTGCTGACGGTTGCCGGAGTGGCGACCATCGGGGGTCTGGTCTGGATCTTCTCCATCATCCTCACCCATCGCGGCACGATGCCGGCACGGGCGGACCGCAGCTCGCGGTTCGGGCTGCGCGCCCTGACCGCGCTGATGTGCCTGCTCGTGGCACTGCCGGCCTTCCAGGTGGTCAGGTACTCGCTCATCCAGCGAGACGTCGTCAGCTCCGTCTTCGGCGACCTGCCCTCCAAGACCGTGGCCGGCAACAGCGGAGGCTCCAACCCCGGGTCGACCGTCTCCCCCGACGAGTCTGCGCCGGACCCGTGGGCCGGCGTGCAGCGCGTCAACATGTTGCTCATCGGCTCCGACGCGGGCAGCGACCGCGTGGGGGTCCGCACCGACTCGATGGTCGTCGCGAGCATGGACCCGCAGAACGGCAACACGGTGCTGGTCAGCGTGCCGCGCAACCTCGAGCGAGCGCCGTTCCCGACGACCAACCCGCTCTACAAGCTTTACCCCAACGGCTACTACTGTCCTGGCGCCGCCCCTGGTGCCGAGTGCATGATCAACGCCGTCTGGACGCTGGCCGAGGGCAACCGTGGGCTCTTCCCCGCAGACCCGAACCCCGGGCTGACCACGATCCGCGACGTCATAGGTGCCACCCTCGGCGTCACCATCGACTACACCACCGTCATCGACCTGTCGGGTTTCGAAGCACTCGTGCAGGCCATGGGAGGGGTGACGGTGAACGTCACCGAACGGCTACCGATCAACGGCTACCACCCGAACGGCAACCCCGCCCTCATCGCCGGAGTCGAGGGATGGATCGAGCCGGGTGTCCAGAAGCTCGACGGCTACCACGCCCTCTGGTTTGCCCGCTCTCGCCTGATCTCGGACGACTACTCGAGGATGCGTCGCCAACGCTGCCTGATCGGAGCACTGGTCGGCCAGGTCAACCCGGTCAGCATGCTGAGCAAGTACCCCGAGCTGGCCCAGGTGGCCAAGCAGAACATCAGCACCGACGTGCAAGTCACCCAGCTGCCGGCCTGGGTCGACCTCATCCAGCGCGTCCAGAAGGGCACGATCACCTCGCTGACGTTCACCGACGAGGTGATCAACTCGGCAAACCCGAACTTCACCACAATGCGCACCCTCGTCCAGGAGGCTCTCAGCGCGGCAACGCAGACTGCCACCACGAGCTCGACGACGACCACGGCCACTCCCTCGACCACGACCACGACCCCGCCGACCGTGAGATCCGGTCCGAAGTCGAGCAAGACCACGGCACCGAAGACCACCACGAGCGCTACCACGACGACGGTCACCGCCCCTCCGGGCAGCATCGTGGACATCCGCTCGGCCTGCTGACGGCACCCCGCCGAGCCCGCGCAGACGCACAGCTTCGCGTGGGCAACCCGACGCGCTGGCACCGCGTCATATGACCAGAGCCCACTCTCGCGGCGGATATCCTGCCGGCGAGACCTCACGGAATCAACGGAAGGTGCAGATGTCCGCGCACGACCAGGGCGGCAGCCAGACCGGCGCGCGGACCCGAGTCCTCCATCAGGACCGGCGGCTGACCCGTCGCTCCGTCGCCCACACGATCGCCGCGATCATCCCCGGGGCGGGTCTGCTGGGCACCCGCTACCGACGCCTCGGCGCAATCCTGCTCGGCATCCTCGCCGCCGTGCTCGTCATCGGCGCCCTCGTGGTGCTGGCCAAGGGGGCCCTGACGACGGCCCTCAACATCGCCGTGAACCCGACCTCGCTGATGGTGCTCGTCGTCCTGACGATCGTCGTCGCGGTGGTCTGGATCTTGTCGATCGTGCTCACCCATGCGGGCACCGCGCCGCCGCGCACGGACCGCAGCACCCGCCGCGGGCTACGCATCCTCACCGCCGTGATGTGCCTGCTGGTCGCCCTTCCGGCCTTCCAGGTGGTGCGCTATGCCCTCATCCAGCGCGACGTCGTCGGCACCGTCTTCTCCGGGCCGTCCCTCGGTGGCCTGAAGCCCTCCGACGGGGCTGCAGCTCCCGACCCGAGCTCGTCCGACCCCTGGAACGGTGTCGACCGCGTCAACCTCCTGCTCGTCGGCTCCGACGCCGGCAACGACCGCGTAGGTGTGCGCACCGACTCGATGGTGGTCGCGAGCATCGACCCGCAGACCGGCCACGCCACCTTGATCAGCCTGCCGCGCAACCTCGAGCGCGCCCCCATACCCGCGAGTGACCCGCTGCACACGTTCTTCCCCAACGGTTTCTACTGCCCGACCCGGGGCACCGGCCACGACTGTCTGCTCAACGCGATCTGGGCCGAGGCGGTGAGCCACACGGACCTCTACCCCGGGGACAACAACCCCGGTCTGACGGCGTTGCGACACGTGATCGGCGAGACCATCGGCCTCAACATCGACTACTCCACGGTGATCGACCTCGACGGGTTCGAGGCGTTGGTCAACGCGATGGGCGGGGTGAAGGTCAATGTGACCCAGCGACTGCCGATCAACGGCTACCACCCCGGCGACAACCCCAACCTCATCGCCGGCGTCGAAGGCTGGATCGAACCAGGTGAGCAGACGCTCAACGGGCATCAGGCGCTCTGGTATGCCCGCTCTCGCCTCACGACCGATGACTACTCCCGAATGCGACGCCAGCGCTGTCTGATCGGGAGCATCCTCGGCCAGGTCAACCCGGTCTCGATGCTGAGCCAGTACCCCCAGCTCGCCGACGTCGCCAAGCAGAACATCTCGACGGATATCCCCGTCGCCCAGCTGCCCGCCTGGGTCAACCTCGTGCAGCGGATCCAGAAGGGTGGCGTCGGTTCGCTGACCTTCACCTCCGACAACATCAACCCCAGCGATCCGAACTTCACCAAGATGCGCTCCCTCGTCAAGGAGGCGCTCGTCGCGTCCACCTCGCCGAGCGCGTCGTCGGCGAACTCGACGCCCACCGCCACCAACACGACCGGCACGGCCACCAAGTCGGCAGGCAAGTCGACGGGTAAGTCAACGAGTAAGTCATCCAAGACGACGGCGACGCCCACCCCGACCACCATCAGTCAGTCCGCGCCGACCGGCGTGGTCAACGTCGCCGACGCCTGCTGAGGCCAATCCGTTACCGAGACAACCGACCGCCTTTGCGGCTTCTCCCAGCGTCCTCACGGACCCGCTTGAGTCGTTCCTCGTTGCGCGAGTAGGGGGGGCCGGTCGCCCCGCAGGGTCGCCACCATGTCAACGACCCGTCGGGTGGCCCGCACATCGTGGGCCCGGAAGACGGTGGCTCCCAGCCACGCGGCGACGGCCGTTGCCGCGAGGCTTCCCTCCAGCCGCTCGTCCGCCTCGAGCCCGAGCGTCTCCCCAACAAAGTCCTTGCGGGACAACGCCTGCAGCACCGGGAACCCCAGTGACACCACGTCCGCCGTGTGCCGGAGGACCTCCAAGGAGTGCACGGTCGTCTTGCCGAAGTCGAGGGTCGGATCCACCAGGATGCGTTCCTGTGGGATGCCCGCGTGCCGCGCTGTCTCGGCACCCCTCGCGAGGGTGGCGAGGACGTCGCGCACGATGTCCAGAGGGTCAGGCCCGTAGGTCACACCCACCGGGTCGGTACGAGGTGGCAGCCCACCCGTGTGCGAGATGACCACCCCGGCACCGATGTCCGCGGCCACCTGCACCAGCTCGGGGTCATGACCGGCCCAGGTGTCGTTGACGAGGTCCAGCCCGACCCCAGCCACCGACCGGGCGACCTCCGCCCGCCAGGTGTCGAGGCTGAGAACGATCTCCGGGTATGCCTCACGCGCTCGCTCGAGGAAGGGCAGTACCCGGGCGACCTCCTCCTCGGCGGTGACCCACGCCCCCTCCTGTCCGGCTCGGACGCCGCCGACGTCGACGATGTCCGCGCCGTCGGCGACGGCCCGGTCGAGCGCTCCCATCGCGGACCCCAGGTCGGCGTGCCGGTTCCCTTGGTAGAACGAGTCATTCGTGCGGTTGACGATCGCCATCACAGCCGGACGAGACGCGTCGAAGGAGTGGCCGCGCAGCTCGAGAGGAGCTGCACTGGGCAGGTCCAGGGGCTCGACGGCTCGGTCCACCCAACCATGCTGTCACTCGTGCCTGCGGAGGTGCCGCGGTTGGGTTGGCGGTGAGCGAGCCGAGGGGGCGGTGAGGTTCCAATCATGCCCTGACGGCATAGCGTAGGAAGACGACCCCGGAGTCGAACTGTCGTTGGTCCATGAGCCGGAGCCCGATCCGCAGGTCGTCGGGCAGGAACCGTGTCCCCCCACCCACGGCCACCGGGACGGCGAGCAGGTGGACCTCGTCGACCAGGCTCGCTCGCAGGGCCGCGGCAGCGAGGTGCGCTCCCCCGATGCTGACTGGCCCGTCGGCCTCGGCGACGAGCCGGCGTACGGTCTCCGGGTCGAACTGACCCTCGGCCCGCGTCCTGGCGCTGCGCGGTGAGCTCATTGTCGTCGAGTACACCACTTTGTCCGCCGCTCGCCAGATCGTCGCGAAGTCCCGGATCACCGGTTGGTCGTCCTCGTCGTCGCCGGCCGTCTCCCAGGCGACCATCACGTCGTACATCCCCCGCCCATACAGATAGGTCGAGACCTCCCGTTCGTGGTCGTTGACGAAGCGGTGCACCTCCTCGTCGGGTGCCGCCCACGAGAAGTCGCCGTTCGTGTCCGCGACGTAGCCGTCCAACGACGCGATCGAGGTATAGATCAGACCCGACACCGGATCTCCCTTCGGCCCGGGTGGCAGCGGTCGGAACTACGACCGTGCTCACCCATCTTCTCGACCAGACGAAGCGGAGGGCGTGGGATTCGAACCCACGATGGGAGTTACCCATAGCGGTTTTCAAGACCGCCGCACTAGGCCACTATGCGAGCCCTCCCGGCAGACCAGCCGGTCCGAGGACGGGCGAGCGCCGGGCAGCAGTCTCCCACGGACGAACGAGCTGCGATCAGGACCCTTCGACGGTCTGCTTCAGCCCGTCGAGCATCTGCGTCCAGGCCTGCGAGTTCCGGTCCGCCTCGTCCTGGTCGGCGTTGTTGTCCTGGGTCACGCTGACCTGCGTTCCGCCGTCCCTGTCCTCGAGCGTGTAGACGAGGGTGTGGTAGCTCTCGGGGACGTCGTCCTGACCGGTGAGCGGGCTGTAGTGCGTCAGCTCGAGGCGATCGGGCTCGTCGACCGCGACGATCTCACCCTTGTCCTGATAGGGCTTGCCCTTCCACTCACCGCTCCAGGTGATGGGGCTGCCCGGCTGCCAGTCGGTTTCGACCACCGAGCCCATCATGTAGTCCTTGATCTGGTCGGGGTCGGTCAGCCCCTTCCACACGGCGGCCTTGCTCGCGTCGATGGTGGTCGTGCCACGTGCCATGAGACCCGTCATCGTCGTCTCGTCTCCTCTGCTCGGTCGGATGGACCTTGTCGAACTCATCATTGCGTCCCATCCGGGTCCACGGCGTGGACCGATCGGACGTTGCTGACGAGCTCAGTGGGGTGGACCGGGCGATCGCTCTGGCGTCGCGCGCGAGGTGCTGCTGGTCGGCATACCCCGCCTCGTGTGCGAGGTCGGCGAGGCGTACGCCGGTCCGCCCGTCTCCGGCGAGATCGAGGAAGCGCTGCAACCGCAGGATCCGCCGCAGTGTCGCCGGCCCGTAGCCGAACGCCACCGTGCACCGACGCAGCAGCTGTCGTTCGCCGAGGCCCAGCGCCTGGCCGAGTCCCTCGACCGTTGCTGTGGCGTCTTTCGCCAGGGTGCGGACGACCTGGTCGGCGACGGGGTCCACCACCGCGTCCTCGGCCACCCACTGCCGGAGGTGCCGCTCGACCACACGGATGCGTGCCTCCGGCGCGGTCCCTTCGCGCAGCTCCCCGAGCTCCTCGACGAGCCGACGCCCGTCTGCACCCAGCAGGTCGTCCGAGACAGCGACGGCGCGAAACCACGGCGCACGAGAGTCGCCCCGCTCGGTGCTCTCCTGCTCGCTGCCGTCGCTCACCCGGTCCACAAGGCAGTTGTACAAGAGAGCCGGCGGGCGTGCACCCGAAGGTGCGTCGGTTGTCGTCCCGCCGGCTCTCTCGTGGCCCCTGTCAGCACGTCGCCCCCTGCGACGCAGGGCGTCCGGCCGGGCCCCCGAGCCCGGGCGGACACGGGAGAAGAGCGCGGGTCTGGACGCCTGATACATCGGCGCGAGATCATCTCTGCGGGGCCGGTCCTGCGGCCGCGGACGGATCCGGCCCAAGAGCTCTCGATGTATCCCCAGCAATCTCGATGTATCAGGAGCAGCCCAACACTCTCCGAGCACACTGAGCAACACAATTAGACCTGCGTCGGAGTGTCGCCGCCGCAGACCACCCGATGAGGGAGACCCCACATGCCGTACCTGCGCAGCCCTCGGGACCCCGAGCGTCGCGACGAACCGCGGACCAGGACCACGGTCCCCATCCCGGAGAGTGTGCTCAGTCGTCTCGGTGCCCGTGTCCTGGACCCGGGTCGTGCCGGTCTGGTCGGCGGCCGACCCACCCGGCCCACGGCGTACGTGGCCGACGAGCTGCTCGTCCAGGGAGCGCCATCGGCGATCGACGCCCTGGTCGACGCGGCCTCGGCCACCGGGCACTCCGTCGACCCCCACGCAGCGCGGGCCGATGATGCGTACCTCGGGCAGCTGAGCGATGCAGCGGTGCGCCGGCTCGCACAGGACGTCTGGGTCGCCCGCGTCAAGCTGACCGCCTCTCGCGGACGGGCCACCCCGCCGGACGCCTGGTCGGTGCTCAGGCGCTATCGCGAGAACGTCGGAGGCGACCAGCCGGACTACACGGTCGGCCTCAACCACGTTGTCACCCTGACCGCAGGCTCAGGAGGCGTCGACATCGAGGGTCGTCCGGTCTTCGAAGGACCCGCCCTCGTCGAAGGCAACCCCGTCTTCGAAGGCCCGGCGCTCGTCGGAGGACAGCCAGTGTTCGAGGGACCGTCCTACTTCACAGGGAACCCCGTGTTTGAAGGACCGGGCCAAGGGTTCGGCGCGCTCTCCGGCCGGCAGCCCGTGATTTTCCTGGCCCATCCGCCACGCCCCACGCCTCATCCGGAAATCGGTCGCCGGCCGGTGGTCGCGGTGCTCGACACGGGCCTCGGAGAGCACGACTGGTTCACCGATCCCGAGTTCGCCCAACTGGGCGCCAGCGTCGCCGGGATCCCGATCGGTCTCGGGGAGGGCGTCGAGGACTCGGAGCTGGACGGAATCGTCAACGACCCGCTCCGGGGCACGTTGGACCGGGACTCCGGTCACGGTACCTTCATCGCCGGCATCATCCGGCAGATCTGCCCCGACGCCAAGGTGCTGGCCATCAGGGTGATGCCGAGCGACGGCACCGTCGACGAGCACGACCTCACCGTTGCTCTCAACATGCTGCTTGTCCGGCAGGCACGGGCCCAGACCCTGGGCCTGGCGAACGAGGTCATCGACGTGCTCTCGCTGTCGCTCGGGTATTACCATGAGTCTCCGGACGACGAGAGGTACACCTCGGGTCTTGCGCGCACACTTCGCCAGTTCGGCCGG
Organism: Lapillicoccus sp.; assembly: GCF_039935575.1. Classification (GTDB taxonomy): domain Bacteria; phylum Actinomycetota; class Actinomycetes; order Actinomycetales; family Dermatophilaceae; genus Lapillicoccus. The sequence continues at coordinate 65,578 of NZ_JBDTKA010000154.1, forward strand.
CTCGGCGTCGCCGTCGTCGCCTCGGCTGGCAACGATGCCACCACGACCAAGATGTTCCCCGCGGGCCTCGCCCCGGTGAAGGGCAGGCATACGGAGTCGAACGTCGTCCCAGTGCTCAGCGTCGGGGCACTCAACCCCAACGGCACCATCTCGATGTTCTCCAACGGTGGCGACTGGATCAGCTGCAACCGTCCCGGCGCCGCCGTGGTGAGCACGCTCCCGCAGACCTTCAACGGGGGGCTGCAGCCGGCTCGTCGGTTCGGTAGTCGCGAGGACGTAGACGGCGACGACTTCGCGGGCGGTTTTGGCATCTGGAGCGGTACCTCGTTCGCCGCACCCGTGCTGGCGGGCGAGCTGGCCCAGTGCCTCGTCTCCAGTGGAAGCCTCGGGCGACTGGACGCCGAAAGTGCGAGAACCAGGGCCTGGGCGGCGATCCACGCCGAGGTGGGATGGGACCGGCCGTGAGCACCCCTGGAGCACCTGCCGAGACCCTGGCCAGCCGGGCGGGCGCCGCCTTCGCGGCGTACCAGCAGGGCGACCGCCATCGCCTCTCCGAGCTCGTCGACCTCGTCACGCCGCTGCTGTGGCACACGGTGCGCGCGCAGCGGGTCTCACACGACCAGGCCGAGGATGTCGTGCAGACCACCTGGCTACGGCTGGTGCATCACGCGGAGACCATCCAGGACCCTCGTGCGGTTCTGGCCTGGCTGATCATCACGGCCAAGCGCGAAAGTTGGAGGGTGGTCAAGGACTCGCGCCGGACCAAGCCGATGCCGGCTGCCGAGGACGCCGACGAAGTCCCCGACCTGACGATGGCCGGCCCGGAGAGCGCGGCTCTCGCTACGGTCGAGGGTCGAGTCCTGTGGCGACACATCGAGTCACTGTCCGAACGATGTCGCAGCCTGCTGCGTGTGGTGGCCTTCTCCGACCGTCCCGACTACGCCACGGTCGCCCAGGCACTGGGGATGCCGATCGGCAGCATCGGTCCTACTCGAGGTCGATGTCTCGCCAAGCTCCGCCTCCTGCTCGACTCCGACCCGCACTGGGGGATCTCATGACCGATCGAGAGCATGACCAGTCCCGCCTCGACGAGCTTGAGCTCGGAGTCGTCGACGACGTCGACGGACGCGCGCTCGCAACCCTGCGCCGGATCTACGAGGTGGGTGACCCCGTCCCGCCCAGCCTGCTCGACCGGGTCAAGTTCGCGATCACGCTCGACGACCTCGAGGCGGAGGTCGCCATGCTCCAGCGAGAATCCCTCCCCGAGCTCGCCGGAGCACGGAGCGACGACCTGCTGCGCGCGCGCACGGTGACCTTCACCAGTGACACCCTCACCACGATGGTCACCATCACCCCGCTCGAGAACGACGGCGTACGCCTCGACGGATGGGCGGCTCCCGGCGCGTTTCTGAATGTGGAGCTGCGCATCGGCGAACAGACGAGGCACGTCACGGCGGACGAAGACGGCCGGTTCGTCTTCGAACACGTGGACCACGGTCTCGCCCAGCTGGTCTTGCGGCAGAATGAGGCCCGTGAGGGTGATCATCCCGTGATCACCCCTGCGATAGAGATCTGACGGAGGCACCACGACGATCGCTGCCCCACTGCTGGCGCAGGTCGAGGAACTGCGACGCGCCGCCCGCGAGGCCAACGGTCGCGGGCGGCCGATCGTCGCTACCCGACTCGTCAACCGAGGGTTGCGCCTGCTGCGGCAGGCACACGTGGCCGGGGGCGACGACACCGAGCGCCAGCGTCTCAAGGCCAGGTTACTCATCACGTATGCGTTCTCAGAGTTCGAGATACACGGTCTCTCCCGCGGTGAGTCCGCGCTCGAGCAGGCGCTCGCTGCGGCCCGGGGATCGCAAAGTCTGGAACCCGTCGCCCTGGTGCATGACCTGCGAGGGCTGTTCCTCGTCCGCAGCGGTCAGATAGATGAGTCGTTGCCGGAGTTCGATGCCGCCATCTCGCTCATCGACCACGTGACGCCCCGCGAGAGCCCGGCGCTCTACCTGAACCGTGGGGCAGTGCACCTGTTCCGTGGCGATCTCTCAGCGGCACGCAACGACCTGCGCCGCTCTGCATCGTCCGCATCCGAGATGGGCCTCAGCCGGCTCGAGTCCAAGGCCCTCCACAACCTCGGTTACGCGGAGTTCCTCGCGGGCAACCTCCCCCTGGCGCTCGACCAGCTGGCTCGGGCCCGTGCGCTGGATGCCGACATGTCGCGGACAGGACAGCTCGACCGCGCCCGTGTCCTCATCGAGGCCGGCCTCCTGCACGAGGCGGAGGAGGTGCTTCGGGAGGCGAGCATCTCGCTGCGCCGAGTCCGCGTGAACCAGGAGCATGCTGAAGTCGAGCTCGCACTGGCCGAATGCGCTCTGCTGCAAGAAGACTGGCTCCGCGCACGGACGCACGCGTCTCGAGCGCGGCGCGAGTTCCGCCGACGGCAGAGCAGTGGCTGGCAGGCCAAGGCGGACGTCACTCGATGGCAGGCCTACCTCAGCGACAAGGGTGGACCGACCCGGGTCGCGCGCGAGATCCGGGCGGCCTCCCTGCTGCCGGACGCCAGCACCTCGGCGCGTGAGGTCTCCCTCATCGCCGCGGAGGCGCACCTCGCGCTCGGGCATGTGGGCGAGGCCGTCGGGCTGTTGAGCCAGGTCAACCGCAGGTCGACGAGCGACCCCCTGAGTAGTCGGCTTCACCAGCACCTGGTACGCGCCGGTGTCGCTCGCGCTGCGGGTGACCTCCCTGCGGCCCGGCGTGAGCTGCGCGGCGGCCTCACCAGGCTCGCTGAGCAGCAGGCCCGTCACCACAGCCTCGACCTGCGGACGGCGATGGCGGTGCACGGGAACCGCCTAGCCGAGCTGGACCTGCGGATGGCGCTCGAGTCCGTCTCCGCTAAAGCCGTTTTCGACTCGCTCGAACGCTGGCGGGCGATGTCGCACCGCCGCACCGCCGTCACGCCGTCCGTCGACCCCGAGCTCGCCGCGCTGGTGTCCAGCCTTCGCCTCGCGGCCGAAGACGTCCGGAACGCAGGTCCGAGCGGCCGTAGTGAGACGCTCCGTCGGCGCCAGCGTGTCCTCGAAAGTCAAGTGCGAGAACGCGAGTGGAGTCTGCAGGGTGAAGGCCGGGCGGAGCGCTCCACCACCTTGACCGCGCTTCGACCAACTCTGGTCGACCGGTCGGCCGACATCGTGGCGTACTTCGTGCTCGACCACCGCCTGGGCGCCGTGGCGGTCGCCGAGGGTCGCACGACGGTCCACACACTCGCGGCCTGGGCGGACGTCGAGTCACTCATGACGCGGATTCGCGCCGACCTGGACGCGCTCGCCGGGAGGTTGTTGCCAGATCCGTTGCGACAGGCTATTACTCAGTCCCTGATGCACGACTTGGTCAAGCTCGACGACGCGTTGCTTCCGGGTGCGCTGGCAGACGTCGACGAGCTCATCGTCATCCCATCCCGAACCTTGGGCGCCGCCCCGTGGAGCCTGCTGCCCCGACGACGCACGCGGCCCACAACGGTGGCCCTGTCAGCGACGGGTTGGCTTCGAGGCATGACATCCCTAGTGACGGCGCCCAAGGTCACCGCGATGGCCGGACCCGGCCTGGTGCTGTCCGGCGCCGAGGTGTCGGCCGTAGCCCAGCAGTGGCGCAACGGCGTGGCGGTGACGTCAGAGCGCGGCAGCGCCGGTGGGCTCGCCGAGGCCATGGTCACCAACGACGTCGTTCACGTCGCCGCCCACGGGTCGCACAACCACGACAACCCGCTCTTCTCGAGCATCCGGCTCGCGGACGGGCCGCTGTACGCATACGACATCCCTGCCGACGGCACCGTGGCGAGCCATGTCGTCCTGTCCGCCTGCGACCTCGGGCTGGTCACCCCGCGACGTGGAGGCGAGGTGCTCGGGCTCACGGCAGCGTTGCTCGGCATCGGTTCGCGATGCGTCGTCAGTGGCGTCTCCCGGATCGACGACCACGTCGCGCTCGAGACCATGGTGCGCTACCACGAGCACCTGGCCGCGGGGCTCGACTCGGCCCGGGCTCTGGCCGCCTCGATCGAGGACGACCTCACTGCTCCGGCCGGGTTCGTGTCGTTCGGATCGCCGTGGCAGACAACGCGCTCGGCGTCGGGCGCACGTCCCTAGATCCAGATCGCCGGGTGCTCGTCGAGCAGCTCCTCCGGGATCAGGCCGGGGACCGGTCGCCGGATCTGAGCGGGTATGCCGACGGCCACCGAGTCAGCCGGGACGTCTTTCGTGACAACGGAGTTCGCGCCGATCTGACTGTCGTCTCCGAGGGTGATGTCGCCGAGGACGCGGGCGCCACTGCCGATGGTCACCCGGTCGCCGACCGTCGGATGCCGCTTCACCTTGGCGAGCGAACGGCCACCGAGGGTGACGTCGTGGTAGAGCATGACGTCGTCACCGACGACGGCGGTCTCTCCGATCACGACGCCCATCCCGTGGTCGATGAAGAGCCGTCGACCGATGGTGGCGCCGGGGTGGATCTCGATGCCGGTACGCGCCCGCGTCCACTGGGACAACAGCCGGGCTGGCAGCCGATAGCTGGGGTTCTCCCACATCTTGTGCGAGACCCGATGTGACCAGACGGCATGCAGGCCAGGGGAGGCGAGGAACGTCTCGAGCCGCGACTGGGCGGCGGGATCGCGCGCCATGGCGGCGTCGACGTCCTCGATCACCGACGCACGCGCGGACGCGATCCGGCGGCCCCATCCCTTGGCGGGCCGCCGGATCGCGCCGGCATACAGGTTCGCGTCAACCACGTCAGTCGACGAGACCCTCGAACAGGATCGTCGACAGGTAGCGCTCCCCGAAGCTGGGGATGATGACCACGATTGTCTTGCCCTCGTTCTCCGGACGCTGCGCCACCTGCACCGCCGCGGCGATGGCGGCACCGGACGAGAGGCCGACGAGCAGGCCCTCCTCGGTGGCCGCGCGGCGGGCCCATTTCACGGAGGTCTCCGCATCGACGTCGATGACCTCGTCGTAGATGCTCGTGTCGAGGATCTCCGGCACGAAGTTAGCCCCGAGGCCCTGGATCTTGTGGGGTCCGGGCTTGCCACCATTGAGGATCGGGGACTCCGCCGGCTCGACGGCGATCATCTGCAGGCCGGGCTTGCGGGCCTTGAGAACCTGACCGACCCCGGTGATGGTGCCACCGGTGCCGATGCCGGCGACGACGATGTCGACCTCGCCGTCGGTGTCCTTCCAGATCTCCTCAGCCGTGGTGGTGCGGTGGATCTCGGGGTTGGCCTCGTTGGCGAACTGACGGGCCAGCACGCCGCCGCGTTCCTTGACAATCTCCTCGGACTTGTCGACCGCGCCTTTCATGCCCGTCGAGGGGTCGGTGAGGACGAGCTCAGCCCCGAACGCCCGCAGCAGCGCACGCCGCTCCTTGGACATCGACTCCGGCATCGTCAGGAC